>NZ_JBFAJJ010000001.1:0-365044 GCF_040655155.1 Streptomyces sp. NPDC050508
AAGTCCAGCGCCTCCCGCCAGCCTGCGCCCTCGGCGAGGAAGAACTCCTCGTGCCCGGGTTCGGCGGGCCGCGACTCCGCGGCCTGCCGGGCACCGGTATCGCCCGTCGGCGGCGCATGACCGTGGCGGCGTGACCACCATGTGTGGAACCCCGTCGTGGCGATCAGCGCCAGCGCGGAGATCGCCAGGAGCACCGGACCGTCGGGCCCGTGCCCCACCAGATCCGCCACGACGTCCGCCACCGCGACCGCCGTGAACAGCGCCGCCAGCTCCACCAGGTCCCGCCGCCAGTGGTGCACCGGACGCCCGTGCCTTGCGCGCGTCACATCAGACATGTCTCGACTCATGCAACCACTGTGAAGGAAGGGTGTTGCGTGATCACGAACGCTCTGTGACCGACCGGTAAAAGCGTGGTTCTGTACCTTTTGCAGTTCTTTTTATGAGTGTGGTGCCCTGAAGGTCAGCCTTACCGCCCTACGTCACGCGGCCACCTCCGCCACCAGCGCAGTGCGCAGCCGACGCGCCTGCGCGACCAGCCGGGACGAGCCGCTCCGGGACGCCGTCTGCGCCAGATGCGGTAGCTCGCCACGGGCCCCGGACCGCTCCGCGCATTCGGCGGCCACGGCGAGGAGGTCCCCGAGCCCCCGCGTATGGGCGGGTTTGGCGTCGCCGTCCGCGTCGGCGAGCAGCGCGGGCAGGGTGTGGCCGAGGATCCCCCATATGGTGGCGTTCGCCCCGGTGGCAGCCGCTGTCCGCACCGACTCGACGAGCCGCGACGGCTTCACGGCCCCGCTCCGCACCAGCTGCCCGAGATCCGTACCCAGCCGAGCCGCGTCCAACTGTCCCCGCGCCGCGAGCACCAGCAACGCGTCCACGGCGGCGAGCCGGTCCTCGGGGTGCCGCGCACCGAGCCCGTACGCCAGACACAGGTGCGTCGCCTCGCCGGCTCCGCCCCCGGATTCGGCCAGCAGCGGGAGTACGGCGGCTGCGCCGCGGGTGTCGTCCACGGCGACGGCGGACACGTCACGCAGCACCCGCACCGCCACCAGTTCGCGCAGCTCGGGGAGTATCGCGAGCCAGTGCCGCTGCATGTCCAGGCTCCAGTGGTAGCAGTACCCATGCTCGCCGTAGACCGTGTTCGGTTGCCCCAGCGCCCGGAACCCGGCCGGGAAGTCGGCCTGCAGCGAGACGAGTTCACCGAATTCGAGCAGGACGCGGGCCCCGGATGCCCGGCGTCGGCTCGTGGGCAGGACGGGGCCCCCGGACGTCAGCCATCGGGCGAGCCGGACGCCCTCCGCCGTGCCGAGAGCCCGCGCGCGCTCGGCCGCCGTTGCCGCCGCCGCCCCGTCCCCGCGGCGCACCCGCAGCAGTGCCTGTGCGAAGTCGGCCGCGGACGCCCGCGTGCCCAGGCGCCGGTATGTGTCGAGCCGGTCCACCAACTCGTCCGGCTCCAGCAGACCGGTACTCCAACTGGGAGTCGACAGCAGGAACGGCAGCGGCTCCGCGCGGAGCCGGTACGCCACCTCCCACACGCGAGCCGCGAAAGCCCGGGACAGCGCGCTGTGTCCGCACTCCCGGGACCGGGAGCCGTGCTGGACCGCGTCGTGGAGCGTGACGGTGCGCACCTTGTCCCGGAGGGTTGCCAGAAGGAGGTCGAGACCGTCCGACACACTGTTGAGGCCGTGGCGCGTCCTGCTGAAGTGGTCGTCCGAACGTCGGACGTACTCGGGATCGACGCTGTCCCACCAGCGGCGCGCGACCACCGGCCCCAACGCCTCCACCAGGGCATCCCGGTCCCGGTAGGCATGACGGACGAGTCCGTCCAACGTGCGCTCGAACGTGGTCACATCGCCGTTGGTCGCCAGCAACGCGCCCACCTCCTCGGCGAGTTCGACCACCGATTCGGGCGCCGGTGCGAGGCGAGCCGCCTCCGGGGACGGCGGGAGCACCTCCTCGTAGACCGTCGCCGCTGCTGTCACCGGAGCGGCGCCCAGCGTCTCGACCGCGCGTGCGCGCAGGGTGGGCACCAACTGGTCCGCCGCACCGGCCAGTTCGGCCCGCACGTCGGGGGAGTCGATCTTCTTGAGGTGTCGCTCGACCAGCTTCAGGGCCCGCTCCTGCACCTCGGCGTCCTCGTGCCCGAAGGCCTGCGCCAGGGCGGGCAGGACCTCGGCGGCGGCGGACGCGTCCCGCGCCAGCACCTTGCCCAGTAGTACGAGCTGTGCCCGGACGAGCTTCTTCTCGGTCCGGAACAGCACCGCGTCGGACATCTCCGCCAGCCGGCGTGACGTCAACTCCCCGTCCAGAACAAGGGAACCGAGCACCGACTGGGCATGCGACGCCACCACGGACACCGCGTCCGAGGCCAGCGCCAGCCAGTCGGGGGTACGCTCCCGCTCCTCCTCGCGAGTGAGGGCGAGGGCCTTCAACACGCGCAGGAACACCCGGTGATCGACGGTCGTACCGCCCCTCAGCAGCCGGGCCACGCACGCGTCCACCGTCCGCTTCCGGTCCAGGGCGCCTTCGGCGGTGAGCGCGGCAAGCGCGTCGACCCAACTGTTCGGGCCCTCGGTCGAGGTCCACTCCAGCGGGCTGCCGATGTCCTCCGTCTCGAAGACCGCGGTCACCAGCTCCGCGAGATGCGGATCCTGGCGCAGCCGGTCGAGGAGGGTGTCACCGCGCTGCCACAGGTGGCCGATGTGCTCCACCCAGCCCCGCACGTAGGAGTCCGTCGTCGGCACCGGGCAGCCCGAGAGCCGCACCAGGCCGGCCATCAGCTCGTACGGCACGCTGGAGGAGGCCGGACGCGCGGCGAGACGGTGCGTCACGTCGGCCAGCCAGACGGTGTCGCGGTCGCCCAGGATGTGGATCAGCAGCGCGGGGGACGACCGCGACCAGCGCATGTCGGTGGCGGCGATCCAGGTCGCCGCAGCTGCCGCTCCCGTCTCGCACGCCGCGCCGGCCGCGTGCAGAGCCGGATAGGCGCGGCGGGACGGCTCCTCCCACGGTGCCTTGCGCAGCTCCTTGCGAAGTTCCTTCAACTCCGGGAGAAACGCTCGCCGTTCGGTGTCGGTCAGCCCGTCGAGCAGTCCCACCGCCTCGGCCGTCCGCCCCGCCCGCACCGCTTCCATCAGCGAACTCATCGCACACCCCCGTCGACCCGCACCAGTTCCTGTTCCTGCTCCACCGCGGCACCCCGCCGCACCATCCGCACCGCCAGCGCGTGCTTGCACGGTCCGCGTCCGCCCCGGTACTTCGCCCACCACACACAGCTGCAGCTCAACACCCCCGCCTCGTCGCGCACCCGGTGCACATGACCGTCCTCGGCGGTCACCGTCCCGATCGCGCCCGCCAGAGTCACCGCCCCCGCGGCCACCAGCGCACGGGCCGAGCGCAGCCGCGGATTGTGACGCTCCACGCGCTGCGCGTCGTACGGCAGTTCACGGTGGAAGTAGGCCGCCTCCGCCGTGTCGTACCCGACGCGTCCCGAGGTGCCCAGTCGCGTCAGCGCGGCGCGGACCCGCTCGGGGGCGAGTCCCGAGGCGGCGGCCATGTCGGCGATGTCGATGCGGGGCTCCCAGGCCAGCAGCACGGAGATCAACTCGGCGTCCTCACCGGCCTCGTCGGCGGAGAGCGCGTCCAGGACCCCGCCCTCGCCGGAGAACCCGCGTGAGGCGTCCGGCGACAGGGTGAGGGTGAGCCGCATGCCCGGAAGGACGGCCTCCCAAGCACCGGCCGTCGCCGAGGCGCCGATGACGGAGGGGCCGTAGATCCGCAGGGCCGTCGCGTGACGCAGGACCCGCTGGAGTGCGATCAGCCGCTCCGGGCCCGGGAGGCACACCGCGCCCGGTACGGGGCGGGTGGTCGGGCGCAGGCCGCGGCCCGCCGGTACGACCCAGCGCGGGCCGCTCGTGGCGCCGCGTGCGCCGGCCTTCGGCAGTGAGCGCAGGAACCGCACCGCCTCCGCCGCGGGCAGCTCGGCCCGCAGGTCGAAGCCGGCCGCTATGACCTGGGCCTCCGCGAAGCCCCGCAGCCACCGGTCCGGCAGCGGCACCTTCTTCTCCACCACCGGGCCGTCCAGCGTGGTCACGGCCAACTCCTCGGGCCCGACCCGCAGATGGAGCGGATCGTCCGAGCCGATCCGCGACAGGGCCTCACGAAGCGGGTTGTTGACGTCGACGTTCGTCGTGCCGTGTCCCACCTCCCCGCCGTCGAGACCGGGGCCGAGGACGTCCAACCGCGCGTACACCCCGCCGCAGCCCGAGAAGGACTCGAAGCGGAGCCGGTCGCCGCCCGCCGTCACCACCGGGTCGAGGGAGGCGGCCAGTTGGCGCTGGTAGTACCGCGCGCCCGCCACGTCGGCCACCGCCAGCAGTGCGGCCGAGGCCACCTGAGGGGACGTCAGGAAGCCCGCGAAGAAGCGCGGATGGTCGGTGACACCCGAGGGAGTCGCAC
This sequence comes from Streptomyces sp. NPDC050508, assembly GCF_040655155.1. Lineage (NCBI taxonomy): Bacteria > Bacillati > Actinomycetota > Actinomycetes > Kitasatosporales > Streptomycetaceae > Streptomyces > Streptomyces sp. NPDC050508. Next base: position 4,456 of record NZ_JBFAJJ010000001.1, read on the forward strand.
CTCGTGAGGTCTCCAGCCCGAGGCGCCGTCCATCCGCCGCGGACTCCAGTACGGAGGGTCGGCAGTAGGTCACGGCCTGCAAAGATCGCGTCATGGAAAAACCGTAGAGGCCACCACTGACAATCGGCTCTGACCTGCGAAAACACGGTTTTCGAGCGGGAGTTGGGGTGTCGCGGAGCGTGCCGCGCACCGGGGGATGACGCCGGTGCGCGGCACAGGTCCGAGGGTAGTGGAGTTACTGGCCGACCCGTCCCGGCTGGAGGGTCTGCGTGAACAGCACGGTCCCGTCCTGTTCGCGCAGACGCACCGTCAGTTCCCCGCTGTGGCCGTCGATGTCGACCTCGCCGAAGAACTGGTAGCCCTCGGCCGGCGACACGTTCGCCACGGTCGGCGCCTTCACGAACACCCGCTCCGGACCGAACGTGTTGTCGAGGTCGTTGGCCGGGAAGGCGCCCGCGTTCAGCGGACCGGAGACGAACTCCCAGAACGGCTCGAAGTCGGTGAACGCGGCCCGCGAGGGCTGGTAGTGCTGGGCGGAGGTGTGGTGCACGTCGGCGGTCAGCCACACGGTGCCGGTGATCCGCCGGTGCTTGATGTACCGCAGCAGCTCGGCGATCTGCAGTTCACGCCCCAGCGGCGCACCCGGATCGCCCTGCGCCACCGCCTCGATGTTCGCCCTGCCCTCGGTGGCGTCCGGCACGACCAGGCCGAGCGGCATGTCGGCGGCGATCACCTTCCACACCGCACGCGAGCGCGACAACTCCCGCTTGAGCCACTCCAGTTGCTCACTGCCGAGGATGCCCTGCGGGTCCACGGTCTGCTTGTCGGGCGAGTTGGCGTTGCGGTACGTCCGCATGTCCAGGACGAACACGTCGAGCAGCGGACCGTGCCGCATCACGCGCTGGACGCGGCCCTCCTTGGCGCCCGGTCGCAGCGTCGAGACCGGGAAGTACTCGCTGAACGCCCGCCGGGCGCGCGCCGCCATCACGTCGACGCTCTTCTCCGTGTAGCGGGTGTCGGAGGCGGCGATCACCTCGCCCGGGTACCAGTTGTTGCGCACCTCGTGGTCGTCCCACTGGATGATCGACGGAACCTGGGCGTTGAACCGTTTGAGGTTCTCGTCCAGCAGGTTGTAGCGGAAGTTGCCGCGGAACTCGGCCAGGGTCTCGGCGACCTTGGACTTCTCCTCGGTGGTGACGTTCCGGTAGAGGCTGCCGTCGGGCAGGGCCTGGGTCGCCGTGATCGGACCGTCGGCATAGATGTTGTCGCCGCTGCACACGAAGAAGTCCGGGTCGAGCTCGGCCATCGCGTCGTAGATGCGGTAGCCGCCGAGGTCGGGGTTGATGCCCCAGCCCTGCCCCGCCAGGTCCCCGGACCACAGGAAACGCACGCCGCGCCGCCCGGTCGGCACCGTGCGGAACGTACCCGTGACCGGCTCACCGGTACGGCGCGGGTCGTCGGGGTCGGCGAGCAGGACCCGGTAGTGGATCTGCTGCCCCGAAGGCAGCCCGCACAGCCGGGTGGTACCGGTGAAGTCGGTGTCCGCGCCGAGCAGCGGACCGTGCCACCTGTGCGCATTGCGGAACGACTCGGTGGCCGAGGTCTCCACGATCATCCGGGCCGGGCGGTCCGAACGCACCCACACCAGACCGGAGTCGGAGGTCACGTCCCCCGCCTGCACTCCCCAGCCCGCCTCGGGACGCCCGGACAGGGCGAAGGCCGGGGCGGCACCGAGGGCGGCGGGCACGGTCAGGGCCGCCGACGCGGCCAGGGAGCCGCGCAGGACGCTACGGCGGGCGGGGAACGGACGATGTGACATGGGGTTGCGCCTCCACGGACGGGATGCGGTCAGGGTGCACTGCCACAACTACTGGTGCGCCGCAGCGCACACGGAAACCAGAGGTGAACAACGGAACGCGGTGACATGGGAGCCCGCACGCCACGTCCGAGGCCCTCTACGGGCGTGCGGCGCCGGCCATCAGACGCACACCGGCACGAATCCGTGCGGGAGACAGATGCGCGTATCCCAGGACCAGCCGTACGACCGCGTCGTCCACGCGCGCGTGGGCGTAGGCGGTGAGCGGGCACACCGCGACACCGGCGGAGGCCGCGCGTTCCAGGAAGTGGTCCTGAGGGCCGTACGTCTCCGGCAGTTCGGCGATGACGTGCAGTCCCGCGGCGATCCCGGTCACCCGCGCTCCGGGGAAGTGTTCCTCCAGGGCGGCGACAAGGGTGTCGCGGCGCTGCCGGTAGGCGCGCTGGCAGCGGCGCAGTTGGCGGTCGTAGTCACCGCGTTCCACGAAGCGGGCGAACAGCGCCTGGTCGAGAGTCGGGTGGCCGAGGTCCATGGTCCGCTTGCGCTCCACGACCTCGTCGGCCAGCGACTCGGGTACCAGCAGCCAGCCGAGCCGCAACCCCGGCGCGAGGGACTTGCTGACCGAGCCCGCGTAGGCGACATGCTCCGGGTCGAGGCCCTGAAGTGCGCCTACGGGCGCCCGGTCGTAGCGGAAGTCGCCGTCGTAGTCGTCCTCGAAGACCAGACCGTCCACCGACCGTGCCCAGTCGAGGAGTTGGGCGCGTCGCCGCGCGGAGTAGGCGATGCCCGTGGGGAACTGATGGGCGGGCGTCGTCACCACGGCCCTGACGCCCGATGCCCGCAGCGGCCCGATCGCCAGGCCCTCGTCGTCCAGGGGCAGCGGTACGGTGCCGACGCCCGCCGAGCGGTAGAGGGCGTCGTGCTGGGGGCTGCCCGGGTCCTCGACGCCGACGGTGCGGGTCCCGCGCGCGTGGAGCACGAATCCGAGCAGGGCCGTCGCCTGCGCCACGCCGGAGACCACGACGAGCCGCTCCGGGTCGGCGACCACACCCCGGCGGCGCGCCAGGAGCTCCGCGAGAGCCGTACGCAACCGGGGCAGCCCGCGCGGATCGGGATACCCGAGCACCTCGTGCGGCAGGTCCGCCAGCACACCGCGCTGCGCCGCGGCCCAGGCGGCGCGCGGGAACAGCGCCAGGTCCGGCGTGCCGGGCACGAAGTCGGCCAGGGCGCCCGGGGAGCGGGGCGCGAGGTCACGCGCGCGTGGCCGGGCCGCCCGCACGGCACCACCCACCCAGGTGCCCGCGCCCAGGTCACTGCGCAGATACCCCTCCGCCGTCAACTGCTCGTACGCCTCGGTGACCAGCCCGCGCGACACCCCGAGGTCGGCCGCCAGGTCCCGGCTCGACGGCATCCGCGTGTCCGGCGCCAGCCGTCCCGACCGCACCGCCTCCCGCAGCGCCGCCTGGAGGGAACGGCCACGCGCGCGTGCCGGCGCCGAGACGGCGGGCAGCAGCAACTCCCAGGCGGCGGAACCCGTCAGACCCTCCGGATTGGTCCGCGATGACGTCATGGAAGTGGACCTTAAACCGGACCGCCGGACTTCCTAACGTCGCTGCCATGAACGCCACCACCGCCCGAGGCACCCCGCTCGCCGCCTTCGCCTGTGTCCTCGTCGGCGCGTCCTTCACCGCCAACAGCGTCCTGGGCCACTACCCGTACGCGGGCGGCCAGTTCCTGCGCTACGGCCTCGCCTGTCTGCTCCTCCTCCCGTTCACCGGCAAGGACGCGAGGACCCGGCTGCGCGGGCTCACCCCACGCCAATGGGCCCGACTCGCGCTGCTCGCCGCCGTCGGCATGGTCGGCTTCAACCTGGCCGTCATCGCCGCCGAACGCAGCGCCGAACCGGCCGTACCGGGCGTCTTCGTGGGCTGCGCTCCGGTAGCCGTCGCGATCCTCGTCCCCCTCCTGGAGGGACGCCGTCCGCGACGGATCGTGCTCTACGGGGCGTCGCTCGTCGCCGTGGGTGCGTTCACGGTCCAGGGGTGGGGCCGGACGGACGGCGCCGGAATCGCCTTCTCCGGGTGCGCCCTCGCGGGGGAGGTGGGTTTCGCGGTGCTCGCGGTTCCCGTGCTGCGGCCCCTGGGACCGAGATTGCTGTCGGCCACGGTGTGCGGAGTCGCCGCGGCCGAGGCGGCCACCGCCGGGCTGGTCCTCGACGGGACCGCCTGGCTGCGGCGCCCCGACGGCACGGAGGCCGCCGCGCTGCTGTGGCAGGCGGCGGTCGTCACGGTCGTCGGCTTCGTGTGCTGGTACATGGGCATGCAGCGGATCGGCGCGGAGCGCGCAACGCTCTTCTCCGGCCTCATCCCGGTCGCGGCCGCCGCTACCGCGCCGCTCGTCGGAACGGGCTCCTACGGGGCCGCCCAGGCCGTCGGCAGCGCCCTCGTCGGCGCCGGAGTCGCCCTGGGATCCGGTGCGTCGACGCTGTTCGCGCGCCGGTCAGCGGCTGCCGTCGAGGATGACGCGGGCGACCAGGGCCGGGTCGTCGTTCATCGGACAGTGCCCGCAGCCGGGCAGCCGCACGAGCCGCGAACGGGGGATCAGCCGCTTGGCGCGGACGCCCTGGCGGCGCAGCAGCAGCCGGTCCTGGGTGCCCCAGGCCACGGTGACCGGCACGCCGGGGATGTCGTCGGTGAACTGGACGGTCGTACCGGCCCGGAGCGTGTCGTCGAACCCGGGGGCGTTCACCAGCGCGAGCGTCTCGGCGACCACGGCCTCGGGTGAACGGCGGCCGGGGCGGGCGTAGATGGTGCTCGTCAGGGCTGTGCGGCCGGCCGTCGTGCGCGACAACCGCTCGACCATCGGGAGCGGCATCCGGCGGGCGATCTGCCGCATGGTGAGCAGCACACCGAAGGCGTAGCGACGCTCGGCCCGGGACCAGAAACCGGCGGGGGAGAGGGCCGTGACGGACCGTACGACCTTGTCCCGGCCCAGCTCCAGGGCCATCAGGCCGCCGAGCGAGTTGCCCGCGACATGCGGACGGTCGAGCCCCAGCGCCTCGCAGAAGGCCCTGAAGACGGCGGCGGTCGTGGACAGGTCGTACGCCAGCCCCTCCGGCAGCGCGGGGGAGGCACCGAACCCGGGCAGGTCCACGGCGATCACGTCCCGCTCGGTCGCGAGGATGTCCACCACCGGGTCCCAGGCCTGCCGGTGATGACCGATGCCGTGCAGCAGGAGCAGCGGCTCACCGCTGCCCACGCGCGCGTAGGACACGGTCACGGTCTTCGGACCCCGCGGGGTGGGGACCGGGAAGGAGACGGTGGCGGACATGGGGGTGCTCCTCGTCTGGGACGCGCTGACAGACGCCGTACAGGCCGTGTAGACAGCTTGTCAGCAACTGCTACCGACCGGTAGCCCCCGCGGCAGTGGACCTCGGCCCCGAGTCGGCACTTCAGCCCTCAACGCGCCCTGCGCACCTCCAGGTTGAACTCGGGGTGCCCGAGGTTCCGGACCACGTCCAGCACCCGGTACGCGTTTTTCTCCTGGACACGGGCCGACGCGTCGCGTGGGATGGCGAGGTGACCACCGACGCCCAGACCGATGTCTTCGAAGCGCACCGACCCGTCCTCATGGGGGTCGCCTACCGCATGCTCGGGCGGGTGGCCGACGCCGAGGACGTGGTCCAGGAGGCCTGGCTGCGCTGGTCCGCCGCCGATCGCGCCGAGGTCCGCGAACCGCGCGCCTACCTGGTGCGCGTCACCACCCGCCTCGCCATCGACCGCCTGCGCCAGGTCAAGGCACGCGGCGAGGCCTATGTCGGCCCATGGCTGCCCGAGCCGTACGTCACCGACTTCGGGGACACCGTCCCGGACACCGCGGAGCGCGCCGTACTCGCCGACTCCGTCTCCCTCGCCGTCCTCGTCGTCCTGGAGTCGCTGTCGCCGCTGGAGCGCGCCGTGTTCGTCCTCAGGGAGGCGTTCGGCTACCCGTACGCCGACATCGCGACCATGCTGGACCGCGGCGAGCCGGCGGTACGCCAACTCGCCGCACGTGCCCGCAAGCACGTCGACGAACGGCGCCCCCGCTACGAGGTCGACCCGGCCCAACGCCGCGATCTGACCGAGCGGTTCCTCGCCGCCGCGGCGGAGGGCGACCTCGCGGGCCTCATGGCGATGCTCGCCCCGGACGTCCGTCTGGTCGGCGACAGCGGTGGCAAGGCCCAGGCGCCGCTGCGGATCCTGGAGAACGCAGACAATGTGGGCCGCTTCCTGGTCGCCGTCGCCGAGAAGGGCGTCCCCGAGATGTCGTTCCGCTTCCTGGAGCTCAACGGCGGACCCGCGGTGCTGGTCCTTTCGGGTGACACGCCCGACAGCGTCCTCCAGGTGGACGTATCCGCCGGACGCATCCGTTCCGTCTACATCGTCCGCAACCCCGACAAGCTTCGATCGCTGGCTTCCGCTTAGCCGCGGCCCGGGCGGAGCCCCCGTTTCGTGACGGGGGCTTTGCTGTTACGTCACGAAGAACACCCAGCACGAACGCCCTGTGAACGCTCTGCGGCAGGCGCTCTGTGCATTGCATATGACATAGAGGATTGGTCTTGACCAAGGGTGGGGGCCGTCCTATGGTCGCTGATAAGTGAAACAACCTTTAATAAACAAGGGCGCTAAAACGCGGCCGGACCACGGCGATTGCGGAGGACAGGGTGGGGACCACGCAGTTGGAATCGGTGCCGGAGCCGAAGTACTGGCATCTCAAGACCGTGCTGAGTGAGGCACTGGACTCCGAGTTCTCCGTCGGCGAGATCCTGCCCAACGAGCGAGACCTGGCAGCCCGCTTCGGCGTCGCCCGGGCCACGCTCCGGCAGGCTCTGGAACAACTCGAACTGGAAGGCCGGCTGCAGCGCCGCCGCGGCGTCGGTACGACCGTCGCGCCGCCGCGCGTGGGCGTGGCCGTCGGCACCGAGCAGCACGCCTGGCCGGGCGCCGGGGAGGACGGCTGGCAGTCCGTCGACTGTGTGCTGGCGGCTCCGCCGGCCGCCGTGGCGGACGTCCTGGAGACCGGTTCCGAGGAACTGGTGCACACCGTGCGGCGCTCCCGGGTGAGCCACGGCCAGCCGGTCGCCGCCGAGCTGCTCTACATCCCGGAGTCGTCGGTGCCCGATCTCTCCGCCATAGACACTCCGTCCGCGACGGCACGCGCGCGTGCGGTACTGCGCGAGTTGCAGCGCCTCGAACTGGAGGGCCAGGACCGCGCCGTCGAACTCGGCTCGGCCCGCGCGGACGACGCCAAGGAGCTGGACCGCCTTCCCGGTGCCCCGGTCCTCGTCGTCACGACCCGCTTCTTCGCCGAGGGCCGCACCGCCGCGGTCTCCGTCGCGACCTACCGCGCGGACACCTGCCGCCTGACCTTCGCCGACTCCGGAGGCGTAGAAATCCACCACGGCCCAGAACGCCAGGCTTCCTGACCCGGTCACAGTCCATCGCGTCGCGCCCCGGAACTCCACCGGGGCGCGACGCGTTTTCGTCTCAGCGCCGGGCAGGACAGCGCCCCAAAGGGGCGCGGGGAACTGCGCGCCCAGCCCCAACGGCGCCGCAGCCGAAAAACCACCACCGAGCCCAGCCCCAACGACCCCGCACCCGACAAACAACCCCACGGCCAAGCTAGCGCCGCGTCACCGTGCCCTCGACCGCGAACAGCTGCTCCTCGACATGGTCAAGAGCCAACCGCAACGCCCCAGTTGCCGCAGCCGCCTCCCCGAGCAACGACAGGGCAACCTTCGGCGGCCGCAGGCAATACCGCGCCAACTCCCGCCGCAACGGCTCCAGTACACCGTCCAGGCCGGCCGCCCACCCGCCCACGACAACAAGCTCCGGATCAAGTGCCAGCACCAGCGCGGCGACATCGTGCACAAGGCGCTGGATGAACCGATCGACGGCCGCGCGCGCCCGCTGGTCACCGTCGCGGGCAAGCGCGAAGACCTCCGCCACCGCCTGCTCGTCCAACGGGTGCAGCGGCTTGTCCGTGGTGGACAGCAGCGTCTCCGGAGTCACGTCCCGGCCCAGGAGATGCAGTGCGCCGATCTCACCGGCCGCCCCGCGATACCCCCGGTGCAGCCGCCCCCCGATCAGCGAACCGGCGCCCGGACTCAGCCCGGCCAGCACCATCACCATGTCGTCGGACTCGGTGGCGGCGCCCTTCCAGTGCTCGGCGACCGCCGCCGCGTTGGCGTCGTTCTCGACCAGCACCGGGCACTTGAAGGAACGGCTCAGCCGCTCACCCAGGTGCAGGCCCGTCCACTCGGGCAACGCGGTACCCAGCCGTACGGTGCCGTCCGCCTCGACGATGCCCGGTGTGGCGACGCCCACCGCCCGCAGCGAACCGCGGGCGACTCCGGCCCGGCGCAGCAACTCGGCGACCGCGGTGCGCAGCCGCTCCAGACGCTCGTCCGCCGAAGCCGTCTCGTCGACGTCCTTGGCGATGGCGCCGAGCACCCGGCCGTCCAGATCGGCGAGGAGCACGGCGACCCGGTGTGCGCCGATCTCCAGGCCCAGCAGATGCCCGGCCTCGGCCCGGAACCGGAACCGCCGCGCGGGCCGCCCCTGCCGCCGTACAACGCTCTCGTCGGCCGCCTTCTCGACGACGAGCCCGGCCTCGATCAGTCCCTCTACGACGCCCTCGACGGTCGGCCGGGACAGACCGGTCACCCGGGTGATCTCCGTCAGCGTGGCGCAGTCCGTGGCACGCAACGCGTGCAACACCACTGCGGAGTTGATCCTCCGCAGCAGCGAAGGGTCCCCGCCGGTCAGCCCCGCCAAGGTGTGTCCTCCCAGCTCGTGCGCGTGTTGGGCGGATCGTACTCGGCGCGGCGTACCCCGGCGAGTGCCTGGTGCCCCGGACCCTTCGGCCCCACCGGTTCACCCGGGTGTCACGAACCCCGACTCGTAGGCCGCGATCACCGCCTGCGTACGGTCCCGCGCCCCCAGCTTCGCCAGTACGGCGCTCACATGCGACTTCACCGTCTCGGTCCCGACGACCAGCCGGGCGGCGATCTCCGCGTTCGACAAACCCCGTGCCATCAGCCGCAGTACCTCGGCCTCGCGCTCGGTCAACTGGGCCCGCTCCATCGCCGCGCGCGCCGCCCGGTTGCCGCCGTCGTCGCCGTACTCCGCGGCCAACTGCCGTACGGAGGCCGGGAAAAGCAGCGACTCGCCCTCGGCCACGAGCCGTACCGCGTGCACGATCTCGGCCGGCCGGGCCCGCTTCAGCAGGAACCCGTCGGCACCGGCCCGCAGCGCCTCGTACACGTACTCGTCGTTCTCGAAGGTCGTGATGACCAGGATCTTCGGCGGGTCGTCGACCGTGCGCAGCACCGCGCGCGTGGCCTCGATGCCGTCCATGAGCGGCATCCGTACGTCCATGGCGACCACATCGGGCCGCAGCTGCCGCACCAGCGGGATCACCGCCGCCCCGTCGGCGGCCTCCCCGACCACCTCGATGTCCGGCTGCGCCTCCAGCACGGCCCGCAGACCCGCGCGTACGAGGGGTTCGTCATCGACCAGGAGAACGGTGACCGGCATCGGGCCAGCGTAGATCAGCGCAGCGGCAGCTCCGCGTGCACCTGCCAGTCACCTTCGTCGGGCCCGGTGTATGCCCGGCCCCCGAGCAGCGCGGCACGCTCACGTATGCCCCGCAGGCCACTGCCCCGGCCCGGTCCGGATATCGCCGCCGTCAGCGGATTGCGGACCTCCAGATCGAGGGTGCCGTCGGCGACACCGATACGGACCCGCACGGGGACGGCACCCGCGTGCCGCAGCACATTGGTCAGCGCCTCCTGCAGAATTCGGTACCCCTCCCGGGAGACCGGCCCCGGCACCGTCTCCAGTGGCCCGGTCACCTCGGCGTCCACCTTGGCGCCGGAGGCCCGCGCCGACTCCAGCAGCCGGTCGGCGTCCACGAGCGTCGGCCGACTGCTTACCGGCCGCTCCGCCTCCCGCAACACGCCCAGCACCCGCTCCAGGTCCTCCAGCGCGGCCCGGCCGGTCTCCTCGATGGCACTCAGCGCCCGCTCGGTGAACTCCGGATCACCCGCCGCCCGGGCGGCACCGGCCTGCACCACCGCCACCGTCAGCGCGTGACCGATGGAGTCGTGCAACTCCCGCGCGATACGCGTGCGTTCCAGCAACTGCTCGGTGCGCTCCTCCAGGGCGGCGAGTTGCTCCGCGCGCGAGGGGCCGAGCAGCTTCCGGGCCAGTAGCGTGGCCAGCTCGCCGAGGCCGACGACGGCGGCGTACGTCGCGATCAGGGGAAGCGGTGCCAGGACGGCGTATCCCCAGTGCGGTTGAGCGTTGCTCAACACGGGGACTTCGTCCGGCACCTTGCCGATCGCCAACCCGACGAGCGTGACGGTCAGGATTGGCCCCCAGACGGTGCTGAACCAAGTCAGCACGCTCAGCGCCATCCGTGTCTCCAGCCACAACACGGTCCGGCCCCGGTCCCGCCAGGTCGCCGCCGACGCCACGGAGATGCCCGAGTCCTGCTTGTCCGGCGTCAGCAGCAGCCGTGCCTGCACCCCCTCACCCATGCGCACGGCCGGGATCAGGCCGACCGGGAGGAGCATGAGCGCGGGCACATAGGGGGTCGACATGTCGATGAACAGCCAGACACTCACGATGAGCATCGGCACCCAAAGGTGCAGCAGACGCGTGTACGTCGTCCCCCAGAGCAGCGGGCGCAGGAAGCGGGCCATTCCGACATCGTGACAGCCGGCACTGACAATCGGCCTCCCCCGGGCGGGGGAGACGATCTCCACGGTTGGGGGAGGCCCCAACCCCCTTGAACGGTAAGGCTGTTGGCCATGACCAGCATCGACGTACGAGACCTCACCAAGGAGTACGGCACTCGGCGAGCCGTGGACCACGTCACCTTCGACGTCCGCCCCGGCAAGGTCACCGGCTTCCTCGGCCCCAACGGGGCCGGAAAGTCCACCACCATGCGCCTCGTCCTCGGCCTCGACCGGCCCACCTCCGGAACCGCCACCATCGGAGGCCGCGCCTACGCCGCGCTCACCGAGCCCCTGCGCCACGTGGGCGCCCTGCTCGACGCACAGGCCGCGCACGGCTCCCGTACCGGACGCGACCATCTGCGCGCCCTGGCGGCGAGCAACCGCATCCCGGTCGCCCGGGTCGACGCGGTGCTGGAGGAGACGGGGCTCGCGTCGGTCGCGCGGCGCCGGGTGAAGACATACTCCCTGGGCATGCGGCAACGGCTGGGCATCGCCGGTGCCCTGTTGGGTGACCCCGAGGTGGTCCTGCTGGACGAGCCGTCCAACGGCCTCGACCCCGAAGGCATCGTCTGGATCCGGGAGTTGCTGCGCCGGCTGGCGGCGGAGGGACGCACGGTCCTGGTCTCCAGCCACCTGATGAACGAGACCGCCTCCTTCGCCGACCACCTCGTGGTCCTCGGTCGCGGACGGCTCCTGGCCGACACCCCGATGCGGGACTTCATCGACGCGCGCGTGCAACCCCACGTCCGCATCCGTACGACGGACTCCGGCGCCCTCAAGAGCACACTCGCCGGGCACGGTCTCGACGCCGTGGAGCAGGAGGACGGGCACTGGACCGTGGCGCACGCGCGCGTGGACGAGATCGGCGCCCTGTTGTCCGCCGCGGGCGTACCGATCCTCGAACTGGCCGCCGCCGAGGGCACGTTGGAGCAGGCCTATCTCGATCTGACGGCCACCGAGGCCGAGTTCAGCGCACAGCACCAGGAGGCCTGAGCATGACATCCACGCCTGTGTTCCACTCCGAGTGGATCAAGATCCGTACCCTGCGGTCACAGGTCGCGGCGCTCGCCATGATCCCCGTGGTGACGGCACTCTTCTCGGCGCTCGCCTCGTCCGACACCGGCGGTGACGACTTCGACCCGCTGTTCTCGGTCTTCTTCGGCGTGACCTTCGGCCAGATCGCGGCGATCGCCCTCGGCACGACCGCCGTGTCCTCCGAGTTCCAGGGCGGAGCGCTACGGCTGACGCTGGCCGCGGTGCCGCACCGGGGGCGCTGGTTCGCGGCCAAAGCGGCGGCCGTGGCCGTCCCCGTGTTCGCCGTCGGTCTGGTCACCGGAGTGGTGACGCTGGCGGTCGGCAAGGCGGTGCTGGGTACCAAGTTCGACGGACTCGACTGGGCGGAACAGGTGCGCGGCGTGGTCGGCTGTGCCGTCTATCTCACGCTGATGGCACTGCTCGCGGCCGGTCTCACGGCGGTGCTGCGCAGTGGAGTGGCGACGCTGAGCATCCTCGTGCCGTTCCTGCTGATCGTGTCCTTCGTGATCGGCGACGCGTCGAGCGGCGTCGCGGACCTCCTGCCCGAACGGGCCGGTCAGGTGGCGTTCCACGAGACCTGGGGCGGGGCGATGGGACCGTGGACCGGACTCGGGGTGACGGCATTGTGGGCCGCGGCGGCGTTGGCGGCGGGGGCGTGGAGCGTGCGACGCCGAGACGCCTGACACCGGAAGTGCCGGAACGTTCAACCCCCGGCAGCCCCTGACGCCCCGCCAATTGTCAGTGGCAACCGCTTTACTGGATCACATGGACATCGCGAAGCACCTCGCCACGATCGACCGGCTCTGCGCCCAGGAGTTCCCTGCGGAGCGGAGCCGGTCGGCTCGCTGCACGGCCGGGCCCGGCTATTTCATGGTGGAGTTAGAGACGGACCAGGAGCTGACGGCGGACGACTTCCATGCGTACCGGCAGGGGATAGCCGAACGACTGGACGACCGCCTGGGCGAACAACTCCCGTGGGGCCAGCTCACGGTGAGGGTGAGCATGGAGCGGGGCGAGGAGATACCGGAGCCCTGGGCCACCCTCGCCCTCCGCACCGACGCGCTGAACGTGTGGCAGGAGGTGGACACCGGCCGCTGGATCGCACTCGGCGTCGCCGACCGGGACGACCAGGACGAGATCCAACTCCTGGCCACGGTCACGGAGATAGACCCGCCGTGACCCGCTAGTCCCGCGCGGCGTCCCTCAACCGCCCGAACTCCTCAGCCATCGTCGCCGCCGTCCAGTGCGCGTTCAGCCCGCTCGGATTGGGCAGCACCCACACCCGCGTGTCCCCGAACGTCCGCTCCTGCGGCCCCACTTGGGCCTTCCGGTCGTCGAACGCGGCCCGGTACGCGGTCACCCCGAGCACGGCCAGCCACCGCGGCTTCCACCCCGTCAGCTTCGACGCGAGCAGTTGCCCGCCCTCGCGGTACTCGTCCGCACTCAGCTCGTCGGCCCGAGCCGTCGCCCGCGCCACCACGTTCGTGATGCCGAGCCCGTACGACAGCAACTCGCCCTGCTCCGCAGGCTTCATGAGCCTCGGTGTAAAGCCGGACAGCTGCAGCACCGGCCAGAAGCGGTTGCCGGGACGGGCGAAGTGATGGCCCGTGGCCGCCGTCATCAGCCCGGGGTTAATCCCGCAGAACAGCACGGCGAGGCCGTCCGCGACGACGTCCGGTACGAGACGGTCGCGAGCGGCCTCCAGCTCCGCCTGGGTGAAGCGCGTCAGAGGATCGCCCCCGGGGTGTAACCCGCGGCCTCCGGGTGCTGCTTCGCGAGCTCCTCGACACGGGCGACGACCACGGCGACCTGGTCGGCCGCGGCGCCCGTGAAGGACAGCTTGTCGGCCATCAGGGCGTCCAACTGGGCGCGGTCCAGCGGGATGCGCTCGTCGGCGGCGAGCTTGTCCAGCAGCTCGTTGCGTTCGGCACCCTGCTCACGCATCGCCAGCGCCGAGGCCACGGCGTTCTCCTTGATGGCCTCGTGCGCGACCTCACGGCCGACGCCCGCGCGGACCGCGGCCATCAGCACCTTGGTCGTCGCGAGGAACGGCAGATAGCGGTCCAGCTCGCGCGCGACGACCGCCGGGAACGCCCCGAACTCGTCGAGCACGGTCAGGAAGGTCTCCAGCAACCCGTCGAGCGCGAAGAACGCGTCGGGGAGGGCCACCCGGCGCACCACCGAGCAGGAGACATCGCCCTCGTTCCACTGGTCGCCCGCCAGCTCGCCCGTCATCGAGGCGTAGCCGCGCAGGATGACCATGAGGCCGTTGACGCGCTCGCAGGAACGGGTGTTCATCTTGTGCGGCATCGCCGAGGAACCGACCTGGCCCGGCTTGAAGCCCTCGGTGACCAGCTCGTGCCCGGCCATCAACCGGATCGTCTTGGCCAGCGACGAGGGCGCCGCCGCGACCTGCACCAGCGCGGTCACGACCTCGTAGTCCAGCGACCGCGGGTAGACCTGGCCGACCGACGTGAACGCCTGCGAGAAGCCCAGGTGGGAGGCGATCCGCTGCTCCAGCTCCGCGAGCTTCGCCGCGTCGCCGCCGAGCAGGTCCAGCATGTCCTGTGCCGTGCCCACCGGGCCCTTGATGCCGCGCAGCGGGTAGCGGCCGAGCAGCTCCTCGACCCGGGCGTACGCGACGAGCAGCTCGTCCGCGGACGTCGCGAAGCGCTTGCCGAGGGTGGTGGCCTGCGCGGCCACATTGTGCGAGCGGCCGGCCATGACCAGCTCGCCGTACTCACCGGCCAGCTTGCCGAGCCGCGCCAGAACGGCCACCGTACGGTCGCGCATCAGCTCCAGCGAGAGCCGGATCTGCAACTGCTCGACGTTCTCCGTCAGGTCGCGGGACGTCATGCCCTTGTGGACCTGCTCGTGCCCGGCGAGGTCGTTGAACTCCTCGATCCGCGCCTTCACGTCGTGCCGCGTGACCTTCTCGCGCTCGGCGATCGAGGCCAGGTCGACCTGGTCGAGCACACGCTCGTAGTCCGCGATCGCCGCGTCCGGCACCTCGATCCCGAGGTCCTTCTGGGCCTTCAGCACGGCGAGCCAGAGCTGACGCTCCAGCTTCACCTTCTGCTCGGGCGACCAGAGCGTGGCGAGCTCGGTGGAGGCGTAGCGTCCGGCGAGGACGTTCGGGATGCGGGGCTTGGCGGGCGCAGAAGTCACGTAAATAGATTCTACTGGCGATTCGTGCAGGCCAGCGCCAGGGTCCGGTTCGGCGGAAGCTACGAGACCCACGTCACGGCCCGTACTCCCCGCTGTCGGTGAGCTCGGCCAGCACCCCCGCATGACACCCCAGCGGCGCACACCAGCAGGCCAGCGTCCGCCCGCGCAGCGCCGGCACCAGGGCCAGCAGGTCGGGTCGCTCCAGCAGATACGCCCGGTACTTCGCCATCACCTCCGCGCGCGTGCCGTCCCGGCGGCGCGTGGGGGTGTCGTAGGCGAAGGGGTTGTAGAGCGGGTGGCGGGGGAGGTCCCAGCCGCCGAGGGTCCAGCGGCGGCCGACGTAGAGGATCTCCTGCGGGGCGAGTTCCAGGCGGGGGCCGAAGTCGTGGATCCTGCCCCTGACGTTGATCACCCGCGTGGTCATGGGGAGTTACGCCGCCGGGCCCTCGTAGGGGAGCAGGTCCGGGCGTTTCGGGGAGAGGCCGTCCCCCGAGGAGCGGCCGGTGAGGCGGCGGCCGATCCAGGGGAGGAGGTACTGGCGGGTGAAGCGAGCGTCTTCGATGCGGCGGGCGGTCCAGTTCGGGGGCGGGGTCGGCGGCATCGGGGTGCGCCACTCCGGGTCCTCCGCCTCGTAGCCGAGGGTCTGCCAGACGGCCTCGGCAACGCGGCGGTGGCCATCGTCCGTGAGGTGGAGACGGTCGACGTCCCAGGCGCGCTGGTCGGCGAGCGAGGGCGCGCCGTACAGGTCGACGACCAGGGCGCCGTGCCGGTCGGCGAGGTCGTCCACGCAGGCGAAGAGTTCCTCCATGCGCGGCCGGAAGCGTTGCTGGACCGGGCCCTCGCGGCCGGGGCTGCGCATCAGAACCAGCTGCTTGCAGGCGGGAGTGAGCCGTTCGACGGCCTCCTCCAGCAGGGCGCGGACGCGGCCCATGTCGCACTTGGGGCGCAGGGTGTCGTTCAGGCCGCCGACCAGCGTGATCACATCGGGTTGCATGGCGGCCGCCGGGCCGACCTGCTCCTCGACGATCTGCGCGATCAGCTTGCCGCGCACGGCGAGGTTGGCGTACCGGAAGCCGGGCGTCCGGGCAGCCATCCGGCCGGCGAGGAGGTCGGCCCAGCCCCGGTAGGTGCCGTCCGGGAGCAGGTCCGACATGCCCTCGGTGAAGGAGTCGCCGATCGCGACCAGGCTGGTGTGCGTGGGATTCGTCTGCATGGCGACGAAAATGATATCCCGCGTCCCTACCCGCCGGTAGGTCGGCCTCCACCAGCCGCCAGCCGCGCCAGCCCGGCATCCACCAGCGCCTGCCAGGCCTCCGCCGGCACGTGCCTGGCCTCACTGCTGGCCGCCCCGGCCTACGTCAGCGCCTGCCCGGCCTTCACCAGTGCCCGCCCGGCCGCCACCGGCACCCCGCCCGGGGCTGCGTCAGCGCCCGTCCGGCCTCCGTCAGCACCCGCCCGGCCTTCACCGGCACCCGCCTCGGGCTGCGTCAGCGCCCGTGCGGCCTTCACCAGCGTCTGCCCGGCCGCCACGGCCCCCGCCCCCGCCTACGCCCGCTGCCCGAACAGCTCCCGCAGGACGTCCTCCATCGTCACCAGTCCGGTCAGCCGTCCCTCCTCGTCGAGCACCGCCGCGAGGTGGGTACGGCTGCTGCGCATCGCGGTGAGGACGTCGTCCAGCGGGGTGGTCTCCTTCACGTTCGCGATGGACCGCATGTCCTCCACCTTGAACGGCTCGTTGCGTGGCGAGGCGTCCAGCGCGTCCTTCACGTGGAGGTAGCCGATGATGCGGCGCTCGGCGTCCACCACGGGGAAGCGGGAGAAGCCGGACTCGGCCGACAGCACCTCCAGCTCCGCCGGTGTGACGCCCGCGACCACGTAGTCGACGCGTTCGAGGGGGAGTACGACGTCCCGCACGGGCCTGCTGCCCAGTTCCAGGGCGTCGTTCAGCCGCTCCAGGGCCCGTTCGTCGATGAGGCCCGCCTCGCCGGAGTCCCTTACGATCCGGGCCAGTTCGGCGTCCGAGAAGGACGCCGTGACCTCGTCCTTGACCTCGACCCGCAACAGCTTGAGCAGCGTGTTGGCGAACGCGTTGATCGTGAAGATCACCGGGCGCAGCGCCCGCGAGAGGGTGACCAGCGGCGGTCCGAGGACCAGCGCGCTGCGGACCGGCTCGGCCAGGGCGATGTTCTTCGGGACCATCTCGCCGAGCAGCATGTGCAGATAGGTCGCCGCGGCCAGCGCGATCACGAAGGACACCGCGTGCCCCGCGCTCTCCGGCACGCCGACCGCGTGGAACACCGGTTCCAGCAGATGGGCGATCGCCGGTTCCGCGACGATGCCGAGCACCAGCGTGCACAGCGTGATACCGAGCTGGGCCGCGGCCATCAGCGCCGACACGTGCTGCAGACCCCACAGCACGCTCTTCGCGCGCCGGTCGCCCTCCTCGGCGTGCGGCTCGATCTGGCTGCGGCGCACCGAGATCAGCGCGAACTCGGCGGCCACGAAGAAGGCGTTGACGACGAGCGTCGCCAACCCGATCAGCAGTTGTACGGCGGTCACAGCTCCCCCTTCACGGAATCGGCGTCGGAATCGGATTCGTCGGGCGGCGCGTGCAGCAGCAGCCGCGCGGCCCTGCGCCCGGACGCGTCCACCACGTCGATCCGCCACCCGGAGACCTCGACGACGTCCCCGACCTCCGGAATCCGCCCCAGCTCGTTGGCCACCAGACCGGCCAGCGTCTCGTACGGCCCCTCCGGCGCCCGCAGCCCGACGCGCGCGAGCTGGTCCATGCGGGCCGCCCCGTCCGCCGAGTACAGCGTGCGGCCCTCGTCGTCCGTGCCGGCCCGGGCCAGGTCGGGAGTCTCGTGCGGGTCGTGCTCGTCCCGCACCTCTCCTACGACCTCCTCGACGATGTCCTCCAGGGTCGCGACCCCGGCCGTACCGCCGTACTCGTCGATGACGACGGCCATCGTGCGCTTGCCGGACAGCCGGTCCAGGAGGCGGTCCACGGTCAGGGACTCCGGGACGAGCAGGGGTTCGCGGATGACCTCGGCGAGGGGGAAGCGGGCCCGCCGGTCCGCCGGCACCGCCAGTACGTCCTTGATGTGCACGGTGCCGACGACCTCGTCGAGGTTGCCGCGGTAGACCGGGAACCGGGACAGCCCGGTCGCCCGGGTCGCGTTGGCCACGTCCTCGCAGGTCGCCTGGACATCGAGGGCGACGACCTGGACGCGGGGCGTCATCACGTTCTCCGCGGTGAGGTCGGCGAGGTTCAGGGTCCGTACGAACAGCTCGGCGGTGTCCGGCTCCAGGGCGCCCGCCTTGGCGGAGTGCCGGGCCAGCGCGGCCAGCTCCTGGGGCCCGCGCGCGGAGGCCAGCTCCTCGGCCGGCTCCAGGCCGAAGGCCCGCACCACGTGGTTGGCCGTGTTGTTCAGATGGCTGATGAACGGGCGGAACGCGGCGCTGAACCAGCGCTGCGCGTTCCCCACCCGCTTCGCCACGCTGAGCGGCGAGGAGATCGCCCAGTTCTTCGGGACCAGCTCGCCGACGACCATCAGGAACACCGTCGACAGCGCCGTACCCAGCACCAGCGCGACGGACTTCGACGCGGAGTGAGAGATGCCCAGCGATTCCAGCGGGCCCGCGATCAGCGCGGCGATCGACGGCTCGGAGAGCATGCCGACGACCAGATTGGTGACGGTGATGCCGAGCTGCGCCCCGGAGAGCTGGAACGTCAGGTTCCGTACGGCCTTCAGGGCACCCGCGGCGCCCCGCTCGCCGCGCTCGACCGCGCGCTCCAGCTCGCTGCGCTCGACGGTGGTCAGGGAGAACTCGGCCGCGACGAAGGCACCACAGGCGAGCGAGAGCAGGATCGCCACCAGCAGCAGAAGCACTTCGGTCATCGGGTCACCTCCGTCCCATGATCGGACAGGGCAGGGAGGTTCGCGCGATGTCGCGTACTGGGAGGCTCGCCCATGGGCGGACGCTCACACCTTTCGTGGAGATTTCGAAGTTCCGAGTCGTCCACCAATAGTAAAGGATAGGCAAAGCGATGGTTCGTGAGGTGCTTCACCCGGCGCCGGCCGTCGAATCCTGGCTGCTCACCAGCTTCCCGGTCCGTGCCTACAGGGGCTTGACCCAGCGCCGCCAGTGGTCCTCGCGATGGTATCCAGCCGCGGCCCATGTGCGGTGGGCCTGTTCGTTGGCCTCCAGGACCATGGCGTCGACGCGTCGCCCGCCGAGAGTGAGAAATCGCTGTTCGGCGGCCTGCAGCAGGGCGGTGGCGATGCCTTGCCGTCGGTTGTCGGGGTGTACGGCCAGTCGGTAGGCGGAGCATCGCCATCCGTCGAAGCCGGCTATGACGGATCCGACGAGCAGATCGTCGCGCGTCGCGAGGAGCAGGGCTTCGGGATCTCGTGTGATGAGCCGGGCCACTCCGTCGTGGTCGTCGCTGATGCTCGTTCCCTCCGCGGCCTCGCGCCAGAACTGCAGCACGGCGTCGATGTCGGAGAAGGTGGCACAGCGGATGTGGAGATCACTCATGGGCGTGAGCCAAGCACAGCGCTCGCTCGTCCGGCGAGCGGTTTCTGTGGCGGGGAACTGACACGCGGCGCCGGCGATGCCGACCTCGCGCTTGATGGTTCAGGCTAGGTAGTGGCCGGTCTAGTACTCGACGGGTCGGATGTCGCTTATCTCGCCGCCGTCACCTCCCAGTAGTGGATCTCGCCGCAGTTCCGCCACCACCGGCGCGAACTCCTCCAGGTACGGCTCCAGCACGGTGAGATAGGAGAACCCGTGCCGGTCGCGCAGCGTGCGCAGCTTCGCGGTGATGTGCTCCAGGGTGCCGACCAGCATGACGGGCAGGTCCAGCACTTGTTCCAGGGCCAGGTCCGGTCGGCGCTCCAGCAGTGGCCGGAGTGCGCTCGCGGGGTCGTCCGTGATCGCCACCAGTTGGATCAGCAGGTTCAGTTCGGCGGGTTCCGTACGGTCGGTCGCGAACTCCCGGTACCGGGCGACCCGTTCGCCGAGTTCGGCGGCATCGACCGGTGCCAGCTTGCCCGTCGTACTGCCCGGCTCCAGGCTCGCACCCGCGAACGCCGCGATGTCCGCGTGCTGGGCGGTCAGGCGCAGCACGCGGTCGCCGTTGCCGCCGAGCAGCAGCGGGACCCGGCACTCCGCGGCGTCCAGCAGCCGCCCCAACTCCTCGACCGTGTACCGCAGATGGTCCACCCGCTCGCGCGGCGAACCGAAGGGCAGCCCCGCCGTGTCGTGCTCCGCCTGTATGTACCCGGTACCCAGCCCGAGTTCAAGGCGTCCGCCCGTCAGGTCGTTGGTCGTCGCCACTTCACGGGCCAGCAAAGTCGGGTTCCAGAAGCCCGCGTTCAGCACGAACGTGCCCACCCGTGGCCGCTCGGTGGCCTCCGCCGCCGCGACCAGCGCCGGGAACGGCGCGACCATCTCCAGATGGTCGGGGACGAGGATCACGTCGTAGCCGAGTTCCTCGGCCCGTCGGCATCTGGCGCGCCACTCGTCGGCGGGCGCGGACGTGAGCAGACTGGCCCCGAAGCGGAACGGGCGCGGCATGAACTCTCCTCGGAGGCAGGGGACTTGAGAACGACCGCCGCGATCCCGTGGTGGCGGGTGACTCGACTGTCCGCCGCGATTCCATCACTCGTGCGCGATGGCCGCCAGCACGTTCATGCGGGATGCGCGCAACGCGGGCAGCAATGCCGCCACGATGCCGACCACCGCCGAGCCGATCACCACCGCGACGATCGTGGTCCACGGAACCGCGAGCGCCTTCATGCCCTGCAGCGCCAGGACTTGCTGCGCGCACACGCCCCACACCAGGCCGAGACCGAGCCCCAGCACCGCGCCGAACACCGCGATCACCACCGACTCCAGCCGGATCATCCGCCGCAGTTGGCGCCGCCCGAGCCCGATCGCGCGCAGCAGGCCGATCTCCCGGGTGCGCTCGACGACCGACAGAGCAAGGGTGTTGACCACGCCGAGCACCGCGATGACGATCGCCAGTCCGAGCAGTGCGTACACGAGGTAGAGCAGTACGGCGATCTGGTCGTGGACCAGCTTCTTGTAGTCGGCCTGGTCGCGTACCTGCACCTGCGGATAGGGCTTCAGCGTCGTCTCCAGCGCCTTGCGGAGCTGGTCGGCGCCGGTGCCGGAGGTGGCGTTGACGTACAGCGAGGAGTCCTGGCCGTTCGGGACGTACTTCTCGACCGTCGCGATCCCGAAGAACAGCCCGCCCTGCGTCCCGAACCCGCCAGAGGAGCCCTGGTCGCTCAGGGCGCCCACCGTCAGCTTCGTGGTGTGTCCGCCCGGGAACTCGACGGGGAGCACACTGCCGAGCCGTACGCCGTGCTTCTTCGCGAAGTCGGCCGCCATCGCGAGGTGTCCGGCGGCGAGCGCCGAACTCGTGTTGCCCGCCGCGTACTTGATGTGGGCGACGTCGTCGAGCGGGGTGTCGTAACCGGCGGCCGTCGTCTCCACCCGCTTGCCGTCCGGCAGCCGGACCGCGAGGGGTGCGAAGCGGGCCCGTACGACGAGACCGACGCCCTGGGTGGCGCGCACATGGTCCGTGACCTCCTTGGAGAACGGCAGGAAGTTGCCGTTCTGGATCACGAAGTCGGCGCCCAGGGTCTTGTCGATCTGCTGGTCGAAGGACTTGGACATGGAGGCGCTCGCCACCGACATCCCGCCGACCAGGGCGAGCCCCACCATCAGGGCCGCCGCGGTGGCGCCCGTACGGCGCGGATTGCGCAGGGCGTTGCGCTGGCTCATCCGGCCGACCGAGCCGAACAGGGCCGGGAAGGCGCCGCCCAGCACCCGGATCATCGGGCGGACCAGCAGCGGCCCAGCGATCACGGTTGCGATGAGGGTCAGGACGATGCCGAGGCCCAGGAAGGAGGAGGACGAGGCCGTGCTCGTCGCGGCGGCGCAGCCCGCCAGTGCGGCCACACCGATCGCCCCGACGACCGAACCCACGATCGCACGTACCTTCAACGGACGCCCCACGCCCGCGACTTCGGCGTCCGCGAGGGCCGCCATCGGCGAGACACCGGCCGCGCGCCGGGCCGGGAGATACGCGGCGACGAAGGTGACGCCGACGCCAACCACGTATGCCGCAACAGGAGTTGGCCAACCGACCACCATCTCCGTGGTCTTGAGGTTCATCCCGAACGCGGTCATCAGCTTGATCAGCCCGGCCGCGAGCCCGATTCCGGCCGCCAGCCCGAGAGTTGAACCGACCAGCCCGAGCAGCAGCGCCTCGGTGAGCACGGACCGCCGCACCTGCTTGCGGTCGGCGCCGAGGGCGCGCAACAGGCCCAGTTCGCGGGTCCGTTGGGCGATCAGCATCGAGAACGTGTTGACGATCAGGAACACGCCGACGAGGACAGCGATGCCGGCGAAGCCCAACATCACGTACTTGATGACGTCGAGGAAGCCGCCCAGGTCGGCGGCGGCCGACTTGGCCTGCTCGTCGGCGGTCTTGATGTCGTACGTACCGGAAGAGTCGATCGCGGCGGTCACCCGCTGCTTGAGTACGGCGTCGTCGACCCCCTTGGCCGCGTCCACCGAGATACTCGTGGCCCGGTCGGGCGCGCCGAGCAGCTGGGACTTCGCGGTGGCGGGGTCGAGGAAGACCAGCGCGGCACCGGGGTTGGTGGTGGTGAAGGTGGCGATGCCGACGATCTCGACGTGGAAGGTGCCCGGCTGCGCCTGGACCGCCAGCGTGTCACCGATCTTGACGTGCTTGTTGTCGGCGGTGTCCGCGTCCAGGAGGGCCTCGCCGGCGCCCTGCGGGGCATGGCCCGAGGTCAGTTTCACCGGGCTGCGGTCGGTGAGGTACCAGTCGGTGGCGATGGTGGGGGCGCCCGTGGTCGGGCCGACCGACTTGTTTCTGCTGTCGACGACCACGATGTTCTGGACGGAGACGTCGGCGTGGGTCGCGGCGACCCCGGCCACCTTCGCCACCTGGTCGGCGAGCGAGGCGGGCACGGTCTCGGTCGCGCCGGTGGGCACCGAGGACTTGAGGTCCTGCTTCGGCTCCACCGTCACATCGGCGGACGTGGAGGCGAACAGCCGGTCGAAGGTACGGGTCACCGTGTCGGAGAAGATCAGGCTGCCCGCGACGAACGCCACGGACAGCACGACGGCGAGCGCCGAGAGCAGCAGCCGTCCCTTGTGCGCGAGGAAGCTCCGGAGGGTCGCCTTCAGCACGGGTTCAGTCCTTGTCGAGGGTTACGTCGGTCGGGTCCTCGCCGGGACCGAGGTCGGGACCGGGACCAGGGCCAGGGCCAGGGCCGCCGAGTTGGCCCCTCCCCAGGTCGAAGCGCTTCATCCGCTCCAGCACCGCCTCCGCCGTGGGCCGCTCCATCTCGTCCACGATCCGCCCGTCCCCGAGGAAGAGCACCAGGTCGGAGTGGGCGGCGGCACCCGGGTCGTGGGTGACCATGACCACGGTCTGGCCGAGACCGTCGACGGCGTCGCGCAGGAAGCCGAGCACTTCGAGGCCCGCCCGTGAGTCGAGGTTGCCGGTCGGTTCGTCCGCGAAGATCAGCTCGGGCCGGGAGGCGAGCGCCCGCGCACAGGCCACCCGCTGCTGCTGGCCCCCGGACAGCTGGGACGGCCGGTGCTTCAGCCGGTCCCGCAGCCCGAGCGTGTCGATGACCTGGTCCAGCCACTTCTGGTCCGGCTTCTTGCCGGCGATGTCCATGGGCAGCGTGATGTTCTCGGCCGCGTTGAGGGTCGGGATCAGGTTGAACGACTGGAACATGAAGCCGATCCGGTCCCGGCGCAGCCGCGTCAGCTCGCGGTCCTTCAGCCCCGTGATCTCGGTGTCGCCGAGCCACACCTGTCCGGCCGAGACCGTGTCGAGCCCCGCAAGGCAGTGCATCAACGTGGACTTCCCGGAGCCCGAGGGGCCCATGACCGCGGTGAAGCGGCCGCGCGCGATGTCCACGTCCACCGAGTCCAGGGCGAGCACGGTCGTCTCACCCGATCCGTACGCCTTGGTCAGACCGTGGGCGCGGGCCGCGATCCCGCCGGCCGAGGCCTGGCCCGGAGCGTGCTCCGCAGCAGATGTGGACAAGACAGCCCCCCTGAGATTCCCTCACTCGTCGTCTTCGCTCGTCTTCGCTCGTTTTCGCCGGTCGTCGTTCCGGTCGTCGTTCCGACGCCCTCGTCGCGGGCCGAGCCTAGTGTGACGCGCCGCACACCCGATATCCCCCGTGCGGCCGAGGTGGTCTCCCTCCCAGGTCGGGCCCCCGATACCGGTGTAAGGGACACTCTCCACCCGTCCTCCACCCCTCGGAGGAGCACTTGCCGGTGCTAGCAATCCGGCGCTAGCGTCTAGGTATGGCGAAGACCCAGCTGAACGTACGCGTGGACGAGGGCACCGCCCGCGCGGCGCGGGAGCGTGCCCTGGCCCGTGGCATGAGTGTCAACCGGTACATAGAAGAGCTGGTCAGACAGGACACCGGAGAGGTCGGCCACACCTTCGTCGAGGCCGCCGCCGACTTCATGAAGCAGTACGAGTCCGTCTTCGCCGACGAGTTCGGCGCCGACGGGGAGAGCATCCGCGAAGGTCGCCGCTGATCCCTTGAACAACCTCAGGATCGACCTCGCCTGGCTGCTGATGCTCGCCGAACACAACACACCCGGAGACCCGCAGGTCACCGACTGGGGCGCGCTCGTCGCCGCCGTCGCCCGCCACCAGGCAGACATATTCGACGTCCCGGTCTACGACAGCCCGTACGCGCGAGCCGCCGCCTTACTCCAACTCCTCATCCACGTCCCCGCGTTGGAGCGCTCCAACGCCCTCTTCGCCTCCGCCGTGGCATACGCCTACCTCGTCGCCAGCGGCCTGAAGGTCGTCACCTCGCCCGAACAGGTCCGCGATCTGGCCCGGTTGGTCAAGAGCGGTGAGGCGTCGGTCGACGACATCGCGCAGGAACTGCGCCAGTGGAGCCTGTGATCACTCCTCGGCGGCAGGGCGCCACGCGGTACCCAGGACGCAGTACGAGGTCGGCAGCGTGGGCCCCTTCTCCGGGATCAACACCCGCCGGTACGGCCCGAGTTCGAACCCCGCGTCCCGCAGCGCGCCGACCGGGTCGCGGGACAGATGGCAGCCGCCGTTCAGGGGTGGCCACAGCGTGCGGTCCAGGGCGCGCTGGGTGAACGCCATCGCCGGTCCGCCGCCCCTGCCGTGCTCGAAGAACCGGACGACTCCGCCGGGCCGCAGCACCCGCCGTGCCTCGCCGAGGGCCCGCGGCACATCGTGCACGCTGCACAGCACCAATGACAGTACGACCGCGTCGAAGGCCTCGCTCTTCACGGGCAGCTTCTCCGCCGCACCAGGTACCACGTCGACGGGCACCTCGGAGCGAAGGGCGGACTCGACGGCCAGGTGCCGCAGGGTCCGCTCGGGCTCGATCGCGACGACCTCCGAGACGGCGTTCGGATAGTGCGCGAAGTTCAGGCCGTTTCCGGCCCCGATCTCGATCACCCGCCCGGAGAGCCCGGCGAGCAGCCGGTCCCGCATCCCGGCCAGGCCGAACCGTGACTCGGCGCTCACGCTGAAACGGGCGTAGTAACGGGCGAACAGCGGGTGGTGGACGGCGTCCCGCGGCACTGCGCCGACTGTGCCGGAGCCTGCGGACCGTAGCGGCATGGCGACCTCCCGGAACGGACCGGGCCGAAACCGGTCCCTACCGGGATTGTCCCCCCTGCCGCCCTTGACCACCCCCGCTGTCGCCGGGGAAGGAACAGGGCCAGGGTCAGGAGATGAAGTCCCGGACCTGCTCGTAGACGCCGTGGTCGTTGTTCATGTCGGTGTGCGAGATGCACCCGACGTCGACGTTGGTCGCGCCGCTCAGCTCGGCCGAGGTGTCCGGGTTGATCGCCTCGTCGCAGTCCGACCAGTAGGCCGCGTACGAGACGCTGCCGGGCGTCTCGTCACCGGAGTTGAGCGCCGTGAGGAAGGAACTCCCCGTCTGCATCTCCTTGCAGGGCGTGTACAGCCAGCCGCAGAGCGAGGCGATGCTCGTCCCGTGGTTCACCCCGGCGACCGACACGAAGTCGTCGACGTACGAGGTCCCGCCGAGGTTCTTGAGGTAGTAGCGGCTGTTGAGCGCACCCATGGAGTGGACCACCAGGTCGACCTTCGAGGCGCCGGTGCTGGCGAGGACTGACTGGATGTAGGTCGACAGCGTCGAAGCGGTCGTGACGTTCGACTTCGTCCAGTCGTACGAGATCGCGTACAGCTCGGAGGACGAGTAGCCGTCCGCCTCGAAGTCCGCGATCCAGTCGTCCCAGCTTGTGGAGTCGCTGCTCAAACCGTGCACGAAGACGATCGGGTTGTGGCTCGCCGCGTGAGCGGGCGTCGAGGCCAGGGAGAGTGACAGAAGGAGCGAGGTCGTCACGGCCGAGAGGGCCGTGGCGATGCGACGCTTGCGGCGCTGCATGATGCCTCCTGATACGGGTGGGGTTGTCAGGAGTGTCAGCGGGGGTCTACGCGCGCCGCATCGGCGAAATCGCCGGTCTTTACGGGTGAATTAACTCGCCAGTAACGTCAGTTGTGTGCTGACTCCGGTGAACCCCACTTCCCTAGACCGCACTTCGCCCCCGTCGCGCACCGACACGGGGCGAACCCTCGACCCCGCGCTCCCCGAAGGGGTCCGCATCCGGGTACTGCGCGCGACCTACGGCGATCCGCGGGCCGCCGCCGAACTCCTCGCCCGCCTGACCCCACGCCAGGCCGCGGGCCTCGACCCCCTTCCGACCGAACCGGCCTCCCTGGCACCGGAGTTGCTGAGCCTGCGACGCCGCGAGATCAGGGCACTGCCCGACGACACGCGCCTGCTCCTGCTGCTCGCCGCGGCCGACCAGTACCCCGTCCCCACCCACGCCTTCCTGCGCGCCGTGGCGGCGGCCCGACTCGACACCCGGCCCCTGGAGGCCGCCGAGACGGCCGGGGCCGCGCACGCGACGGCCGGCGGGGTGGTGTTCCGCGACGCGTGGACGAGGATCGCCGCGTACGAGACCGGGTCACCGGCGGACCGGCGGGACGTCCACCGGTTGCTGGCACGGGTGTTGCGCGCGGGCGGCGAGACGCCCAGACGGTCCTGGCACCGCGGAGCGGGCGCGCTCGGCCCCAGCGTGCGCCTCACGGCGGAACTCCGTACGGCCGCGCAGAAGGCACGCGACACCGGCGAGCACGCACTGGCCTGTGCCCTGGTCGAACGCGCCGCTGCCCTCTCCCGCGACCCGCGCGAACAGTCCCGCCTCCTCAACCGCGCCGCCGGTGACGCCTGGCAGTCAGGCGAGGGCGACCGCGCGCGAAGACTCGCCGCCGCGACGGACAGCGACGCGTTGAACGGGGTGTTCGCGCTGAGAGCGGGCAACGCAGCAGAAGCGTTCGACGCGTTGCTGACGGCGGTGGCACGGCGGGAACTGGAGGAACCCTGCGCCGACTTGAGACCGGCATCGGCGGCGACCGAAACACCCCGCATGGTCGCCGTGCCCCGAACTCCCGCCCCCGACCACGCAGTTCACCTCCTCGCCCGGGCCACTGAAGCCGCCGTCTACACCGGCGACCTGAGACGGTGCCGGGAGGCGGCGGCCGTCGCCTCCCGGCTCGGGATCGTGCCGCACGGGACGCTCGGGGGACTGGCCGCCGCCTTCGAGGGGCGGTACGAGGACGCACGGGACCTGCTCAAGGCCGCCGCCGGACGGTGCGGCCCCGGAGGCGACCCGACCCTCCTCATCCATGCCGGGATCGCCGCGTTGATGCTCGGCGACCACACCCGCGCCACCACCGCCACCGTCCGGGCGGCGACCTCGGCCCGGGCGCGGGGCGCGACCGTGGTCGTGGCGCAGGCGATGGAGTTCCGGGCCTACGCCGAGTTCTGGACCGGGCATCCGAGGGCCGCCGAGACGGCCACGGCGGACGCCCTGTGGCAGGCCCACGCGACCGGCCAGGACAACGGCGCCTGCCATCTACAAGCAGCGCTCGCCATGTTCGCGGCGCTCACCGGCGACGGCGACGTCTGCAGGGAACGTGCCGCCGCCGCCCGCTCGTACGCCCTCGGACGCGGCCTGGGCCTACCGGCCGCCCTCGCGCAATGGGCACTCGCCTATCTCGACCTCAGCAGCGGCCGTTTCGCCGCCGCCGCTGCCCGACTGCGCGCGCTCGCCGGGTTCGGCCCGGGCCACGGCCACCGGGCCATCCGGCACCTGGCCACCCCGCACTACGTCGAGGCCGCCGCCCGCAGCGGCGACACCCGAATCGCCCGCGCCGCACACGCCGACTACGACCGCTGGGCACGTGCCGTACGCAGCCCCGACGACCTCGCCCTGAGCGCCCGTTGCCGGGCCCTGCTCGCCCCAGGCGACGAGGCGGTCGAGCACTACCGCACCGCCCTCGACCTGCACGCGCGCGGCACCCGCGACTTCGAACGGGCCCGCACAGAGCTGCTGTTCGGCGGCGCCCTGCGCCGACTGCGCCGCCGCACCGAGGCCCGCGACCGGCTGCACACCTCGCTGGAAGCCTTCGAGTCCTTCGGCGCCCCGCACTGCGCCGCCCAGGCCCGCGCCGAACTCCGCGCCCTCGGCACACCGGTGGCCGCGACCGCCCTCCCCGCCCCCGGCGCCCTCGCCCCGACCACCCGCCTGACCGCCCAGCAACTCATGGTCGCCCGCATGGCCGCCGACGGCGCCACCAACCGAGAGATCGCCGTCCGCCTCGCCCTCAGCCCGCGCACGATCGACCACCATCTACGCGGTGTCTTCAGCCGGTTGGGCATCCGGTCGCGGATCGAACTGGTACGGCTGCTGGCCGAGGGAGAGGCGTCATAGACCGGACCGCATCGGATCGAGGGCTTCCGAAGGTCCGGCCCGCCCGTCGCGCTACTCGCCGACCGCCCTGTCGATCGCTTCGCGCAGCAGGTCGGCGTGGCCGTTGTGACGCGCGTACTCCTCGATCATGTGCGTCAGGACATAGCGCAGCGAGATGGTCTCGCCCCGAAATGCCACCGTGTCGTCGAGGGACTCGAAGGAGTCCGTGACGGCGCGGGATCTCTCGCACGCCTCTCGCCAGAGCGTGAACGACTCGTCGACGTCCGCGTCGGACACCAGGAACTCTCCGTAGACGCCGTCGACCGCAGGCCATCGGGGCTTGAGCTGCTCTTGGTTCAGCACGAAACGGAACCAGCTGGTCTCTACCTCGCCCGCGTGCCGGACGAGGCCGAGGAGAGTCAGACTTGAGGTCGGAACAGCTCGCCGCTTCAGCTGGTCGGCGTTCAACCCCTGGCACTTCATGGCCAAGGTGGCGCGCTGGTAGTCGAGGAACGAGGTGAGCGACACCCGGTCGTCGGCCACCTTTGAAGGGTCTGTCCGCTGGTGATCCGTCACCTGGTGATCATGTCAAAGGCCCGGCCCGCAGGGTCACCCAGGGCCGCCGTCCCAAGAGAGCGGCGCTTCCCGCCCCCGGAACCCCTCCGCATCCCACGTCCCGTCGAGCCGCGGTGCCAGCCAACTCGGCGCCGCAGCACGGAAGTCGGCGGGTGTGAGCGCCCCGGCCCCCTCCGGCAGCGCGCCCAGCAGCGGTGCCCCCGCCACCTCCGGCAGGTCGGCCACATTGCAACGCGACGCCAGATCAGGTGCGGTGGGCCAGCTGCCGATCACCACGCCGAGGAAGTCGAGCCCCCGGTAACGGAGTTCACGGGCCGTCAGTTCCGTCGTGTTCAGGGTGCCCAGACCCGCCGACGCCACGACCAGGACCGGGGCCCCCAGCAACCGCGCCGCGTCCGCCAGTGTGCCGCCCTCCGTGTCGAACCGTACGAGCAGCCCGCCCGCGCCCTCGACCAGCACCAGGTCGTGCTCGGTGGCCAACTTCTGGGCGGCTTCGGCCACTTCGTGCGGTCGGACAGGAGGCATACCGGCCCGGCGTGCGGCCGTGCCGGGGGCCAACGGCTCGGGGTAGCGGGCGAGTTCGGTGGCCGTCACGATGCCCGCGAGCCTCGCGACCTCGTCGGCGTCCCCGCGCTCGTCCGGTCGTAGACCCGTCTGCGCGGCCTTCAGGACGGCCACCGTACGGCCGGCCGCGACCGCCGCCGCGGCGACCGCGGCCGTGGTGATCGTCTTGCCGACCTCCGTGCCCGTGCCCGTGATCACCAGTACCGGCATGTCATCCCTCCCGCGCCGCCGCGCACACCGCGCGGGTGATCCGAGCCAGGTCGGCGTCGCCCGTGACGTACGGCGGCATCGTGTAGACGAGGTCGCGGAACGGCCGTAGCCACACGCCCTCGCGTACGGCCGCGTCCGTGGCGGCCTTCATGTCCACGTCGTGGTCGAGCTGGACCACGCCGATGGCGCCGAGGACGCGGACGTCCCGGACGCCGGGGATGCGGGACGCCGGGGCAAGACCCTCCCGCAGGGCCGCCTCGATGCGCTTGACCTCCGTCAACCAGTCCTGGTTCAGGAGGAGTTCGATCGACGCGCAAGCCACGGCCGCCGCCAGCGGATTGCCCATGAAGGTCGGGCCGTGGGCCAGGACAGGTACCTCGCCCCGCGAGATGCCCTCGGCCACGCGTGACGTGCAGAGCGTCGCCGCCATCGTCATGTAGCCGCCGGTCAGCGCCTTGCCCACGCACATCACGTCCGGGGTGACGGCGGCGTGCTCCGCCGCGAACAAGGCCCCCGTACGACCGAAACCCGTCGCGATCTCGTCGAACACCAGCAGCACGTCGTGCGCGTCGCACGCCTCGCGCAGCACGCGCAGATACGCGGGGGAGTGGAACCGCATCCCGCCCGCACCCTGCACCACCGGTTCCACGATCACCGCGGCCAGTTCGTGCGCGTGCCGTGCGATCGACTCGCGCAGATGGTCGGCGTACGACTCCTCGTACTCCGTCGGCGGCGCGTCCGCGAAGACCTGTTGGGGCAGCACCCCCGACCACAGCTCGTGCATCCCGCCCTCGGGGTCGCACACCGACATCGGCTGCCAGGTGTCGCCGTGGTAGCCGCCGCGCCAGGTCAGCAGGCGCTGTTTCGCGGGGCGGCCGAGCGAGCGCCAGTACTGCAGGCACATCTTCACCGCTACCTCGACCGACACCGAACCCGAGTCGGCGAGGAATACGTGATCCAGGCCGTCCGGAGACATGTCGACAAGGAGCTTCGCCAGCCGAACGGCGGGCTCGTGCGTGAGCCCGCCGAACATCACGTGACTCATCCGGCCGAGCTGCTCGTGCGCGGCCTCGTTGAGCACGGGGTGGTTGTAGCCGTGGATCGCCGACCACCAGGACGACATCCCGTCGACCAACTCGCCCGCGCCGTCCGCCAGTCGGAGCCGCACCCCGCTCGCCGACTCCACGACGAGCGGGTCGACACGGCCGGGCATCGGACCGTACGGATGCCAGACGTGCCGCCGGTCCAACTCCAGCAGCTCCGGGACAGGCAGGCGGCCGGTCGGGTCAGGCATTGGGCGCGATGTCCGTTCCGGCACCTCGACGGCGTACGGAGACGAGGTCACGGCGCACCTCGTCGACCTGCGGCACGGGAGCGGACGTAGACGCGGCAGCGGGAGCGGGAGCGGAACCGCAGACTCCGGCGCCCTCGTGCCCGCCGCAGCCCCCACCGCACCCGGCGCCCTCGTGCGATCCGCAGCCGCCCACCGTCGCCCGGTGCTCCGGCAGCGTCACCTCGCCCGCGCCCTCCACCTCGAAGCCCGCGTCCGCGATCATCTCCAGGTCGGCGTGGCCGGCCTGGCCCTCGCTGGTGAGGTAGTCGCCGAGGAAGATCGAGTTGGCGAGGTTCAGGGCGAGGGGCTGCATCGTGCGCAGGTGGACCTCGCGGCCGCCCGCGATACGGACCTCGACGTCCGGGCAGACGAAGCGGACCATCGCGAGGATGCGCAGACAGCGCTGCGGGGTGAGGTGCCACTCGGCGGCGAGCGGGGTGCCCTCCATCGGGATCAGGAAGTTCACCGGCACCGAGTCCGGGTCGAGGTCGCGGAGGGAGAAGACGACGTCGACCAGGTCCTCGTCGCTCTCGCCCATGCCGGCGATCAGGCCGGAGCAGGAGGACAGGCCCGCCGCGTGCGCCTTCTGCACGGTGTCGACCCGGTCGGCGTACGTGTGGGTGGTCGTGATGTCCCCGTACGTCGACTCGGACGTGTTGAGGTTGTGGTTGTAGGCGTCCGCGCCGGCCTCGCGCAGCCGGTCGGCCTGGCCGTCGGAGAGCAGGCCCAGGCAGGCGCACACCTCGACGCCCTCGTTCTGGTCCTTGATCGCCTTGATGGTGCCCGCGACCCGGTCCACGTCCCGGTCCGTCGGACCCCGGCCGGAGGCCACCAGGCAGACGCGCTTGGCGCCTCCCGCCACTCCGGCCGCCGCGGCCTTCGAGGCGTCGTCGGGTTTCAGCCACGTGTACTTCAGGATGTCGGCCTTGGAGCCGAGCCGCTGCGAGCAGTACGAGCAGTCCTCGGGGCACAGGCCGGACTTCAGGTTGACGAGATAGTTGAGCTTCACCCGTCGGCCGAACCAGTGCCGGCGCACCTTTCCGGCCGCGGCCACGACATCCAGCAGGTCGTCGTCGGAGGTGGCGAGGACGGCGAGAGCTTCCGCGCGGGTCGGCAGCTCGCGCCGAAGCCCCTTGTCCACGAGCGTGTTCAGCAGGTCCATGAGTCCCGATCCTGTCCTACGGGACCGCCCGCGGCCAAGGAGAGATTGAACAAGACACAGGGTTCGACGTGTGGGTATTGCCACACCCTGGGCGGCTGGTCGTCCGATTAGTGTCTGTGCACTGCCTACAAAAGTCCCGGAGGAACCATGGCGTTCGGCTGGATCGACGACCAGGCGGAGCAGCGCCGCCGCGCCGGGCTTGTCCGGACGCTACGGCCGCGTCCCGCCGACTCTCCGCTTCTCGATCTCGCGAGCAACGACTACCTGGGTCTGGCCCACCACCCCGAGGTCGTCGAGGGGGCTGCTGAGGCGGCGCGGACCTGGGGCGGGGGGTCCACCGGGTCGCGGCTCGTCAGCGGTACGACCGAGCTGCACACCCGACTGGAGCGTGAACTGGCCGAGTTCTGCGGTTTCGAGGCGGCCCTCGTCTTCTCCTCCGGTTACGCGGCCAACCTCGCCGCCGTCACCACCCTCGCGCCGCACGGCTCGCTGATCGTCTCCGACGCGGGCAACCACGCCTCCCTGATCGACGGCTGCCGACTGGCCCGGGGCGCCACCCAGGTCGTAGGCCACGGGGATCCGGACGGGGTGCGCAAGGCGCTGCAGACGCACGACGGGCAGGCCGTCGTCGTGTCCGACTCGGTGTTCTCCGTCGACGGGGACGCGGCGCCGGTGGGTGCGCTCGCGGAGGCGTGCCGGGAGTTCGGGGCGGGGCTGCTGCTCGACGACGCGCACGGGCTCGGGGTGCTGGGCGACGGTGGGCGCGGGGCGCCGTACGGGGCGGGGCTCGCGGGGGCCGAGGACGTGGTCGTGACAGTCACCCTGTCCAAGTCGCTGGGAAGTCAGGGCGGTGCCGTGCTCGGACCGGCGCGGGTCATCGACCATCTGGTCAACGCGGCGCGGACCTTCATCTTCGACACGGGACTCGCGCCCGCGGCGGCGGGTGCGGCCCTGGCCGCGCTCACCCTGCTGCGGCGCGAACCCGAGCGGGCCGCCCGGGCCCGCGCCGTGGCGAGTGAGCTGCACACACGGTTCACCGCCGCGGGTCTGGAAGCGGTACGTCCGGACGCCGCGGTGGTCTCGGTGCGTGCGCCGTCCCCGGAGGCGGCCGTGCAATGGGCGGCCGACTGCCGTACGGCAGGGCTGGCCGTGGGCTGCTTCCGTCCTCCTTCCGTGCCCGACGGCATCTCACGGCTCAGGCTGACCGCCCGAGCGGACCTCTCCGGGGCCGAGATCGAACGCGCTGTACGTGTGATCGGCGAGACGCGACCATGAGTCGGCGTGACACGGTCGTGCGTCGCTGACGGTCGGACAGATCAGTGGAACGCGGTGAGGAAGCCCGTCCAGCTCTCGGGGGAGAAGAGCAGGGCGGGTCCTTGCGGGTCCTTCGAGTCGCGTACGGCGAGCAGCCCCGCGCGGGGGCCTGAGTGCGGACTTGCCGCCTCGACGCAGTTGTTCGCTCCCGTGCTGTAGCTGCTGCGCAGCCACCGCACTCCGGACAACTCGGTACTGGAAGGTACGTTCCGAGGCAGTGCAGACATGGTGCCTCCTTACGCGCCGTCACCTATCCCGGCGATGTAATCCAACGAGTCCTCGGGTGAAAGGGCGTGGAACTGAAGGGTGTTGAAGGCCTCGCTGTAGGCCTCTAGGTCTTCTTTCCGTTCGAGGTAGAGGCTACTCGTCAAGTGGTCGAGAACAACCACGTCCAGATCAGAAGTGCTCGGAAAGGAGAAGATAACGAAAGGGCCGGTGATGCCGATGTGCGCTCCTGCGGCGAACGGCAGCACCTGAAGCCTGACTTGGGGCAGGTGAGCCGCCTCGACGAGCCGGTCCAGCTGACGTGCCATCACTCCGGGCCCGCCGACCTCCCGGCGCACCACCGCCTCGTCGAGGACCACGCTCAGGGCCAGCGGCGGATCGGCGCGCAGCACGTCCTGCCGGGCCAGCCGCACCTGCACGAGTGCGTCGAGCCGCTCGGGGCCGTCGTTGTCGAGGCCTCCCACGGCGGCCCGGGTCACCGCCCGGGCGTACTCGGGTGTCTGCAGCAGTCCGGGGACCACCGACGTCTCCAGGCTGCGCATCGTGCTGGCCTGTGCCTCCAGGCTGATGAAGTCCCGGTAGGTGGGCGGCAGTACGCCGCGGTAGGCGTGCCACCAGTGGTGCCGGCCGCCGCCGTCGTCGGAGCCCGCGAGCACGAGCAGCATGTCCCGAAGTTGTGGGTCGCCGACCTGGTAGACGTCCAGGAGTAACCGGACGTCGGGCGGTTTCACGCCACTCGCGCCGGTCTCGATCCGGCTCACCTTCGACTGGTGCCAGCCGACGAGCCGGGCCGCCTCACCACTGGTGAGCCCCGCTACCGCACGCAACGCGCGAAGTTCGGCGCCCAGTTTCCGGCGGCGCACCGCGGGACCGTACTGCATGGGTTACTCCTTACTCCTTTCGGGCCGCCCAAATACGGTCTGGGGTCGCAGAGTTCACCGCTTTGAGCGACAGATATATGCATATCTTGGTGGATCGCCACCGTTACCGACGCGGTAATGGCAGTCTGGCGAAGAAGCACCAGTCCGGGACCGTACTCGAACCATCCGCTCCGTGTCGGACACCGGTCCCGCGGGAAAGGGACGACCGCGCCATGGCAGACCATCTGGAAGCATCCGTCACTCTGCCGAGCGATCCCGCCTCGGTCTCCGCCGCCCGCTCCTACGTGGTCGGGACCCTGGTGGAATGGGGACTTCCGGCGGACACGGAGGTCGCCGACACCATCCGCCTCATCGTCTCCGAACTCGCCACCAACGCCGTACAGCACACCTTCGGGCAGTCACCCACCTTCACGGTGGACATCGAGCTGGAGCGTGACGAACAGCTGCGCATCGGCGTCACCGACAGCCACCCGCGTTTCCCGAAACGCCTGCCGGCCGCCGTCCAGCAGGACAACGGCCGCGGTCTGGTCATCATCCGCTGGCTGACCGCGGAGTGCGGCGGCAAACTCCAGGTCCGGCCCACACGGGAGGGCGGGAAGACGGTCTCCATCGAGGTGCCCTGGACGGCGCCCGCCCGCCCGGTGACCGCGGCCGGCCAGCAGGAGCCGCAGTCCGCGCCGTGAACACCCAGGAACACCCGAGGGGGTGGCGGCCCGTCAGGTGGGACGCCACCCCCTCGGGAGGTTCAACGAGGTCGGACAGGCCCTAGCTGACCCGGCCGTACCAGACGCTCTTGGTCCAGATCTTCTGCAGTCGCACCACGTCCCCGGTCTTCGGGGCGTGCCAGATCTTTCCCTTCCCGGCGTAGATGCCGACGTGGTAGACGCTGGAGCCCGAGTGGAAGAACACGAGGTCCCCGGCCTTGCGGCTCGCGGCCGAGATGTGGTGGGTCTTGTTGTACTGCTGGGCCGCCGTACGGGGCAGTTTCTTGCCTGCCTTCTTGTACGAGTACAGCGTGAGCCCTGAGCAGTCGAAGCGGCCCGGTCCGGTGGCCCCGTACCTGTACGGGGCGCCCTTCTTGGACGCCGCGACCTGGAGTGCCTTCGTCGCGGGTGTCGCGGCCGCGGCGTCGGATGCGACACCCGGTATCACGACGGAGCCGCCCACGGCGGCGATGGCGAAGGCCGAGGCCGTACCGGCCCGGACCATCAGCGACGGGACACGATTGAGCGCAGTCATGCGCAACCCTTCGTCAGCCGCCTGTGAAGGATGACCTGTCGGATTCGGGCTGGCGAAGTTGCCCGGCCGCTGACGCGGCTTCACCCCAAGGGCTGCTCGACCCGGTCATGGCGTGACCGTCCCGGCGACCCGTCGTGCTTGGGTCCTCCACTCCTGCCGATGCAATCCTGTCGACCTGTCATCCGGGCGTTGGCAGGACTCGGCGTCCGTCCGGATCGCCCCGCCGCTGCGGCGGGGTCTTGTCGTCAGACAGGGATCTTCACCTATGGATGTCCGAAAATCCCAACGGAATCGGGGATTTGTGGGGTTACTCACCACTCACCCGTTCGGGTGGACACCCCCGTGTTCGAAGGGGCGTCGGGGGGTCCGCACCCCTCGGACCAGCACCGGAACGTCCCCTTACGTCCTCTGACTACGCGCGTTGCGCAACCCCAACGGCCTTGCGGGGGGAGGGGCGTCTACTCCGAACGGGGGTACGCCGTTCGGTCCGTTTCGACTCCGTCCCGGACGGATCCACGGCAGGACGCGTCCGTCCGGAACGGTCCCGCGTGCCTCAACTGTCCGAGCGCGCGGGGAGGGTGACGCGGGCCGTGCGGCGCTCCCCGTCCAGCACGCGCAGCGCCCGCGCCAGTGTGGGGGCGTGCAACTCGGTCTCGCCCCGCTGGTGCATCAGCGCCAGCGCGTCCCGCAACTCGATGGCCTTGGCCACCAGCGCCTGAGCGGCCCTCAGCCCACGGTAGGTGTCCCCGTGATGTGCCGGGTTGATACGGCCCAGCAGGTCGGCCACGTCCAGGTAACGGTCGATCAACTCGCCCTCGGCGCGCGTCAGTGCGGGCAGCGGTGGCAGTTCCGGCGGCAGCATCGTCGGCTCACTCCCCGCCCGGCTCGGTGAGCGAGGTCTTGCGGGTGGACACGATCCGGTCCACCAGCCCGTATTCCAGGGCCTGTTGGGCGTCCAGGATCCGGTCCCGCTCGATGTCCGCGCTCACCTGCTCCACCGTCCGGCCGGTGTGCCGGGCGAGCAGTTCCTCCAGTTGGGCCCGCGTGCGCGCCAACTCCTCGGCCTGGATGGCGAGATCACTCGCCTGACCCTGGATCGGCTCGGGCAGCGAGGGCTGGTGGAGCACCAACCGCGCACCCGGCAGCGCCGACCGCTTGCCCGGGGTGCCCGCCGCCAGCAGCACCGCAGCGGTGGTGCCGGCCTGGCCGAGGCAGATCGTCTCCACGTCGCACGTGACGAACTGCAGCGTGTCGTAGATCGCCGACATCGCGGTGAACGAGCCGCCGGGGGAGTTGATGTACAGCGAGATGTCCCGGTCCGGCGCTTGGTACTCAAGGTGCATGAACTGGGCCATCACATCGTTCGCCGAGATGTCGTCGATCGGCGTCCCGAGGAAGACGATGCGCTCCTCCAGCAGCTTCGAGTAAGGGTCGAGCGTCCGGTACCCGGAGCTGCTGCGCTCGGTGAATTCTGGCAGGACATGGCGGGCGGACGGTCGGGTCATGGCGTAGCCCCTCAGTGACTGGCCTCTACTCTGGCTGGCTCTGTACAAAATGTACAGGACGTATGGAACGTATGATGGGCTCATGGCCTACGAGATTCCGGTGACGCAAGCCAGGGCTGAGCTCGCCGACCTGATCAACAAGGTGGTGTACGGCGGTGAGCGCGTCGTCGTGACGCGGCACGGGAAGCCGCTCGTCGCCCTTGTCTCCGCCGCCGACCTGGAGCGACTGGACGAGCTGGACCGGGTCGACGAGGGGCGGGTGATCAGTGCCGTCTCCGCCGTGCGCGAGGTCGCTTCCGCTCCCCGCGAACACCAGCGGTTCGGTATCGCGGCCGAACACCGGGGGCCGAATCCCTCGTAGCGAGGGCGTGCTCTACGGGCGTAGATGCGATTGCCCTGATCACAGCTCGGTTAACTTGCTTGAAACCCGGTCCAACTAGCCTGCCGATCCACGCCACCAGGGACTTTGCCCGGCGGCTGCGGCAGCCGGACCCCGCACGGTCCGGAGCGAGGACTGTGAGGTGGGACGTGCAACTGACCCCGCACGAGCAAGAGAGGCTGCTGATCCACGTGGCGGCCGACGTGGCCGAGAAGCGCAGGGCCCGTGGTCTGAAGCTGAACCACCCCGAGGCGGTCGCCCTCATCACGTCGCACATCCTCGAAGGCGCCCGTGACGGCCGTACCGTCGCCGAGCTGATGTCCTCCGGGCGCAAGCTGCTCACCAGGGACGACGTCATGGTGGGCATCCCCGAGATGATCCACGACGTGCAGGTCGAGGCGACCTTCCCGGACGGCACCAAGCTCGTCACCGTCCACGACCCGATCGTCTGACGAAGGGGAGCGACGCCATGATTCCCGGAGAGATCCTGTTCGCGGACGACCCGATCGTCTACAACGCGGGCCGTGAGGTCACGCGGATGACCGTCCTCAACGCCGCCGACCGGCCCGTCCAGGTCGGCTCCCACTACCACTTCGCCGAGGCCAACCCCGGCCTCGAATTCGACCGTGCCGCCGCGCGCGGCAAGCGGCTAAACGTCGCCGCCGGAACGGCCGTGCGTTTTGAGCCGGGGATCCCCGTCGACGTCGAACTCGTCCCGCTGGTCGGCGCCCGTATCGTGCCCGGACTGCGCGGGGAGACCGGAGGTGCCCTCGATGCCTGAGATCTCCCGCGCCGCGTACGCGGACCTGTTCGGGCCGACCACCGGCGACCGGATCCGGCTCGCCGACACCGATCTGCTGATCGAGATCGAGGAGGACCGCTCCGGCGGTCCCGGACTCGCCGGTGACGAGGCCGTGTTCGGCGGCGGCAAGGTCATCCGCGAGTCGATGGGGCAGGCGCGGGCCACGCGCGCAGAGGGCACCCCCGACACCGTCATCACCGGTGCCGTGATCGTCGACCACTGGGGCATCGTCAAGGCCGACGTCGGCATCCGCGACGGCCGGATCACCGGCATCGGCAAGGCCGGCAACCCCGACACCATGGACGGCATCCACCCCGACCTGGTGATCGGCCCCGAGACCGAGGTCATCGCCGGCAACGGCCGCATCCTCACCTCGGGCGCCGTCGACGCACACGTCCACTTCATCTGCCCGCAGATCGCCGACGAGGCCCTCTCCGCCGGTGTCACCACGCTGGTCGGCGGCGGCACCGGACCGGCCGAGGGTTCCAAGGCGACGACCGTGACGCCCGGTCCCTGGCATCTGGCCCGGATGATGGAGGCGATGGAGCAGTACCCGCTCAACATCGGCTTCCTCGGCAAGGGCAACACCACCTCGCACGACGCGATGATGTCCCAGATCCGAGGGGGAGCGCTGGGACTGAAGCTGCATGAGGACTGGGGCTCGACTCCCGCCGTCATCGACGCCTCGCTGACCGTCGCCGACCGGACCGGCATCCAAGTCGCCATCCACACCGACACGTTGAACGAGGCCGGGTTCGTCGGTGACACGCTCGCCGCGATCGCCGGACGCGGTATCCACGCGTACCACACCGAGGGTGCGGGCGGCGGGCACGCGCCGGACATCATGACCGTGGTCTCCGAGCCGCACGTGCTGCCCAGCTCCACCAACCCGACCCGGCCCTACACCGTCAACACCGCCGAGGAACACCTCGACATGCTGATGGTGTGCCACCACCTCAACCCGTCGGTCCCCGAGGACCTGGCCTTCGCCGAGTCCCGCATCCGCCCCTCGACGATCGGCGCGGAGGACATCCTCCACGACCTCGGCGCCATCTCGATCATCTCCTCCGACGCGCAGGCGATGGGGCGTGTGGGTGAGGTCATCATGCGGACCTGGCAGACGGCCCATGTGATGAAGCGACGGCGGGGTTCGCTGCCGGGCGACGGGCGTGCGGACAACCGTCGCGTACGGCGCTACATCGCCAAGTACACGATCAACCCCGCCCTCGCGCAGGGCCTCGCCCGCGAGATCGGCTCAGTCGAGACCGGCAAGCTCGCCGACCTCGTGCTGTGGGAACCGGCGTTCTTCGGCGTCAAGCCGCACCTCGTCATCAAGGGCGGACAGATCGCTTACGCGCAGATGGGCGACGCCAACGCGTCCATCCCGACCCCGCAGCCGATCCTGCCGCGTCCGATGTTCGGGGCGATCGGGCGGGCGCCCGCTTCCAACTCGTTCAACTTCGTCGCGCCGTTGGCGATCGAGGACGGGCTGCCCGAGCGGCTCGACCTCGGCAAGAAGTTCGTCGGTATCGAGTCCACGCGCGCGGTCACCAAGGCCGACATGCGGGAGAACGACGCCCGGCCGCGCGTCCAGGTCGACCCCGACAGCTTCGCCGTGCACATCGACGGGGAGCTCGTCGAGGCGACTCCGGCGGCCGAACTGCCCATGGCCCAGCGGTACTTCCTCTTCTGATGTCCAGGGGAGCGCTACTTGTTCTCGCCGACGGCCGCTTTCCCGCCGGAGGGCATGCGCACTCCGGCGGGGCCGAGGCGGCCGTCAAGGCGGGGCGGGTCACGGGCGCGGCCGGCCTCGGTGAGTTCTGTCGGGGGCGGTTGCACACGGCTGGGCTCGTGTCGGCTGCCCTCGCCGCGGCTGCCGTACTCGGTGTCGATCCGGTGGAGTTGGACGCCGCTGCGGATGCGCGGACGCCGTCGCCCGCGTTGCGGCTTGCCGCGCGGAAACTCGGGCGGCAGTTGATGCGGGCCGCTCGGGCGACCTGGCCGTCCGCCGAACTCGACGCCCTCGCAAGGGAGTTCCCCAAGGGGGCGCACCAACCGGTCGTGCTGGGGTTGGTGGCCCGGGCGGCCGGTCTCGGTCCCGAGGACGCGGCGTACTGCGCGGCC
Organism: Streptomyces sp. NPDC050508; assembly: GCF_040655155.1. Lineage (NCBI taxonomy): Bacteria > Bacillati > Actinomycetota > Actinomycetes > Kitasatosporales > Streptomycetaceae > Streptomyces > Streptomyces sp. NPDC050508. Next base: position 45,425 of record NZ_JBFAJJ010000001.1, read on the forward strand.
TACGAGAGCGTGAGCGGGCCGGCTTCCGCGACCGTACGGCTGCTCAGTCTCGACCCTTTCGATGCCACGGGTGTACTGGCCCGGCTGGCACCGGAGTTGGATCTGGTCGCCGATCGGGCGGTGGAGGCGGGGCGGCGCGTGCTCGACGAGGGGGTCGACGCCTTGCCCTGCGCTTCCGCGCCGTTGCTGGAGATCGGGGCGGAGGCGCATGCCGCTTGGGCTGTGCGGTTGTTCGCGTCGTAGGGGGTTTTCTCGCCCCCGCCGCCCCTACCCATTCCCTCACCAGGGGCTCTGCCCCTTCGGCCCCGCCAAGGGGCTCTGCCCCCTGGACCCCCGATCGGCCTGGACGGCCTCGTCCTCAAACGCCGGACGGGCTGATGGGTGCCGGCCCCGGCTGACAAGAACCCGGAGCCGCAAGGTGTCGTAACCCCCAAAACCAAAATAGGCGCCGTAGAAATCAGAAGGAGCCGCCCCATGCATCTCGACCACACCCACGACGGCCCCGCCGCCGTAAGCGCCGACGCGCGGCGTTCCGACGGTACCCGTCGTGCCCTTCGTATCGGGCTCGGTGGGCCCGTCGGTTCCGGGAAGACCGCCACCGTCGCCGCGCTCTGCCGGGCCTTGCGCGATGAGCTGTCCCTGGCTGTCGTCACCAACGACATCTACACCCGCGAGGACGCCGAATTCCTGCTCAGGGAGGCCGTGTTGCCGCCTGAGCGGATCACCGCGGTGGAGACCGGGGCCTGTCCGCACACGGCGATCCGGGACGACATCTCCGCCAACCTCGAAGCGGTGGAGGACCTGGAGGACGAGGTCGGGCCGTTGGATCTGATCCTCGTCGAGTCCGGTGGGGACAATCTCACCGCGACCTTCTCCAAGGGCCTCGTCGACGCGCAGGTCTTCGTCATCGACGTCGCCGGCGGGGACGACATCCCGCGCAAGGGCGGGCCCGGTGTCACCACCGCCGATCTGCTGGTCGTCAACAAGACCGACCTCGCGCCGTACGTCGGCTCCGATCTGGGGCGTATGGCCGCCGACGCCAAGGCCCAGCGGGCCGAACTGCCCGTCGTCTTCCAGTCGTTGCGGACCGAGGCGGGCGTAGCCGATGTCGCCGCCTGGGTGCGCGCGCAACTCGCCGCGTGGACGGCGTGATCGCGACCGGGGTACGGGCCACCGCGCGGATCGTGGCCCGGGAGGACGGGCGCGGCGGTACCGCGCTGCCCGTGCTGGAGGGTGACGGGCCACTCGCGCTGAGGCGGACGCGGGCGAGTGGGTCCGAGGCTCGGGTCATGCTTGTCGGAGCCATGAGCGGGCCGCTCGGCGGGGATCACTTCGCCGTCGAGGCGGGTGTTGAGGGTGGGGCTCGGTTGCGGGTCGGGTCCGCTGCCGCGACCATCGCGCTGCCTGGGCAGGCGAAAGGCGAGTCACGCTACGACGTGCGTCTCGACGTTGCCGAGGACGGCGAACTGCACTGGCTGCCCGAGCAGTTGATCTCCGTGCGCGGCAGTGATCTGTATGTCACCACCCGCGTCGACCTCGCCGCCTCCGCCCGGCTCGTGCTGCGCGAGGAGCAGGTGCTCGGGCGGGCCGGTGAGGAACCCGGACGGCTCACCAGCCGTCTCACCCTGCGGATCGCCGGACGGACCGTCCTGGACCAGGAGTTGGCCTGTGGCCCCGGAGCGCCGGGGGGTTGGGACGGGCCCGCCGTGCTCGGGGGACATCGTGCTGTGGGACAACTCCTTGTCGTACAGCCGGAGTTCGAGCGGGAGCCGGTCGTGGCGCGGACGCTGGGGGAGCATGCGGCTCTGGTGCCGCTCGCCGGGCCCGCCGTGTTGGTGACGGCTGTCGCGGCGGACGGGCTGCGACTGCGTCGGGTGCTGGACGAGGCGTTGGCGTCGCTCGGCTGAGTATCCGCTGAGCGGTACGCCTGTTTCCGCTTATCGGATTGGTAAAGAAGGTCAACCGCCTCTGTCCTCAGGTGGCTCACAGCCGCGAGGATCCTCCGAGACCATTTCGCAACGATGTACGGGGAGGGGCCCACTTGAGGCACAACAGACCGAAGAGCCGGGTGATGGCGTTCGGTTCGGCCGGATTCGCGGCGGCGGCACTGATAGCCGGCGCCGTGGTGGCACCCGCGGCCAACGCGCAGACCAGTCGGACGGCAGGGCACGGGCAGGACCGTGCGGCGGCCCAGGGCGCCGCGCTCACCGCCGCCCGCGCCGCCAAGGCCGGGATCGACTGGCAGGACTGCCCCACCGCCTGGGGCTTCGCCAAGCCGGTGCAGTGCGGCTGGGTCACCGTACCGATCGACTACACCAAGCCGAACGGCAAGAAGATCAAGCTCGCCGTCGACCGTGCGGTCAGCACCGGCACCGCGGCGGAGCGCCAGGGCGCGCTCGTCTACAACCCCGGCGGTCCAGGTGCCTCCGGGATGCGCTTCCCGCTCCGGGTCACCACCAAGAACCCGCTGTGGGTCAACACGTCCAAGGCGTACGACTTCGTGGGCTTCGACCCGCGCGGTGTCGGCCACTCGGCGCCCATCTCCTGCATCGACCCGCAGGAGTTCGTGAAGGCGCCCAAGGCGGACCCGGTGCCGGACACCACGGCCGACAAGGACGCGCAGCGCAAGCTGGCCCGTGAGTACGCGGACGGCTGTGCCGAGCGCACCGGCCGCACCATGCTCGCGCAGATGACCACGCCGAACACCGTGCGCGACCTGGACGTCATCCGCGCCGCCCTCGGCGAGAAGAAGCTCAACTTCCTGGGCGTCTCCTACGGCACCTACATCGGCGCCGTCTACGGCACCCTGTACCCGAGCCACGTGCGTCGCATGATCGTCGACAGTGTCGTCAACCCGGCGCGCGACAACATCTGGTATGAGGCCAACCTGGGCCAGGACGTCGCCTTCGAGGGCCGCTGGAAGGACTGGGAGGACTGGATCGCCAAGAACGACGCGGCCTTCCACCTCGGCACCACCCGCGCCGCCGTCCAGGCCAAGTGGCTCGAACTGCGCGCCACCGCCAAGAAGACCCCCCTCGGCGGGGTCGTCGGTCCGGCCGAGCTGCTCGGCTTCTTCCAGGGCGCCCCGTACTACGACTCCTCGTGGATACCGGTCGCCACCGCGTTCAGCAAGTACTTCGCCGGTGACCCCCAGCCGCTGATCGACGCGGCCTCGCCCGACCTGTCGAACACCGCGGGCAACATCTCCTCGGAGAACGGCAACGCCGTCTACACGGCCGTCGAGTGCACCGACGCCAAGTGGCCCACCAGCTGGGCGAAGTGGGACAAGGACAACACGGAGCTCAACAAGCAGTACCCGTTCCTGACCTGGTCCAACGCCTGGATGAACCTGCCGTGCGCCACCTGGCCCGTCAAGCAGCAGTCCCCGGTCGAGGTCAAGACCGGCAAGGGCCTGCCGCCGGTCCTCATCGTGCAGTCCCAGCGTGACGCCGCCACGCCGTACGAAGGCGCCGTCGTCCTGCACCAGCGCTTCAAGGGTTCACGCCTGATCACCGAGAAGGACGCGGGCTCCCACGGTGTGACCGGCCTGGTCAACCCGTGCATCAACTCCCGTGTGGACACCTACCTGTTGACCGGCAAGCTCGACGCCGCCGACTTCACGTGCACCCCGCACGCGACGCCGGTGCCGTAAGCAGCAAGTCGTAGGCAGCAGTCGTACGTGACGAGGGGCGGCCGGTTCTGAACCGGCCGCCCCTCACTCGCGTCAGCTCGAACGCGCTCAACTCAGCGGCAGCCGCGGGAACTTGCGCTCCTTCGCCGCAGCCGCCTCCGCCGCCTTGGCGACGGCCGCGTACTGGTCGACGTACTCCTGCTCGGAGAGCATCAGGATCGCGTACATGATCTCGTCGGTGATGGCGCGCAGGACCGCCTTCTCGTTCTCCATGCCTTCGTAGCGGGAGAAGTCGAGGGGTTTGCCGAAGCGGATCGTCACGGGGTGGATGTTGGGGATGACCTTGCCGGGCGGCTGGGCCTCGAAGGTGCCGATCATCGCGCAGGGGATGACGGGGACCTGAGCCCTCAGGGCCATGACCGCGACGCCGACCTTGCCCTTGTAGAGGCGGCCGTCGTGGGAGCGGGTGCCCTCGGGGTAGATGCCGAGGAGCTCGTCCTTGCTGAGGACGCCGAGGCCCTCGCGGATCGCGGCCTGACCCGCCTCCTTGCCGGAGCGGTCGACCGGGATCTGGCCCGCGCTGCGGAAGAAGGTCGCGGTGAGGCGGCCCCTGATGCCGGGGCCGGTGAAGTACTCGGCCTTGGCGAGGAAGGTGATGCGGCGCTTGAGGACCGCAGGCATCAGGAAGTGGTCGGCGAAGGAGAGATGGTTGCCGGCGATGATCGCCGGGCCGGTCTCCGGTATGTGGTCGAGGCCCTCGATCCGAGGCCGGAAGACCAGTCGGAGCAAGGGCCCCAAAATGACATATTTTAGGAGGTAGTAGAACAAGGGGGGTCGCTCCTCACTCCGGCGGGTCGGCTCGACCGACCTGTTCTCGCAGGTCACCCGGTACCTCGTGGGCTGCCAGTGTAGGGGCAGGCGTCGCCACGTGGAACCGGGCGATCGGGCCGCGGCCGACACGACGGAGGGCGGCGAGGAGATCGTCCTCGCCGCCCTCCGCACGGGGCAACCGGCCCCGGTTCACCCGGACTTACCGGGACGCGGTGTGCGTCCTGCGGCGGTACACGGCGAACGCCGTGGTGGCTCCCACCGCGGTGAGCAGACCGGCGCCGACCGCGACCGGCAGGGCCGTGGAGGAGCTGCTGCTGTCCGCGACGTTCTGGGCCTTCAGGTCCTGGACGTAGGCCGGGTACGGGGCCGTGGTGGCCGTGGACGACGTCTGGCTGTAGTGCGGGATCCGCTTCACCGACTTCACGGAGCCGTTCGCGTTCAGCAGCACCTGCTTGTTGTTCGGGTGCTTGAAGTCGAACATGCCGCCCAGGCTGCCCGCCCGCGTGTCGAAGGACGCGTCACCGATGCGGCCGGTGTGCCAGTTGTCCTCGATGAACTGGGTGATCGACGCCTGCTCGGTGGCGGTGTGGTCGATCTTGTTGACCTTGCTGTACGGCGAGATGACCAGCAGCGGCTGCCGGGTACCGGGACCGCAGCGGTCCGCGTAGCCGCCCTTCGCGGCCGGTCCGGACTGGCAGGCCGGGCTGTCCGTGGCCTTGCCGTTGGAGCCGACGGTGGAGTCCGTGGAGCCGTTCAGCACCTTCGAGGTGACGTGGTCGTACCAGCCGTCGGAGTCGTCGTAGGCGATCACGACCGCCGTCGACTTCCACTCCGGGGACTGCTGGATCGCGTTGATCTCCTTGATCAGGAAGTTCTGCTCGTCGGCCGGGTCGGAGTAACCGGCGTGCCCGTCCTGGTACTCGGCCGCCTTCAGGAAGCTCACCGCCGGAAGGCTGTCGGCCTTCAGCGCGGCGTCGAAGTCGGTCAGGTCGTAGTTGTGGTTCGCCCGTCCGTTGTGCCCGATCTCGGCGACGGACTTCGGCGCCAGGTGGTGCGGGTTGGACGTCGACTGGTAGTACTCGAACGGCGAGTGGTGCGGGCTGTAGTCCTCGGACGCGGCGCCGCCGACGTTGGCGTGGGTGGTGCCGCCGCACTTCGCGTAGTCGCCGCTCTTGCCGTCCCACGCGGTGCTGGGCCGGAACCCGCCCTGGAACCAACCCCAGCTCACGTTCTTGGAGTTGAGCAGGTCACCGATGTTCTTGCCCTGCATCGCCGCGAGCGCGCTGGTGGAGGTGTGGTCCTTGTCCGAGCAGTCGTCGAAGGCCGGGTCGGGGTCGTTGATGACCGTGCCGACGCCCTTGGCGTTCGGGGAGACCACGGCGTACGAGTCCGGGGTCGACGTCTGCTTCGGGTTCTCGGTGCCGGAGGCCGGGTCGACGGATATCACGCCGTGCGTCTGACCGGAGATCAGGTTCAGGGCGCCGGGCGTCGAGGGGCCGTAGACCGAGCTGAAGGAGTGGTCGTTCAGGGCGTACTGCTGGGCGTAGTTCCACATGCCCGTGACGGTGTTGCCGTCGTAGTAGTCCATCACCAGGCCGGGCTCACCGAAGAGGCCGCTGCACTTGTTGACCTCGGTGTTCTCGACGTACTTGTCGGCCTTGCCGCCGTCGGCCGCGTACTGCTCGGGGCCGTAGGAGTGGTTCTGGTCGCAGGTCATCACCTGCGAACTGCTCAGCCGGGTGGGCGTGTAGAGGTTCGGGTTCGTCTTCAGCAGCCCGGCGTTGAGCAGGTTGTCGGCCTTCGGCGTGTGGGCCGCGGCCTTGAACTTCGTGCCGTCGGTGTTGGCGGCCTTCGGGTAGGTGGCGAAGTAGTGGTCGAACGAGATGTTCTCGTCGTAGAGCACCACCACGTGCTTGATCGGCGTCGACGTGTGCGTGCTGCCGGAGGGCTGGTGACCGCCGGAGTTCGCCGACGCGGGGACGACCCCGCCCGCGGTGGCCAGCGCCGCGGCGCCGAGCAGGGCGCCCACGCGGGTCAACCCGCGCCGTGCGCCGGGGATTCTTCCTGTGCCGATCATGCTGTCTCGCCTTCCGGAAGCACTGGTTCTGCTGCCACGCCATCCGTGGCCATGACACCTACGGCCGTAGCCTGGGCAATGGTGACGGCGGGGCGGGGGAGGGGCAATGACGTGAGAGCGAACGCCCGGTCAGGAAATTCTCATGGTCTGTTGGCCTGTTCTTGACCCGAGTCTCAGGTCAGCAGGGTGCGCCCCAGCCAGTCGCTCGTGTCGCGGGCGCCGGGCAGGGCGAAGAAGTAGCCGCCACCGTACGGCGAGACGTAGTCGACCAGCGGTTCTCCGGCCAGGCGCTTCTGCACGGTCTCGAACTGGCGGGCCAGGTCCTGCTGGTAGCAGCAGAACAGCAGGCCCATGTCGAGGTTGCCGTTGCTGTCCATGCCCCGGTCGTAGTTGTAGCCGCGGCGCAGGATGCGTTGGTCGGCGCTCAGTGTGGTGCGCGGGTTGGCGAGCCGGATGTGGCTGTCGAGCGGGATCACGTCGCCCTGCGGGTCCTGCGCGTAGTCGGGCGTGTCCTTCTCGTGCCGCCCGTCCAGCGGGGCGCCGGTGTCCCGGGCACGGCCGAACATCCGCTCCTGCTCGGTGAGGGAGACACGGTCCCAGAACTCCACCAACATCCGTATCAGGCGTACGACTTGATAGCTGCCGCCGGTCGTCCACTCCGGTTCGCCGCTGCCCCTGCCGACCCAGACGAGGTCGTTCATCGCACGGGCGTCGGTCACCTCCGGGTTGGCGATGCCGTCCTTGAAGCCGAGGTGGTTGCGCGGGGTGCCCGAGGGCCGCGGCGGGCTGATGAAACCGTCCGTCCGCCAGCGAACCTGCATGCCGCCGCGAGTGTGCCGGGTGACATCGCGCAGGGCGTGCAGCACGGTGTCGGAGGTGTCGGCGCAGAACTGCACGCTCAGATCACCGTGGCACCAGGCGGAGTTGAGGTCGTCGTCGGGGAAGGCGGGCATCGCGGTCAGCCGGCGGGGCACGCGCTTCGCGAGCCCGTAGCGGTCGTCGAAGAGGGAGGCGCCGACGCCGACCGTGACGCTCAGCCGGTCGGCCGGGAGGTCGGGGCCCAGGGTGCCGGAGTCGGCGGGCGGGGCGGTGATGCCCAGGTCCGCCGGGCTGCCGCCGGAGGTCAGGAAGCGCGCCCGGTCGGTCAACGTCCGCAGCAGGTCGGTGAGTTCGGCTCGGTTCTCGGCGGTCGCGTCGAAGGAGACGAACGCCGTGGCGCGCTGTGCCGGGGTGATGATCCCCGCCTGGTGGAGCCCGTGGAAGGGCACGCGCGCGACCGTCTCCGCCGCGGCCGACGCCGTGCCCCGGTCGGCGGCCACCAGACCGGCACCGGCCACGGCCGCCGCGCTCGCCAGGAAGCCCCGGCGGCCCACCTCGTGTCCGTGCTTCACGCGGTCCTCCGTACGTCCGTGAGGGCGGCCACATCGGCCAGCCGCTCGACCAGTCCACCCAGGTCGGAATCGACCTTCTCCCTTTGCGGACGGGTGAGTTGAGCCAAGGACGTCCACTTGCCGGAGTGGTCGAAGCCGTCCAGGGTGTGCTGGGCCCGGTCCATCCAGTCGCCGAGTTCACCGAAGCCCGCGTCCCGCGTCTTCAGCAGCGGGCCCAGATAACCGAGCAGCACGCGGGTGCCGTCCAGGTTGGCGCGGGCGGTGGCCAGGTTGGTGCCGCTGCCGTAGTCGGTGCGGCCGGTCAGCTCGAACTGCACGGTGTTCTCCAGGATCTCGTGCGCACGCAGACCGGTGTCGGCCGGATCCATCCGCTGGGTGGGCCAGCTGCCTTCCAACGCGTGGACGTCCTTGGCGAGTTGGTCGGCCGGTCCGCGCAGCCCGCTCGCCGACTCGCCGTGCCACAGCCCGTACTCGACCCGGTGGAACCCGGTGAACCCGGCGTCGTGCACCCCGCCGGACAGCCCGGCCGTGGTGCCGTTGATCGCCCCGTCGGAATCGCCGAACGTGCCGTAGGCGGCGCCCATCTGCTCGTACACGAGATGCGCGGGCAGCCACGCGGCGCGGGCGGCGGTGAGGTCACCTCGATCAACGGCAGCACGCAACACGTCGGTCTTCCGGGCGAGTTCGACGGTCCGGGCCCGGATCCACTTCTGGTAGGCGAGCGTCGGCGGGATCAGCTCCTGCTGGGTGATCGGCACGGCGGCCGGGCCGCTCCTCACCTTCGAGCCGGTGATCCGCACGGTGGGCCCGGTCACGGCGTCGGCGTCGTCGGGCAGGCATGTGAAGGCGTACGAGCCGTTGCCCAGGGTGACCCCGAGCGACCGGACCGTCCCCGGGGCCAGCCCCTCGACCTCGCCGTAGACGGCGCCGGTCTTCGCATCGGTGAGATACACCTCGGCCGCCGTGCTGGACGTGTTGTGCAGCTCGAAGACCTGGTGACCCGCCTGCGGGTGCGTCCAGCCCCTTCCGCAGCCGGAGCTCGCGACCTCGACCGTGGTGTGCGGGAGCCCGCCGGCGGCAGCAGCGGCCTTTCCGCCCGAGCCGCGGGCAGCGAGCACTCCAGCGACCACTGCCGCCACGACGACCAGGGCGCCGGCCGCGAGCAGCACGGTGCGGCGGCGGGCGACACGGACCGACGAGGCCGGTATCTGACCGGGCTCGGCTTCGGCTTCGGCGCCGCGCGCGGCTTCGGGCACGCCGGGCCTCCAGGGGGAGTCGTACGAAAGGTGGCGGTGCCAGCGATCTTATGAGGGCGCGACGGTCCCGACCGTGTCCTTTGACCGTGTTCTGACCGGAGGGCGGGCGAGAATTCGCCCGGGGTTCACCGGACGGCCCGTGACCGCGACGGTGCGGTGTGCGGGGGTGCACGGTGGGCTACAGCTGGGCTGGGGGTGCCCCTGTGCGTCTGGCCAAGGTCGAAGACCAGTAGGTTCGTGTGGTCGAGGGCGGGGCCGAGCCGGAGGGGTGCCCATGAGCGATGGTCAGGTCACGATCAAGCTCACGAGTGACGAGGCACTGGTGCTGTCACACTGGCTGGAGAAGCTTCAGATGACCGACCTCAGGCGCGTTGTCGACGATCCGGCGGTCTGGGCGCCGATCCATCGAATCGCCGGAACGCTGGACAAGGCACTTCCTGAACTGTTCGCCGCCGACTATGACCAGCGACTTGAGGCCGCTCGACAGCGACTTCGACCGGAGGACTGACGTCGAGTGTGGGCGGTGGCATCGGCCCCGGCGGGGAGCATGAGACCGTCTGGTCGTGTCGGAGATTCGGAGATGACGAGTGGGCTGGAGGCGGCCTTGGCCGGGGCCTCGTCCTCGTCATGGTCGCAACGTGTCCGTGCCGGGCGTGACCTCGCTTCCTTCGCTGACGTTCCTGAGGCTGCGGAAGCGTTGGTGAGGTTGCTGCTGGACGTCGAGGACTCGGCGGTGACCCGGCGGACGGCGGAGGCGCTGGCGCGGGTGGGGACGGCGGCGGTGACCCGGCTCATCGCTCTCGCGGGTGCCGAGGCCGACGACAGCCAGGCCGACTGGATACAGACCGGGGTGCACGACGCGCTTGCGGGAGCGGACGTGGGCCGGTCGGCGCAGGGGACTGACACGACCCGGCAGCCGACCGGAGTCGATCAGGAGCAGCCGCTTCCGGCGTCGGCCCGAACGGGTGGTGCAGCCGGTGTCCGGGAACAACCCGGCCCCGTTCGGCGCTGCTCCTGATACCTCGCCGGGTACTCAGGGAAGGGTCGTGGAGGAGATGAATCGGTCAGGGCAGGAGCCGCAACCGCCGTCAGGTGAAGCACCGTTGGTGACCACCTGCGGCCGACAGGTCGCCGTGAAGCGGCTGCTGCTGGCGATCCCGGAGCGGCCGATCACCCGGGTCACCCTGGACGTCGGCCCCGTCGTGCACGGCGAACCCGGACTCTGGGCCTCGCTCACCGTGGCCGAGGCCCGCGACCTGGCCCGTCGCCTCCTCGCCCAGGCCGCCCTGGCCGACACCGGCACCCCGGCGGAACAGAGCGCGGCGGGCAAGTAGCCGCCGCCGACTGGGGAGTTACGTGCATCCCTGTGGGTGTGGCTGCACCGGCCCCGTTCGCCGGTCCAGCCACACCCCCTGCACTCCCTACACCTCACGCCTCTTGCGTCAGCACCCTCTCCAACGCGCCCACGGCCGACCGGAGTTCATCCGCCGTGATCGTCAGTGGCGGGGCCAGTCGGATCGTGGAGCCGTGTGTGTCCTTGGCCAACACGCCCTCCCGCATGAGGCGTTCGCTGATCTCGCGCCCCGTGCCGATCGCCGGGTCGACGTCGACGCCCGCCCACAGGCCGCGCGCGCGGAAACCGACCACGCCCTTGCCGACCAGCTCGGTCAGTCCGTCCCGCAGGATCACGCCCAACTCTGTTGCCCTGCGCTGGAATTCGCCGGTCTCCAGCAGTTCGACGACCGCTGTGCCGACCGCGGCGGCCAGTGGATTCCCGCCGAACGTCGACCCGTGCTCGCCCGGATGCAGCACCCCGAGCACCTCCCGGCGCGCGACCACCGCCGACACCGGCACGATCCCACCGCCCAGTGCCTTGCCGAGCAGCAGCACGTCCGGGACGACAGCCTCGTGCTCGACGGCGAGCGTGCGGCCCGTGCGGCCGAGGCCCGACTGGATCTCGTCCGCGATGAACAAGCAGCCCTTGCGGGTGGTGAGTTCGCGCACACCGGCCAGATAGCCGGCGTCCGGGATGATCACCCCGGCCTCGCCCTGGATGGGCTCGATCAGCACCGCCGCCGTGGTCTCGTCGACCGCCGCCTCCAGTGCGGCGAGGTCGTTGTACGGCACGATCCGGAAGCCCGGCGTGAAGGGACCGAAGCCCGCCCGCGCCGTCTCGTCCGTGGAGAAGCTGACGATCGTCGTCGTACGGCCGTGGAAGTTCTCCGCCGCGACGACAATGGTGGCCTGGTCGGCGGGGACGCCCTTCACGTCGTAGGCCCATTTGCGGGCCACCTTGATGCCGCTCTCGACCGCCTCCGCGCCGGTGTTCATCGGCAGCACCATGTCGAGCCCGGTCAACTCCGCGAGCCGCTCGGCGAATTCGGCGAGCTTGTCGTTGTGGAAGGCGCGGGAGGTGAGCGTCAGCTGGTCGAGCTGGCGGTGCGCGGCCTCGATCAACACCGGGTGCCGGTGGCCGAAGTTGAGGGCGGAGTAGCCCGCGAGCATGTCGAGGTAGCGGCGGCCCTCGACGTCCTCCACCCAGGTGCCCTCGGCGCGGGCGACGACCACGGGCAGCGGGTGGTAGTTGTGCGCGAGGACCGGCTCCTCCGCACGGATCAGGTCGGCGGACGTACGGGCACTGGCGGGTGCGGTCATGAGCGGATCTCCTGGGTACAGCACTTGATGCCGCCGCCGGCTTTGTGGAACTCCGACAGGTCGACGGGGACGGGGACGTAACCGTGGTCGGCGAGGCGCGAGGCGAGGTTCTCGGCCCGGGGCGCGATGAAGACGTGACGGCCGTCGGACACCGAGTTCAGGCCGAACGTCATCGCGTCCTCGCGGGTCGCGAGCACCGCGTCCGGGTACAGCCGCGCGAGCACCTCGCGGCTGCCCGGCGAGAACGCCTCGGGGTAGTAGGCGATGTTGTCGTCGTCGAGCACGAACAGCGCCGTGTCGAGGTGGTAGAAGTACGGGTCGACCAGCGTCAGGCTGATCACCGGGACGCCGAAGAACTCCTGCACCTCGCGATGCGCCTCGCGGGTCGTACGGAAACCGGTGCCGGCCAGCACATAGCGGCCGGTCGGGATCAGGTCGCCCTCGCCCTCACTGACCGACTCGGGGCGGTAGACGTCGTAGCCCGCCGCCTTGAACCACGTGTCGTAGTGCACGGACTCGGGGCGCCGCTCGGGCGCGTGGAAGAGGGAGCCGAAGACGCGGCCGGCGACGACGACCGCCGAGTTCGCGGCGAAGACCATGTCCGGGAGGCCGGGGGCCGGGGGCACGGTGTCCACGGTGTGGCCGTGGGAGCGGTAGGCGCCGATCAGCGTCTGCCACTGCTCCTGGGCGAGATCGACGTCCACCTGGGCGTCGGGATGCATCCAGGGGTTGATCGCGTACTGCACGGCGAAGTGTCTGGGTTCGCAGACGAGAAAGCGCCGCCGGCGCCGCACACGGGTGTCGGGCACAGAGGGGTCCCTCCGCTTCCTGTGATGACGACTGGGGTTGACACCACGGTAGGAAACGACCCATACGCCCGACAAGCGATGAGCGCTGCGTGTCTACGCAGGAATGCTGCGTCTTTCCTGCCCTCAACGCACGTCTGATGCGTCTCCCGGTGCCGGATGGGGTGCCGGATGGGTGGCGCCCGCTTCCGGGCTTTCCGGGAGGAGGTGGGACAGTACCATCACACTGATCGTCTTCCGGATGAACGGCTCCTGCCGGATGCGCTCCAGCACCTCCTCGAAGTGGTCCACATCGGTCGCCCGTACGTGCAGCAGCGCGTCCGCACCACCGGTCACCGTCATCGCGGCGGTGATCTCCGGATGGTTGCGCACGACCTCCGCGAGCCGCCTGGGGGGCGCGGCGCCCTCGCAGTACACCTCCACGTACGCCTCCGTGCGCCAGCCGAGCGCGGACGGCTGCACCGTCGCCGTGAACCCGGTGATCACACCCGTCTCACGCAGCCGGTCCACACGCCGCTTCACCGCCGTCGCGGACAGCCCGACCGCCGTGCCGATCTCGGCGAAACTGGTCCTCGCGTTCGCCATCAACGCGGTGATGATCTTCCGGTCGAGTTCGTCGAACGGGGTGGTCCTGCTGTTCATGCCCGCACTGTATCCAGCGCGAACGTCCACGCCCGGTACATGTCCAGCCGTACGAATTACTCCTACACTCCACGTTCATGCTGCGCGCCCTCGCCGTCGACGACGAACGCCCCTCGCTGGAGGAGTTGCTCTACCTGCTCAACGCCGATCCACGCATCGGCAGCGCGGAGGGCGCGGGCGACGCGACCGAGGCGCTGCGCCGCATCAACCGCGCCCTGGAGTCGGGGCCCGACGGACCGGAAGCCATCGACGTCGTGTTCCTCGACATCCAGATGCCCGGCCTCGACGGACTCGACATGGCGCGGCTGTTGACGGGATTCGCGCAGCCGCCGCTCGTCGTGTTCGTCACCGCGCACGAGGACTTCGCCGTACAGGCCTTCGATCTCAAGGCAGTTGACTACGTGCTGAAACCCGTCCGCAAGGAACGGCTCGCCGAAGCCGTGCGCCGGGCCGCCGAACTCGGCGGCGCCGCACCGCGGATACCCGTGCACGAACCCGACCCCGACCACATAGCCGTCGAACTCGGCGGTGTCACCCGCTTCGTGGCCGTCGACGACATCACCCACGTCGAGGCACAGGGCGACTACGCCCGCCTGCACACCGACAGGGGCAGCCACCTCGTACGCATCCCGGTGTCCACCCTGGAGGACCGCTGGCGCTCCCGCGGCTTCGTCCGCATCCACCGCCGCCACCTCGTCGCCCTGCGCCACATAGGCGAACTCCGCCTGGACGCGGGCACGGTGAGCGTCCTGGTCGGCGGCGAGGAACTCCAGGTCAGCCGCCGCCACACCCGCGAACTGCGGGACCTGCTGATGCGGAGGTCCTGACGGTGCCTCAGGAACCCACCGAACGCAGGGTCGTTGTCACCGCCCCGCCCCGTCGTACCCGACGCGCCTCCGGCTACTCCCGCCCCCGCACCGAGATCGACGAACAGACCACCCTCGGCCACACCTACGTCCGCTCCCTCATGCGCACCCAACTCCGCGCCGCCCTCACGGTGTTCGCGGTCCTAGTGCTGCTCGTCGGCCCGCTGCCCCTGGTCTTCGCGGCCACCCCGGGCTCCCGCCGCCTCGAATGGCTGATCCTCGGCTTCTGCCTCTACGCCCCGCTCGTCCTCCTCGCCCTCTGGTACGTCCGCCGCGCCGAACGCAACGAACGCGACTTCGTGCGCCTCGTCGAGGACCGCTGAGCCGGTGAACTCCAGTTACGCGGTACCGGCGGTAGCCCTCGTCGTCGTGGTCACGGTCCTCGTCGGCGCCTTCGGCCTGCGCATCTCCCGCACCACCTCCGACTTCTACGTCGCCTCCCGCACCGTCGGCCCCCGCCTCAACGCGGCGGCCATCAGCGGCGAATACCTCTCCGCCGCCTCGTTCCTCGGTATCGCGGGACTGGTCCTCGTCCAGGGCCCCGACATGCTCTGGTACCCGGTCGGCTACACGGCCGGATACCTGGTCCTGCTCCTCTTCGTCGCCGCCCCGCTGCGCCGCTCCGGCGCCTACACCCTCCCCGACTTCGCCGAGGCCCGCCTCGCCTCGCACGCCGTACGACGCCTCGCGGGGGCCTTCGTCGTCGGGGTCGGCTGGCTGTACCTGCTGCCCCAACTCCAGGGCGCGGGGCTCACGTTGACCGTCCTCACCGGCGCGCCGGACTCGCTCGGCGGGCTGATCGTCGCCGTCGTCGTGGTCGCGACCGTCGCCGCGGGCGGCATGCGCAGCATCACCTTCGTGCAGGCCTTCCAGTACTGGCTGAAGCTCACCGCGCTGCTCGTCCCCGCCCTCTTCCTGGTCCTCGCCTGGCAGAGCGACGGAGCACCCCGGCACGCCTTCGAGGAACCGGCCACCTTCCGCGAACAGCGCGTCGTCCGCGTCGACGACACCCTCGACCTGAAACTCGACCACCCCCTGACCGTCACGGTGAACGGCACGGTCGACGGCCACCACTACAGCGCGGAGAAGCTCCAACTCCCCACCGGCACCCACCACATCGAGCGCGGCACCCGCCTCACCTTCGCCAAGGGCACCCCCGTCCCCGTCGCCGACCGCGGCACCAACGGCGGCATGTCGACCTCCCTCGCCGCCAGCCGCGAGGAACGTCCGCTGTACGCGACGTACGGCCTCATCCTCGCCACCTTCCTCGGCACCATGGGCCTGCCGCACGTCGTCGTCCGCTTCTACACCAGCCCGCACGGCGTCGCCGCCCGCCGCACCACGGTCGCCGTCCTCGGCCTGATCGGCGCCTTCTACCTCCTGCCGCCCGTCTACGGCGCCCTCGGCCGCATCTACACCCCCGAACTCACCATCACCGGCGACGCCGACGCCGCCGTACTCCTGCTGCCCGACCGCATGATCGGCGGCGCCGGCGGCGATCTGCTCGGCGCGCTGGTGGCGGGCGGCGCCTTCGCCGCGTTCCTGTCCACCGCGTCGGGACTGACCATGGCCGTGGCAGGGGTCCTCACCCAGGACGTCCTTCCGTCGCGCGGAGTACGGCACTTCAGACTCGGCACGGTTCTCGCCATGGCCGTACCGCTGGTGGCGAGCGTCCTCGTCGGCGGGCTGCCCGTCGCCGACGCGGTGGGACTCGCGTTCGCCGTATCGGCGTCCTCCTTCTGCCCGTTGCTGGTCCTCGGCATCTGGTGGACCCGGCTCACCCCGCCCGGCGCGGCGGCCGGGATGCTGGTGGGCGGCGGGTCGGCGTTCGTCGCCGTGGCCGCGACCATGGCGGGCTTCCCGGGCACGGGCCCGCTGCACGCCCTGCTCGCCTGGCCCGCGCTCTGGTCGGTACCGCTCGGCTTCCTCACCATGGTGCTGGTGTCCCTGGCGACGCCGGGCCGGGTGCCGACGGGAACGGCGGCGATCCTGGCGCGGTTCCATCTGCCGGAGGAACTGCGGGCGGAGGTGAAGGCGTGAGAACCCTTCAAAGGGCGGTGGTGGGCGCATGAGCGGATTCCTGGCCGGCCTCTGCGTCGCCGTACTCCCGCTGCTCGCCGCCGGTTTCTGGCTCGGGCGGCGCACCGCACGGACCGCGAGCCTCGGCGGGCTCGGCACCCCCGTCGAGCACGCCACCTTCCAGACCCTGCACACCGCCTCCCTCGCCGCGCCCCCGCTGCGCGCCGGCCTCACCGAGGAGACGGCCCGCCGCTCCGCCCGGAGACTGCGCACCCTGCTCGGCACCGACGCGCTGTGCCTGACCGACCAGAAGCAGGTCCTCGCCTGGGACGGTGTCGGAGACCATCACCGGACCGAGATCATGGAACGGCTCGCGGGACCCCTGGAGACCGGCCGCGGTGAGGCGTTCCGGCTCAACTGCGACGCCCCTGACTGCCCGTTGCGCTGGGCGGTGGTCGCTCCGCTCACCGTCGACGACCGGGTCCATGGCGCGCTGGTCGCCTGTGCACCGCGCGAGTCGGCCGTCCTGGTCCGGGCTGCAGGGGAGGTGGCCCGCTGGGTCTCCGTACAACTTGAGTTGGCGGATCTGGACCAGTCCCGCACCCGCCTGATCGAGGCCGAGATCAAGGCACTTCGGGCCCAGATCTCCCCGCACTTCATCTTCAACTCGCTCGCGGTGATCGCGTCCTTCGTCCGCACGGACCCCGAACGAGCCCGCGAACTGCTCCTGGAATTCGCCGACTTCACCCGCTACTCGTTCCGCAGGCACGGCGACTTCACCACCCTCGCCGACGAACTCCACGCCATCGACCACTACTTGGCGCTGGTCCGGGCCCGCTTCGGCGAACGCCTCTCGGTCACCCTGCAGATCGCCCCCGAGGTACTGCCGGTCGCGCTCCCGTTCCTCTGTCTGCAACCACTCGTCGAGAACGCCGTCAAGCACGGCCTGGAGGGCAAGGCCGACAAGAGCCGTATCAGCATCACCGCGCAGGACGCGGGCGCCGAGGCACTCGTCGTCATCGAGGACGACGGCGCCGGCATGGACCCCGACCTGCTGCGCCGCATCCTGGCGGGCGAGGTCAGCCCCTCGGGCGGCATCGGCCTGTCCAACGTCGACGACCGGCTCCGCCAGGTCTACGGCGACGACTACGGCCTCGTCATCGAGACCGCCGTAGGAGCGGGCATGAAGATCACCGCCCGGCTGCCGAAGTACCAGCCGGGCGTGCACTCGGCGAGCCGACGGAGTGAGGAGTAGCCGGCGTCAGGTGCTGCGCGTCGCCACCATCCCGAGAGTGATCAGCCCCAGCACGACCCAGCCGAACCACAGCCAGCCGTTACTGCCGAGCGCCACCGTGTAGGCCGTCACCACCACGAGTCCGCCGACGGTGATCACCCCCATGGTCTTCGTGGAACCGGGCATCGCAACACCCTCCTCATGGTTCGTTCCCCTCCATGGTGCCCCCGTTCTGCTTCCGCACGGCGCACACGACGAAATGAGTGCCCGACTTCCACGGGCCCTTGCTGGTCCAGGAGGCGGACTCGTAGACCGACGGATCGAAGCCGTAGTCGGCCGGAGGCACGTCCCGGGCACACGCCGCGTCCGACTCCGTACGGGCCTGGGCCAGCGTGACGCCCGCGCCCAACCGGGTGAACCCGACGACTTCCTGGTCATGCTTGCCGGTGCAGGAGACCAGGCTCGCGGCCCGGTCCGAGGGCACGTCCAGACAGTCCCGCTTCTGCATGGTCGACGTGTCCGCGAACGCCGACCCGAGAGCGCGATGGCTGCCGAGCGGCCCGTAGACCGGCCCGTGCGCGCCCAGCACCAGGCACGCGGTGCGGTGTCCGGCGGTCCCGAAACCCGCGTCGGTCGGTACGACGGCGAAGCCCCGCACGTCCGCGAGCTTCTCCCGGATCTCCTGCGTCCGCTGCGCACACCGGTCCGCCCCGACCTTGCGTGCCTCGCCCGCGGACGCCGTGGAGACGAACGCCATCACCTGACCATCGGGCACCGTGCTCCGGCAGGCGGGGTCGACGGCGAGCCGCGGTGTCCCCTGGAACCGGTTCCCGCCGGGCCAGTCGGCGGTGACACAGTCGCCGTCCTTGAGCGGCGCGGAGAGCCCGACGGCCGTGCCGTACGGCCGGCTGTCCTTGCCGGTACTCGTGCTCGTGTCCGTGTTCTTGCCGGGCGGCTGGTGGGCCATCGCGTACCAGACGCCGCCCAGGGCGAGGGCCAGCCCGAGCAGACCCGCGAGGACGGCCTGGCGGAGACGGGGGCGCGGGCGGCGGCGCCGGCCGGTGGGGGAGGACGGGGGTGGTGGGGCGTAGGGCCCGTATCCGTCGGAACCCGAGGCCGGGGTCGAGGGGGCCGGCCCGAATCCGTACGGCCCCGCGGTCGACGTCGGTGACGACGGCGACGGCATCGGCCCCGCCTGGCCCTCCCACGGCGACTGCGAGCCCAGGTCCGTCTGGGTCCGGGCATACGCCTCGGCCTCCGTCTGCGGCGTCACGATCCGCGACAGCGCCGCCTCGGCCTCCGCCGCCGGAATCCGCCGTAGCGGATCCTTCTCCAGCATCGTGTCGAGCACCGGCCCCAGCGCGCCCGCACGGACCGGTGGCAGCGGGTCCTCCATGACCACCGCGGTGACCTCCGCGAGCGGCGACTCGCGCGTGAAGGGCCCGTGGCCCTCGACGGCGTGGTAGAGCGTGCAGCCCAGCGAGAACAGGTCGGCGGCGGCCGTCGGCGGCCCGCCCGTGGCCCGCTCCGGCGCCAGGTAACCGGCCGTGCCGACGAGCACGGACGTCAGCGTGTACCGCGTCTCCCCGGCGTCCGGCTGCACCGAGATGCCGTAGTCGGTGAGCAGGACGCGGGCGTACGGCGAACCGGTGCGGTCCGGCGCGAGCAGGATGTTCGCCGGCTTCACGTCCCGGTGCATGACGCCCCGTTCGTGCCCGGCGGTCAGCGCGTCGAGCACGGCGAGCCCGATGCGGGCGCACTCCGCGGGGGCCAGCGGGCCGCCCCGGCCGACCAGGTCACGCAGGTCGACGGCGTCCGCCACGTACTCCATGACGATCCACGGCAGCCCCTCGTGCTCCAGCACGTCGTGCACGGTCACCACATGCGGATGCCCGCGCAGCCCCGCCGCGTTCCGCGCCTCGGCCCGGGCCCGCGCGACCCGGGCCTCCCGCTCGGCGTCCGCGGAGGCCGGGTTGCTGAACACGATCTCCTTGAGCGCGACCTCACAGGCCAGTCGCTGGTCATGTGCGAGCCACACATGTCCCATACCGCCACTGCCCAGCCGGTTCAGGAGCAGATAGCGGCCGGCGATGACCCGGCCCACGCCCGACGTCGGTGATCCCTGTGGCATCCGGAGTCCCCCTCCCGGGTCCGCGTCACGTCTCGGTCGTGGTGGGTGAGTCGGTCACCGGGTCTCTGCTGGTCGACGCACTGCTCGTCACGGGCGCGCTGCTGGTCACGGGAACACTCGTCACCGGCGCGCTGCTGGTGACCGGTGCGCTCGTCGGGGGCGACTTGGTCACCGACGAAGGCGAACCGGTCGTGAAAGTGGCTGTGGCTGTGGCTGTGGAGGGGGTCGCAGTCGTAGGCGAACTGCTCGACGGAGGCGGCTCGTTCGTGGGCGAGGAAGGTGGCGGCGACGAGGACGTGGGCGGCGGTTTCGTGGGCGTCGAGTGAGGTGGCGTGGATGTCGGCGGGCCAAGCGTCGGCCCGGTGGTCGTCGGCCCGGAGGACGGCGAACTCGGGGGAGTGGAAGTCGCCCCTCCGCTCGTCCCGCCGGAAACGCTCAGCATCACGTACGCCCCGAACCGCAGCTCGGTCCCGGCCGGCGGATCGGTCGCCGTGACCTGCGCGTCGTCGGGCGGCAAGGTGCTCCCGCCGTACCCGACGGCCAGACCGCTGTCGACCAGTTGCCGCCGCGCCTGCCCGAACGTCGACCCCGCGAGGTTCGGCACCGCGTGCTGCTTCCGGGTGTCGAAGGCGGTGTCGTGCCTGCCCGTCGAGCCGACCGGACGCTCGATACCGCGGTTGGGATCGCCGACGTCGACGAGGGCGAGCCGCTCCATCTTCCGCGGCGCCGGACGCACGGCCACGACCGAGGACGCCTCATATCCGTGCCACTTCTTGTTGCCGTCCGCGAACTTGACGGAAATCCTCCCCGCGTCGCCCTTGAAGGGGCGCAGTG
The DNA here is from genome assembly GCF_040655155.1 of Streptomyces sp. NPDC050508. NCBI lineage: Bacteria > Bacillati > Actinomycetota > Actinomycetes > Kitasatosporales > Streptomycetaceae > Streptomyces > Streptomyces sp. NPDC050508. Next base: position 65,798 of record NZ_JBFAJJ010000001.1, read on the forward strand.
GATTTCCGCACGAGCACTTCGCGGCGGGTTCCCCCTGCTCGTCGACGAGAATCGCGATTCCCGCCTGGAGAAGGGAGTTGTAGGGCGTGGCCTTTCCCTTTTTGTAGTCGTGGTTCTGTACGAGAGTGTCGTGACGCAGGAGTACGGGTGTGAGTCGGTCCAGATAGGCCGGGATCCCGTCCGTGGTGATACCCAGCACGCTCGACCACGCGACCGCCTTCTGATGGTTCGCGGGATCGCTCAGGAACCTCTTGAGTTTCGCCACGTCACAGACGGTCGGTTTCTTGGTGCCCCCGTACAGGCCAGGCGTGTCCCCCTGCTGCAAGCTGCCCTGCACGGGCATCGAGCGGACGTTGGCGTCCTGCCCCAGTCCCTGTTTCTCGTCGAAGAAAGGCGCGAGCGACGGAACTGCGGCGGCGACCGCCTTCACGGCGAACATATGTGCGCCCCCGCCGCATCCACCCAGTCCACTCACGACCAGGACACAGACGAGCAGCGCGGCGATCCTGCGGATCACCGAAATTCCGGTCCTTTGCACAACTGCGCGAAATGTCATTACCGCTCCCCCCGCGGTTCCCCCATCGCGCTTTATGCTACTGAATGAAATTGCCGTTCAGTTGCCGCGTGTGTTCAATGAGGCCAAATAGGCGTTGTACGCCTGGAGTTCCTTGTCGCCGTCCCGGTCGGCGGCCCGGTCCTGACGCTTCGCCTGCCGCTGCTCCGAGCTGTACCACTGGAACAGCAGGGCGACCAGCACCAGCACGGACGGGATCTCGCTGAACGCCCAGGCGATACCACCGGCCGCGTTCTGGTCGGACAGCGCGTCGATGCCGAGCGAGGCGGGCGGGTGCTTGAACGTCTCGACCATCGGCTCCGACGCCATCATCAACGCGATGCCGAAGAACGCGTGGAACGGCATCCCGGCGAACAACTCCAGCATCCGCATCAGATAACCGGGCCGGTTCGGCCCCGGATCCACACCCATGATCGGCCAGAAGAACACCACGCCCACGGCGAGGAAGTGCACCATCATCGCGATGTGCCCGGTCTTCGAGCCCATCAGGAAGTCGAAGATCGGCGTGAAGTACAGCGCGTACAGGCTCGCGATGAACAGCGGGATCGTGAACGCGGGATGCGTGATGATCTTCATGTACCGGCTGTGCAGGAACATCAACAGCAGTTCACGCGGCCCCTTGCGACCCCGAGCCGCCGGAGGCAGCGCACGCAAGGCCAGGGTGACAGGAGCGCCGAGCAGCAGAAGGATCGGCGACAACATGCTGATGATCATGTGCTGCACCATGTGCACGCTGAACATGACCATGCCGTAGTCGTTCAGCCTGGTGCACATCACGAGCCCGATGGTCAGCACACCGATGACGAAAGAGATCGTCCGCCCCACGGGCCACGAGTCCCCGCGCCGCAGCAGCCGCACGACCCCCAAGGCGTACAGCCCGAGCCCGACCAGACAGGCGGTAAGAAAGAACGGATCGGCCGACCACTCAAGCCCCCGCCCCAGCGTGAACGGCGGCAGATCCATGGTCATACCGTGCCCGCCGTGATCCATCGAACGGCTCCTGATTCGTGGGGTTGTGCGTCGTCTGTCCGCACCAGAGTAGAACTGCCCCCGGTCACTTCTACGACCGGGGGCAAGCGCACCCACCCAGGGGCGCGGGGAACTGCGCGACCAGCCCCCACGCACCCGCACCCAACGAATCACCTAAAAGACGCTCAGAGCACGCACTCAGCCTCTTCATACCGATCAGCAGGCACCGTCTTCAGAGTCTCGACCGCATCAGCCAACGGCACCATCAAAATGTCGGTCCCCTGAAGCGCGGTCATCTTCCCGAACTCCCCCCGATGCGCAGCCTCCACCGCATGCCACCCGAACCGAGTAGCAAGCACACGGTCGTACGCAGTGGGAGTACCACCACGCTGCACATGCCCAAGAATCACCGGCCGCGCCTCCTTACCGAGTCGCTCCTCCAACTCAAGAGACAGCTGCCGCGCGATCCCCGCGAAGCGCTCGTGACCGTAGACGTCCTTCTTGCCCTCGTCGAAGTCCATGGACCCCGCACGCGGCTTCGCACCCTCAGCCGCCACGACAATCGCGAAGCGCTTGCCCGCCTCGAAGCGTTCGCCGACGCGCGCCGCCAACTCCTCGATGTCGAAGGGGCGTTCCGGGACGACGATGGCGTGGGCGCCGGCCGCCATACCGGAGTGGAGCGCGATCCAGCCGGTGTGGCGGCCCATGACCTCCACGACCAGGACGCGCTGGTGGGACTCGGCGGTCGTCTTGAGGCGGTCGAGCGCCTCGGTCGCGACACCGACGGCGGTGTCGAAGCCGAAGGTGACGTCGGTGACCGCGATGTCGTTGTCGATGGTCTTGGGGACGCCGACGATCGGGAGACCGGCGTCGTACATCAGCTTGGCCGCCTTGAGTGTGCCCTCGCCGCCGATCGGGATGATCGCGTCAAGGCCGAGCTCCTCGACATGGCCCTTGGCCCGCTCGACGCCGTCCCGGAGTTGGGAGGGCTGGACGCGGGAGGAGCCGAGAATGGTGCCGCCGCGAGCAAGGATGCCGCTCACCGCGTCGAGGTCGAGCTTGAGGTAGTCGCACTCCAGGAGGCCCTTCCAGCCGTCCCGGAAGCCGATGACCTCGTCGCCGTGGTCCACGACGGCGCGGTGCACGACGGACCGGATGACGGCGTTCAGGCCGGGGCAGTCGCCGCCGGACGTGAGGACACCAATGCGCATAGCCCGAAAGAACCTTCTCAACGTGGGCCGAAACCGGACCGCGTTGTCCGGTATGAACCCCGCCACCCTAGCGGCAGGAGGGGGCGGGGTCGTAGCGTGCGTCCGCCTGCTGGACGACCCCGCTCACCTGCGCGGACGTGCCGTCAGACGGGCTGGTTTCCGGTATCCGAAGAGAAGATGGACACCTGGTTCAGGCAGGCTGCTGAGCTGCGCCGATGCGCTCGTTGCGGAGCGCCTCGTACCAGCGGTCGTCGATCGGCGGCAGCGCGTTCACATCGAGGGCCAGCTTCAGCAGCAGGTCCGCGATCAGCGGGTTGCGGGCGAGGACGGGCCCGTGCATGTACGTCCCGAACACCGTGTCGTTGTACGCGCCCTCGGTGCCGTCGCCCGTGCCGTTGCCCTTGCCGAGACGGACGGTGGCGAAGGGGCGGGCGGTGGGGCCGAGGTGGGTGACGCCCTGGTGGTTCTCGAAGCCGGTCAGCTGGGGCAGGCCCAGGCGCGCGTCGATGTCCCCGAGGACGTCGCCGACGCACCGCTCGCCCTCGCCGCGCACCGACACCACGTCGAGCAGGCCGAGGCCGGGCTCGCGCTGGCCGAGGTCGTTGATGAACTCGTGGCCGAGGATCTGGTAGCCGGCGCACACCGAGAAGACGATCGCGCCGTTGCCGACCGCCCGGTGCAGGCCGCCGTCACGGCGCAGGCGCTCCGCCGCGAGCCGCTGCGGACGGTCCTCGCCGCCGCCGATCAGATAGATGTCGCCGGAGGTCGGGATGGGCTGGTCGCTGCGCACGTCCAGCCGGGCCACGTCGAGGCCGCGCTGCCGCGCCCGGCGTTCCACGACAAGGGCGTTGCCCTGGTCGCCGTAGGTGCTCAGCAGGTCGGGGTAGATCCACACCAGACGGAGCTGGTTGTCGCTCATGGTCATTCGTCCTCTGGGGGTTCTGGGTCTCAGTTGCCGACGCGGCGGCGCAGGTCCTGGAACGCGGTGTAGTTCGCGATGACCTCGATACGGCCGGGCGGGGCCATCTGCACGGCCTGGTCGAGGTTCTCGCAGACCTGGAAGTGCTGGTTGGCCACTTCCAGGCGGACCGCGAGGTCCAGCTTGCGGTCGCCCACGACGAAGATGGGGTGGCCGGTCAGTCGCGTGTAGTCGACGTCCCACAGCCACGAGGTGTCGGTGCCGTCGGCGCCGCGCGCGTTCACCGAGAGGATCACCGGGGTCGGCGGCGGGTCGATCAGGCTGAACGTTTCGAGCCAGCCCGCCGGGTTCTTCGCCAGCAGCAGACGCAGGTCGCGCTGCATGAACTGGACGACGTCATAGCGCCCGGCGACGGCCTGCACCTGGTACATGCGTTCCAGGGCGACTTGCGGAGGCACCCCGAAGACGGCGGCGACCGCGGCCGAGGAGGCGGCGTTGGCCTTGTTGGCACGCCCCGGCAGCTGGAGGTGGATGGGCCAGGCGGAGCCGTGCGGGTCGAGGACGTGGTCCCCGGACAGCGCCCAACTCGGCGTAGGCCGCCGGAATCCGCACTCGCCGCAGAACCAGTCGTCGCCCGGCCGCTGCATCACGCCACCGCACGAAGGACACGACCAGGCGTCGTCCTTCCACATCTGCCCGGCGGCGACCCAGATCACGTTGGGGGAGGAGGAGGCGGCCCACACGACGAGCGGGTCGTCCGCGTTGGCGACGACGACGGCCTTCGAACCGGCAAGCCCTTCACGCCAGTTCTCCGCGAGCATGCGGGTCTCGGCCGCGCGGTCCAGCTGGTCGCGGGAGAGGTTGAGCAGGGCGATGCACTTGGGGTCGGTGTCGCGGGCGACGCCGGCGAGGTACTTCTCGTCGACCTCGATGACACCGAACTTGGAGTCGGAGCCGCCGGCCAGTGCCGAGGTGATACCGGCGGGCATGTTGGCGCCGAGCGCGTTCGAGACGACGGGCCCGGCGGCGCCGAGGGCCTCGGCGATGAGCCGCGTCGTGGTCGTCTTCCCGTTCGTCGCCGAGACCAGGATCACGTCCAGGCTCTGGGCGAGCCGGGCGAGCAGGTCGGGGTCGAGTTTGAGTGCCACTCGGCCGCCGATCACCGATCCGCTGCCCCGCCCCGCGGCACGCGATGCCGCCGCGACCGCCTTGCCCGCCGTCACGGCCAGCTTGGCCCGCGGCGTGAGCGGGTCCGAGTTGCCTGCCATCAGTTCTCGATCCTCCTTGCGTACGCGCCGCGCCTCTGCCTCCGGCAACGTGGTGTGGACCTCAGCCTATCGAGATCCTTATCGGTGCCCGAACCGCGGCACCGCGAACCCCTCGTGGCGGGCGTGCGCCGTAGAGAACCGTACCCTTGCGGCCATGCGATACGGCTCCATCCCGGGCGCCCACGGGCGAGTCCGTCCCCTCACCCTGCTCGGCGACCCATTGCTTCACACCTCCTGCGCGGAAGTAACAGACTTCGGCCCAGAACTCGCCCGCCTCGTCGAGGACTTGTTCGCGACGATGTATGCGGCCCAGGGGGTGGGCCTGGCGGCGAACCAGGTGGGGGAGCCGTTGCGGGTATTCGTCTACGACTGTCCCGACGACGAGGAGGTCCGCCACCTCGGCCATGTGGTGAACCCACGCCTCGTCGAGACGGACGGTGTGGTGGTGAGGGGGCCGGAGGGGTGTCTGTCCCTGCCCGGCCTGGAGGCGGGAACCGAGCGCTACGACCATGCCGTGGTCGAGGGCTTCACGGTGACCGGGGAGCCGATCACCGTGCACGGGACGGGGTGGTTCGCGAGGTGCTTGCAGCACGAGTGCGACCACGTGGAGGGAAAGGTGTACGCGGACCGCGTGACGGGCTGGCGCCACAGCAGGTTGATGCGACAAGTCGGCCGAGCTTCTTGGTCCCGGTGAGCGAGGTTTTTCAGGGGCGCGGGGCTGTGTCGATCTGCGGCTCCGCCGCGTGGCCGCGACCAGCTCTCAGCACCGGTGAGCGAGGTCTTTCAGGGGCGCGGGGAACTGCGCGACCAGCCCCCCACCGGACGCGCACCCGAAACACAACCGGCTAAAACCCCGGCCCGCCAACCTTGTCCCCGGCGGCAGCCAACCGCCCCCACAACAGATCAGCCAAACTCCGCACCAACTCGGCCCGGGAGCAAGGCCGTTCGCCCAGCCACCAGTCCCCGGCCGCATGCATCATCCCGACGATCCCATGCCCCCACACCCGAGCCAACTGCTGGCTGTTGGGCCCGAGATCCACCCGCTCCTCGATGACCTGAGCCAACTCCTCGCCCATCCGCCTGAGCAGCGGAACGGAGTGATTGCCGGTGTCGAACCCCTGGTCCGCGGTCTGCCCACCCTCCACGGGATGCATCAGAAACCGATACACCTGAGGCAGCGCCTCAATCGCGGCGAGGTACGTGTCGAGCGTGGCCTCGACCCGCTCCCGCCGCTCCGCAGGCGCGTCCAACGCGGCCCGCAGCGAGGACAACAGGGCATCCGTATGCCGCTTGGCGAGGGCGGCGTACAGTCCACCCTTGTCCCCGAAGTGCCGGTACAGAATCGGCTTCGTAATACCCGCTTCCGCGGCGATCGCGTTCATCGAGGCCTGCGGACCATCACGCAGCACCACTCTGTCCGCGGCCTCCAACAGCTCGCGCCGTCGGCGATCGGCGGACCGTTGCTGATCGGTCCGCTGCGTGGTGTCCATGATCTCTCCCCACCCGTGCTGAATCGGTGACGCCTGCGCAAAGTAACACTCAATGCCCCCAACGCCTCGAACGGGCTGCCGAGTGGTCATCGGGAGTTGACTTTTCTTACCCGTCGGTAACAGACTCTGTCGTTACCGCAAGTAACATGCTAGTGCGCTGCTGGAGGAGTCATGGCCGAGTTCACCATGGAACTCAACGACGAACAGAAGGAGGTGCGGGACTGGCTGCACGGCTTCGCCGCCGACGTCATCCGCCCCGCCGCCGCCGAATGGGACGAGCGTGAGGAGACTCCCTGGCCGGTCATCCAGGAGGCCGCGAAGGTCGGCATCTACTCCCTGGACTTCTACGCCCAGCAGTACTTCGACCCCACCGGCCTCGGCATTCCGATGGCCATGGAGGAGCTGTTCTGGGGCGACGCGGGCATAGCCCTCTCCATAGTCGGCACCGGTCTCGCCGCGGTCGGCGTCCTCGCCAACGGCACCGAGGAGCAGATCGGCACCTGGATTCCCCAGATGTACGGCGACGCCAACGACGTCAAGGTCGCCGCTTTCTGCTCCTCCGAGCCCGACGCCGGTTCCGACGTGGCCTCCATGCGCACGCGTGCCGTGTACGACGAGGCCAAGGACGAGTGGATCCTCAACGGCACCAAGACCTGGGCTACGAACGGCGGTATCGCCAACGTCCACGTCGTCGTGGCGGTCGTCGACGCGGACCTCGGTTCCAAGGGGCACGCCTCCTTCATCGTCCCGTCGGGCACGCCCGGTCTGTCCCAGGGGCAGAAGTTCAAGAAGCACGGCATCCGCGCCTCGCACACCGCCGAGGTCGTCCTGGAGAACGCGCGCGTCCCCGGTTCCTGCCTGCTCGGCGGCAAGGAGAAGCTGGACGAGCGCCTCGCCCGTGCCCGTGAGCGCGCCAAAGCGGGCGGTGGCGAGCGGGTGAAGAACGCCGCGATGGCCACGTTCGAGGCGAGCCGCCCCGCGGTGGGCGCCATGGCGGTCGGTACCGCGCGGGCCGCTTACGAGGTCGCCCTCGACTACGCGATGACGCGCGAGCAGTTCGGCCGGCCGATCATCGACAACCAGGGTGTCGCCTTCCAGATCGCCGACATGCGTACGTCCATCGACGCGGCGCGGCTGCTCGTGTGGCGGGCGTCCTGGATGGCCGTCAACGGCAAGCAGTTCACCGCGGCCGAGGGGTCGATGTCGAAGCTGTTCGCGAGCGAGACGGCGAAGAAGGTGACCGCGCAGGCGATCCAGATCCTCGGTGGGAACGGCTACACCCGTGAGTATCCGGTCGAGCGGATGCACCGGGATGCGGCGATCTACACGATCTTCGAGGGCACGAGTGAGATCCAGCGGCTGGTGATTGCGCGGACGTTGTCTGGGATGCCGATTCGTTGAGTTTCGGGTGCGGGCCGGTGGGGGCTGGGCGCGCAGTTCCCCGCGCCCCTAGGGGCGCTCGTGGGCGCCGGAGTTCCAGTCCTCGGCCAGCAGCCCGAAGATCACCTCGTCCACGAACTCGCCGTTGACCCACGCCGCACGGCGGAGCCTCCCCTCCTGGACGAACCCGGCGCGGGAGGCGGCCCGGATCATCGCCGTGTTGTCGGCCAGGGTCTCCAACTGCAGCCGGTGCAGTCCGCGAACGGTGAAGCCGTATGCGCACAGCACCTCGACGACATCGACGGCCAGTCCGCGGCCACGGAACCCCGGCCGCAGCGACATGCCCAGGTGGGCGCTCCTGTTGTGGGTGTCGATGCCCCACAGCCCCGCGGTTCCCGCCAACTCGTCGTCGTCGAGGGAAACGACAGCGAAGGGGGCGGCATCGTCGTCAGGTTCGGTGACCGCGAAGGGTGAGGCCTCGGAGCCCGGTGAGACGGGGCGCCAGGGCCGTGAGTCCACTCGCGATCTCGTCGCCACGTCGTCGTACAACTCGGCGTGCAGGACCGGGACATCCGACTCGTGCCGGGCCCGGAGCCCGATCTTGGTTCCTCGTAGCATGGACCGTTCCTAGCCGACCCGCTCGGCGCCGATCAACTCGATTACCGCCCGCGTCGAACGGTCAACGGTGCTTGAGGGGCGTCAACTGCTCGATGTCGTACCGCCCCCGCAACTCCTCGATCGCCGCGTGATCCGGCGGCCCCCCGCTCCCGAGGATCTCCAACAGCTCCTCGAAATACCGCTCGTGGTCCGGCGGCGGGGACGCCTGGAAGAACATCTTCGCCGGCGTCTCCGTCGGGTTCGCGAACGCGTGCGGGCACCCGGGCGGTACGACGATCACCGTGCCCGGTGTCGCCCGTACCGCCCGGGTGCCCGAACTGGACTCCCAGCGCTGCCAGTTGTCCGGCGTCCGGATCCGCGGCTCGAAGGCGAGCACGTCCAACTCGCCTTCGAGGACGTAGAACAACTCCTCGCTGCGCGTGTGCACATGGGCGCCGACGTCGAAGCCCGGCGGCACCACCACCTCGAAGGTGGACGCCGTCCGCGAGTGCGAGCCGGTCACCTTGAACGTCACGTGCTGCGCGGGTGTCTGCACGACCCGGCCGTGGCCCGGCGGCACCAGCAGCCCCTCCGTCGCCGTCATCGGCACCTCACCACGTCACGGGCAGTGCCTCGGGCCCGCGGATCAACGCGCCCTTCTTGAACGGCACTTGATCGGCGGGGACCGCGAGCCGCAGCCCCGGCAGCCGGTCCAGCAGGGCGTCCACCAGCAGCTCGGACTCCAGCCTCGCCAGCATGTTGCCGGGGCAGAAGTGCGGGCCGAAACCGAAGGACACATGCGGGTTCGGGCTGCGCGAGAAGTCGATCCGGTCCGGGTCCGGGAACACGTCCGGGTCCCTGTTCGCGGCCAGGTACGACACGTACACCGGGTCGCCCGCCCGCATCCGTACCCCGCGGATCTCCACGTCCTCCATGGCGATCCGGGACAGTCCGACCGCGTTGCGGTGCGGGATGTAGCGCAGCAGCTCGTCGATGGCCTGGGGCCTCAACTCCGGCTCTGCGCGCAGCCGTTCGACGAGATCCCGGCGGGTCAGGAGCAGGTAGAACATCTGCCCGCTGTTGTTGGTGACCGCTTCGCCACCGATCTGCAGCAGCACCGCGAGCCCGACGGCCTCCTCCAGGGTGATCTCCTCCCGGCCCACGGCGGCACCGAGCAGCGAGGCGACGTCCTCGCCGTCGCTGCCCTCCCGGAGACCGATGAGATCAGCGAAGTACGCGCCCATCTCCTCCTTCGCCTTCTCGCTGACCTTGGCGCCGTGCGAGGAGGACAGGATGAGCTGGGTCCAGGTGTGCATGCCGTGCCGGTCGGCCGCCGGGACGCCCATCAGCTCGCAGATCACCGCGATGGGGAAGGGGCTCAGCACGGTCTCGGTGAGATCGGCGGGCGGTCCGTCCTGGAGCAGCTCGTCGATCAACTCGTCGAGCAGCAGCCGGGATTGCTCCCGTACCCGCTCCACCCCGCGCGCGGTGAACGCCGGGGCGACCGAGCGCCGTAGCCGGGTGTGGTCCGGCGGATCGAGGAAGCCGACCGCGCCGCGGGCCGGGATGAAGTGCGGGGCGAGCCTGGTCACCGGCTGGTCCATCACGGCCTCGCGGCTGAACCGGGGATCGTTGGTGACCATGCGCACGTCGTCGTGGCGGGTGACCAGCCAGGCCCAGCCCTCGCCGTTGGGCAGCTTGATCCGATTGACCGGACCCTCCCGCATCAGCTTGGCGAGGACCGGGTCGAAGTCCACCCCGGTCAGATCGAGGGCCGGCCAGGGCCGGACCGGGGGCAGGGTCTCGGTGAGCGTCTCTTCAGTCATGCCGTACTCAAGCCGTCTCTCGGTCGTCGCTGTGCCAGCGGCCCAGGGCCATCTCGGCGGTGATACCGGGTCCGAACCCGGCGAGCAGCCCGCGCGCCCGGTGCTCGGCGCCGCCCTCGTCGAAGAGCCGGCGCAGCGCGTCCAGGACGACGGCGCTGGCGATGTTGCCGTACTCGGTGAGGGTGGCCCGGCTGAACCGGAACGCGTGCGGGTCGACCTGCAGGAACTTGCTCAGGTCGTCGAGTATTCGGGGCCCGCCCGCGTGGACTATGTAGAAGTCCAGGTCGGCCGCGTCCCAGCCGTGCAGTCCCGCGAGGTCCTGGAGCGCCGGTGCGAGGGGCTCCATGGTGGCCGGCACCCGCTTGTCCAGCAGGAAGTGGAAGCCGGTGGCCCGGACGTCGTACATGATCCACTCTTCGGTCTTGGGGATCAGGTACGACCCGTTGCGCTCCAGCTGGATGCCGGTGCCGCCCCGCCCGCGCACGACTGCGGCGGCGATGCCGTCGCCGAACAGCCCGTTGGAGAGCAGGGAGCCGATGCCGAGGTCGGTCGGCTGGTAGCAGAGCGAGCAGAACTCGCAGGCCACGATGAGCGCGTTGGCGTCCGGGTAGGCCGTGCAGAAGTCGTGCGCCCGGTTGATCGCCGCGCCGCCGGCCGCGCAGCCCAGCTGGGCGATCGGGATCTGGCGGGTGGTGGCGTCGAACGCCATCTCGTTGATCAGCCAGGCCGTGAGCGAGGGCATCATGAAGCCCGTGCACGAGACGTAGATGATCACGTCGATGTCGGTGGTGAGGAGCTCCGCCTCGTCGAGCGCGCGCTGCACGACCGACGGGACACGGGCCTTCGCCTCGGCCGTGTAGATCCTGTTGCGGTCCTCGAACCCGGGGTGCTTGAGGGTCTCCTCGATGGGCTGCACGATGTGCCGGGTACGCACACCGGTGTTCTCGATCAGCCGGAGGGCCAGCGGCAGGTTGGGGTGGTCCGCGTGACGGGAGCGCGCCAGCTCCAGCGTCTCCTCCATCGTGATCACGTGCTCGGGAACCGACACCGAGGGCTTGCACAAAGTCGCCATGAACCGTCCCTGCTTTCGCCTTCCGGAAGGCCTTCGCCCGCCGGTCAGAAGGTGGTTCACCTCAGAGGGTGGTGCACCCACGATCACCCTTGAGAGCGACGATCTCTCGGTGGACTACTCCAATTCAGGGACCCTGTGTAAAGGTCGGATCAGTATCCGGACCCCCACCGACGGAGCACGCGATGACCACGAACCCCCTCGTAGCCCGGATCGCGACCGGCACCGCCCCCCGCGAAACCCTCGCCACCCTGGCCCTGGAACAACACCGGGTCATCCCGGCAGACCGCCGCGCCTTCCTGCATCTGGCGCAACGCGAGACGGCCACTCCGGAAGCGGCGGCGTTCTTCGAGTTTCTGGCGGAGGGCGAGGCAATGGCGGGGGAGAAGCTCATCGCCTTCGCGGAGGCATGCGGCGTGGACGAGACCCGCCTGCGCACGTACGAGCCTCTGCCCGGCTGCCAGGCCTATCCGGCATACGTCGCGTGGCTGGCCCTCAACGCCGAACCGACGGACGTGGTAGCGGCGTTGACATCCAACTTCGCGGAATGGGGCGGCTATTGCGCAACAATCGCCGGGGCACTCCGCAACCACTACGGCTTCACGGACGAGGCTTGCGGCTTCTTCGACTTCTTCGCGGAACCGGCACCGGAGCTGGAACTCGGGGCGACGGCGGCGATGCGGGCGGGCAAGGTGAATGAGGGTTCGGTGACCACGTACAGCACCCTGCTCAAGGCCTACGAGGCGAGCTTCTGGTCCACGCTCAGCGATCTCACCTAGGGGCGCGGGGAACTGCGCGACAAGCCACGACGTACCCGCACCCGCCGGACTACGACGACCCCCCACTGCTATGCGCAATGCACGCAACGTCAATACGATCCGCCAGCTTCGCAAGCTCGATCGTCAGGGCAGCCACCGTGTCCTCATCAAGCCCCTCCTCCCCGGCCTCGACAAGGTGCAGCCACCGCCCACCCACGGTACGCAAAAGCTTGCTGACATCGGCGGCAGCCACCTGCAAGGTCCCGCGGTCGTCGACGATCAGAGGCAGAGTCACTTCGCGGTTCACAGAGGGGATCGTAGCCGCGGAATGCTCACGCTCCGTGCCATACCGTGGTGATGTTGCAGAACTCGCGGATTCCGTGCCCCGACAACTCCCGCCCGTACCCGGACCGTTTCACCCCGCCGAACGGGAACGCCGGATGGGACGCGGTCATCCCGTTGAAGAACACGCCACCGGCCTCCAGGTCCCGTACGAACCGGTCGACCTCGGCGTCGTCCCGCGTCCACACGTTGGAACTCAGCCCGAACGGCGTGTCGTTGGCGACGAGGACGGCCTCGTCGAGATCGGCGACCCGGTACAGCGTGGCGACGGGCCCGAACGCCTCCTCGCGGTGGATGCGCATCTCGCGGGTGATGTCGGCGAGGACGGTCGGCGGGTAGTACCAGCCGGGCCCGTCGGGCCGCTCGCCGCCGCACAGCACGGTCGCGCCACTCTCCACCGCGTCGTCGACGAGTTCCTCCAGATCGCTGCGGCCCTGCTTGCTCGCGAGTGGTCCGACCTCGGTCTCCTCCGCCAGCGGATCACCGACCGTGAGGGCCTTCATGCCTGCCACGAACCGTTCGGTGAACGCGTCGAAGACGTCCGTGTGCACGATGAACCGCTTGGCGGCGATGCACGACTGCCCGTTGTTCTGCACCCGCGCGGTCACCGCGATCCGCGCGGCCCGGTCGATGTCGGCGGACGGCATGACGACGTACGGATCGCTGCCGCCGAGCTCCAGCACCGTCTTCTTGACCATGTCCCCGGCGACGGAGGCGACCGCACGCCCGGCCGGCTCGCTGCCAGTAAGGGTGGCCGCCTTCACCCGCTCGTCGCGCAGGATCTCCTCGATCGCGCCGGAACCGACGAGGAGGGTCTGGAAGGCGCCCTCCGGGAAGCCCGCGCGGTGGAACAGGTCCTCCAGGTAGAGGGCGGTCTGCGGGACGTTGGACGCGTGCTTGAGCAGGCCGACGTTGCCCGCCATCAGCGCGGGAGCGGCGAAGCGGATCACCTGCCAGAGCGGGAAGTTCCACGGCATCACCGCGAGCACCGGGCCCAGCGGCCGGTACCGCACCAGGGCCCGCGAGGCGCCGGAGTCCTTCACGTCGGACGCGGCGGGTTCCTCGTCGGCGAGCAGCTCCTGCGCGTGGTCGGCATACCAGCGCATCGACTTCGCGCACTTGGCCGCCTCCGCGCGAGCCTGCTTGACCGGCTTGCCCATCTCCGTGGTCATGGTCCGGCCGATGTCCTGCTGGTCCTCGTCGAGCAGGTCGGCGGCGCGGTGCATGAGGCGGGCGCGCTCGGCGAAGGCGGTCGTCCGGTAGGTGCGGAAGGTGGCCTCCGCGAGCCGGAGCCGGCGCTCGATCTCCTCGGCTCCCATGGCCTCGTACGTCTTGAGCGTCTCGCCGTTCGCCGGATTCACCGTCGCGATGGGCATGGCTGACCTCCTGGAGCGGGCTGTGCTTCGACCTTCCCGCGTGGCACGGGGGACCGCAACGCGTACGCGTACGCGGTTGCTCAGCCCGAGTGCTCCGCCAACCGGTCGAGAAACGTGGCCTGCGCCGTGACGACGACCTCCCGCGCCCGTTCGAGGCCCAGCCACTCCACCCGGTCCAGCTCCGGGAACTCCTGGATCTGCCCGGACTTCGGCGGCCACTCCATTCGGAAGGTGCCGGGAACCATGGTCGCCGGATCGAGATCGGCCTCGATCGCCCACGCGGTGACGACCTTCCCGTTGCTCTGCCGCACCTCACCGAGCTCGATCGCCTCGCCTTCGGGCGGCGCGAGCCCCAGCTCCTCCTGGAACTCGCGCCGGGCCGCGTCCCAGGCGGTCTCGTCGGGCTCGTACTCGCCCTTGGGCACACTCCACGCCCCCGCGTCCCGTCGCGCGAAGAACGGGCCACCCATATGGCCGAGCAACACCTCCAGCCCACGATCGGTGTGCCGGAACAACAACAGCCCGGCACTCCGCTTCCCTCTCGCGTCCCCCCTCACGGTTTCACCTCCGGATGCGCCGCCAGCAACGTCTCCACCGAGTCCGCCTCCTCCGCCCGCTTGTCCTCGCGATACCGCACGACCCGCGCGAAGCGCAGCGTGACGCCTGCCGGATACCGGGTCGACCTCTGCAGACCGTCATACGCGATTTCTACGACGAGTTCGGGCCGTACGGTCACCACGTGGCCGTCGCTCTCCACGGCCAGCTCCTGGAGGCGCTCGGTCTGCCAGGTCAGCATGGCGTCCGTCATTCCCTTGAAGGTCTTGCCGAGCATCGCGAAGGAACCGTCCGAACTCCGGGCGCCCAGATGGAGGTTGGAGAGCTTGCCGGTGCGGCGGCCGTGGCCCCACTCGGCGGCCAGGACGACCAGGTCGAGCGTGTGGACGGGTTTCACCTTCAGCCAGGAGGCACCCCGACGGCCCGCGCTGTAGGCCGCGTCGAGCCCTTTGACCACGACCCCCTCGTGGCCGCGCTTCAACGTCTCGGCGAGGAAGGCCTCCGCCGCCGGGACGTCCTCCGGGCCGGACACGAGAGTCCGGCGGACGCGCATCGGCTCGGGCACCAACCGGGCCAGTTCCGCGTGCCGTTCGGCGAACGGCAGGTCGAGCAGGTCGCGGCCGTCGACGGACAGTACGTCGAAGAACACGGGGGAGACGGGGACGGTCTCGGCGGCCGTGGCCACGTCCACCCGGGAGCCGACCCGGCCCGCCGTCTCCTGGAAGGAACGGGGCCGCCCGTCCTCGTCGAAGGAGATGACCTCGCCGTCCAGGATGAATCGCTCCCCTCTCAACTCCATTGCGGCGGCGGTGAGTTCGGGCAGGCGATCGGTGATGTCGTCGAGCGTGCGGGTGTAGAGCCGTACGACCTCGCCGTCGCGGTGGACCTGGACGCGGATGCCGTCGAGCTTCTCCTCGACCGCGCAGGCACCCAGCTTCTCGACCGCCTCCGCGACGGAGCCGGCGCTGTGCGCGAGCATCGGCAGGACCGGGCGGCCCACGGTCAGTTGGAAGCGGTCGAGGGAGGTCGGGCCGTCCGTGAGCAGGGCCTCGGCCACGGTCTGGAGCGAACCGGCCAGCATCACGGCGCGTCGAACATCCGTCGCGGGTACGCCCGTTGCCTCGGCCAGTCCCTCCACGGCGACCGCGTCCAGCGCGCCCTGCCGGACCTCGCCGGTGATCAGACCGAAGAGGAAGCGCTGTTCGTCGGCGGTGGCCGCGCCCATCAACTCGCCGACCAGACGGCCGCGTTCGGCCTGTGAACCGGCGCCCGACACCTTGCCGAGGGCGGTGAGGCGGGCGTCCACCTCGCGCACGGTCAGGGCGGGCTCCGGGGCCGGGTCGACCTGTCGGCTCAGCACCTTCCAGCCGATGCCGAGGCGGCCCTGCGGAAGGCGGCCCGCCAGATAGGGGATGACGATCGGGACGTCGTCGGCCTCCGCGTCCCGGAAGAGCTCCGCGAGCAGGGCGATCTTCCGGGACCGCGCCGAGGTGGCGGCGACCTCCTGGGACACATGCGCGAGCCGGGTCAGCAGCATGCAGCCATCGTGCAACGGAGGCGGGCGGTCTACACCCGGGCGACGGCGTCGAGGTCGGTCATCAGCAGCTCCCCGTTGATCGTGGCGCCCGCCCGGTAACCGGCGGAGGCCGCGTTCACGACCTGC
The DNA here is from genome assembly GCF_040655155.1 of Streptomyces sp. NPDC050508. Taxonomy (NCBI): domain Bacteria; kingdom Bacillati; phylum Actinomycetota; class Actinomycetes; order Kitasatosporales; family Streptomycetaceae; genus Streptomyces; species Streptomyces sp. NPDC050508. The sequence goes on from NZ_JBFAJJ010000001.1 coordinate 81,795, forward strand.
TCCGCGAAGCCCATCGCGTTGCCGACCGCCCACACGCCGGGCACGGTCGTCAGACCCGTCGGATCGACCACGGGGTACGCGCCGAACAGGGTCTCCTGAAGCTCGGCGCCCAGCTTCTCCAGCAGCCCGGTCTGCGGGACGGCCCGAGGCGCTACGAACAGGGCCTCGCGGGGGTGCGTGGTGCCGTCCGTGAGGCGGACGCCGGTGAGCCGGTCGTCGTCGACGGTCAGTTCCGCGACCTCGCCGGGCACCACGGCGACCCCGGCGGCGGCCAGCCTGCGCAGGTCCTCGTCCGTCAGCTCGGACTCGGCGAGCGTGTGCAGGAACAGGGCTACGTCCTTGGACCACTGCGAGACCATCAGCGCCTGGTGCACGCTCATCGGCGTCGTCGCGAGCACACCGAAGGCCTGGTCACGGACCTCCCAGCCGTGGCAGTACGGGCAGTGGATCACGTCCCGCCCGAAGCGCTCGGCGACTCCGGGGACGGTGGGCAGCTCGTCCTTGAGACCGGTGGCGACGACGATCCGCCGCCCGTGCACGGTCTCCCCACCGGCAAGCGCTACGGCGAAGTCCTCGCCCTTCGTGACGTCCACCGCGCGGTCCCGGACCAGGTCGACGCCGTAGCGCGCGATCTCCTCGCGGCCCACGGCCAGGAACTCGGCGGGCGACATGCCGTCCCGGGACAGATAGCCCTGCATGTGCGCGGCGGGTGTGTTGCGCGGCTCGCCCGCGTCGACGACGAGCGTGCGGCGCCGGGCTCGGCCCAGGACCAGCGCGGCGGAGAGCCCCGCGGCTCCTCCGCCGATGACGACCACTTCGTAGGTTCCGGTGTGTGTCTCGGCCATGGTGACCACCTCCACCCCCGAATGTCGCCCCATCCCTGCCGTATTGACAAATGCCTTTGCCGAAACTGCAATATCGGTCATGAACGACGACACGGACGAGGTTCTGGCGGAGGTCGGCCCGCGACTGCGGCGGATCCGGAAGGAGCGGGGCGCGACCCTCGCCGGGCTGTCGGAGACGACCGGCATCTCGGTGAGCACGCTGTCCCGGCTGGAGTCCGGGCTGCGCAAGCCCAGCCTGGAGCTGCTGCTGCCGATCGCGCGGGCTCACCAGGTACCGCTGGACGAGCTGGTGGGGACGCCACCGGTGAGTGATCCACGGGTCCGGTCCGAGCCGATCCAGCGGCACGGCCGCACCTATTGGCCGCTCACCCGTCAGCCGGGCGGACTCCAGGCCTTCAAGGTGCTGGTGCCTCAGCGGGAGGAGGAACCCGATCTGCGAACGCACGAGGGCTACGAGTGGCTGTACGTGATGTCCGGACGCCTACGGCTCGTGCTCGCCGAACACGACGTGGTGCTCGCGACGGGGGAGGCCGTCGAGTTCGACACCCGGGTGCCGCACTGGTTCGGGTCGACGGGGGAGGGTCCCGCGGAGTTCCTGAGCCTGTTCGGCCCACAGGGCGAACGAATGCATGTCAGGGCAAGGCCCAAGCGAGGCCGGTGAAAAACGCCGCTCCTTGGAGCGCCCCTTTAGGGGCGCGGGGCTGTATCGATTTGCGGCTCCGCCGCGTGGGCGCGACCAGCCCCCACCGGCCCGCGGCCAAAGAACGACACGCACCGACCGGACCGTGACGAACCCGACTGTTCCCTGATCGACAAGCGACCGCTTAGTATGCGATCGACCCCGGTCAGACAGAGCAGTCCCGTGGAGGCCCCGCATGCAGGCATGGCAAGTGCACGAGAACGGCGAGCCGAGTGAGGCAATGCGCCTGGCGGAGGTGGAACGACCCACGCCGGGCGACGGCCAGGTCCTGCTGAAGGTGCGTGCCGCGAACATCAACTTCCCGGACGTCCTGATGTGCCGAGGCCACTACCAGGTCAGGCCCCCGCTCCCGTTCACCCCGGGTGTCGAGATCTGCGGCGAGACCGAGGACGGCCGCCGCGTGATCGCCAACCCCGCGCTGCCGTACGGCGGTTTCGCCGAGTACACCGTCGCGGACGCCGCTGGACTGCTGCCCGCCCCCGAGTCGTTGGACGACGCGGAGACGGCCGCACTCCACATCGGCTACCAGACGGGCTGGTTCGGGCTGCACCGGCGCGCCCACCTGGAGGCCGGCGAGACCCTGCTCGTGCATGCAGCCGCCGGCGGCGTCGGCAGTGCCGCCGTACAACTCGGCAAGGCGGCCGGTGCCACCGTCATCGGTGTCGTCGGCGGCGCCGAAAAAGCATCCGTCGCACGGGAGTTGGGCTGCGACGTCGTGATCGACCGGCGCACCGAGGACGTCGTCGCGGCCGTCAAGGCGGCCACCGACGGGCGCGGTGCCGACGTGATCTACGACCCGGTCGGCGGCGACGCCTACACGCAGTCCACGAAGGTCGTCGCCTTCGAGGGCCGGATCGTGGTCGTGGGCTTCGCGAGCGGTACCATCCCCAGCCCCGGTCTCAACCACGCCCTGGTGAAGAACTACTCGATCCAGGGCCTGCACTGGGGCCTGTACGCCACCAAGAACCCGAAGCTGATCCTCGACTGCCACGAGCAGTTGACCGAACTGGCCGCACGCGGCGCCATCAAGCCGCTGGTGAGCGAGCGCGTCCCGCTCGCCGGTGCGGCCGCCGCCGTGCAGCGGGTCGGCGACGGTGTCACCACCGGCCGGGTCGTCGTCGTACCGTCCTTGGAGAACGGAGCCGCCGTATGAGCGAGGAGACCACGGGAGCGGCCTCGGCCGCGGCCGAACTGCGCCGCCGCGCCCAGGAGTTGCTGGCCGCGCACCCGCCCCTGGAGACCGACCCGCTCGACTTCCTCAAGGCCCGCTTCGACGCGGGGCTCGCATGGGTGCACTACCCCGAGGGGCTCGGCGGTCTCGGCGCCCCGCGTGCCCTGCAGGCCGTCGTGGACGCCGAGTTGGAGGCGGCCGGCGCCCCCGACAACGACCCGCGCCGGATCGGTATCGGCCTCGGCATGGCCGCCCCGACCGTCCTTCGCTTCGGCACCGAGGAGCAGAAGCAGCGCTTCCTCAGGCCCCTTTGGGTGGGCGAGGAGGTCTGGTGCCAGCTGTTCAGCGAGCCGGGCGCCGGGTCCGACCTGGCCGCGCTCGGCACGCGAGCCGTACGGGAGGGCGACGACTGGATCGTCAACGGGCAGAAGGTGTGGACGTCCAGCGCCCATCTCGCCCGCTGGGCCATCCTCATCGCGCGCACCGACCCGGACGTGCCCAAGCACGCGGGCATCACCTACTTCGTCTGCGACATGACCGACCCCGGTGTCGAGGTCCGGCCGCTGCGCCAGATCACCGGCGAGGCCGAGTTCAACGAGGTCTTCCTCACCAACGTCCGTATCCCCGACGCCCATCGCCTCGGTGAGATCGGCGACGGCTGGCGGGTCGCGCAGACCACGCTGATGAACGAGCGCGTCTCCATCGGCGGCATGCGCATCCCGCGCGAGGGCGGCATGATCGGCCCGGTCAGCAGGACTTGGCGCGAGCGTCCGGAGTTGCGCACGCACGACCTCCACCAACGCCTCCTGAAACTCTGGGTGGAGGCCGAGGTCGCCCGGCTCTCCGGCGAGCGGCTGCGCCAGCAGCTCGTGGCGGGCCAGCCGGGCCACGAGGGCTCTGGCATGAAGCTCTCCTTCGCCCGCCTCAACCAGGAGATCAGCGGCCTGGAGGTCGAACTCCGGGGCGAGGAAGGCCTGTTGTACGACGACTGGACCATGCGGCGCCCGGAACTGGTGGACTTCACCGGCCGCGACGCCGGTTACCGCTACCTCCGCTCCAAGGGCAACAGCATCGAGGGCGGGACCAGCGAGGTCCTGCTGAACATCGTCGCCGAGCGCGTCCTGGGCCTCCCGGCCGAGCCGCGCACCGACAAGGACGTCGCCTGGAAGGACCTCGCGCGATGACGGATCTGCTGTACTCGGAGGAGGAAGAGGCGCTGCGCGCCGCCGTCCGGGACCTGCTCACCGACCACTGCGACGCGGCGGGTGTCATCGTTCGCACCGAGTCGGACGCCCCGCACGACCTGTCCCTGTGGAAGTCCCTCGCCGACGGCATGGGCCTCGCCGGTCTCCTGGTACCCGAGGCGCAGGGCGGCCAGGGCGCCACCCACCGCGAAGTCGCCGTCGTGCTGGAGGAGTTGGGCCGCGCGGTCGCTCCCGTCCCGTACCTCACGAGCGCGGTCGTCGCCACCGAGGCGCTGCTCGCGTGCGATGCCGAGGATCTCCTCGCCGAGCTGGCGTCGGGCCGGAAGATCGGTGCCCTCGCCGTCTCCCTGAGCGTCGCCCCGGGCGGCACCTACAAGGCGGTACGGCACGAAAACGGTTCCCTGTACGGGGAGTTGACCGGGATCGCCGACGCGGCCGCCGCCGACGTGCTGCTGGTGCCGGGTGAGGACGGCGGGTTGTACGCCGTCGACGCGGGCGCTGTGACCGTCGTACCGCAGGTGTCCCTGGACCTGACCCGGCCCCTGGCGCGCGTGGTGCTCGACGGGGCCGCGGGGCGCCGGATCGGCGACGCCGAACCTGCCGTACGACGCGCCCTGCGGGCCGGGGCCGGGCTGCTCGCGTCTGAGCAACTCGGGCTTGCCGACTGGACGTTGACCGAAACAGTCCGGTACCTGAAGGAGCGCAAGCAGTTCAACCGGCCCGTCGGCGGGTTCCAGGCGCTCAAGCATCGGCTCGCGCAGTTGTGGCTGGAGGTCGTCAGCCTGCGGGCCGCCGCGCGCAACGCGGCCGACGCCCTGGCTACTGGTGAGGACGCCGACGTGGCGGTGGCCGTCGCACAGGCCTACGCGGCGTCCGTCGCCGTCCACGCGGCCGAGGAGGCCGTCCAGTTGCACGGCGGCATCGGCATGACGTGGGAGCACCCCGCCCACCTCTACCTGAAGCGGGCCAAGGCCGACTCGATCGCCTACGGCACGGCGGGCGCCCATCGCGAGGCCCTGGCGGAACTGGTCGATCTGCAAGCCCCCTGACGCCAGTCGTTCATCCGGTGAAGCCCGTCCCACCTGGGGCGGGCTTTTCCGTGCGCCCCCGCCGAAGGAGTGAACAAGCGAGGGCGGTCCGGCCAACTCCTGGCATGTACAGGTTCGTTGGAGTCCCGGCAGACTCATACTCCCTGTGGTTCGGACCCGCCCCACAGGGAGGAACACCATGTCCTTCGTCACCCGCCGCAGAGCCCTCGCCACGTTCGGCGCCGCGTTCGCGGCCGTGCTCGCCCCGCCCGCGGGCAGCGCGTTCGCCGGCGAACAAGGGCACCACCGGCGCCCGTTGTGGCGCGCCCACGCCCACAACGACTACGAGCACCCCCGCCCCCTCTTCGACGCCCTCGACCACCGCTTCGGCAGTGTCGAGGCCGACATCTTCCTCGTCGGCGACCAACTCCTCATCGGTCACGACGCATCCGAGCTCGACCCGAGCCGCACGCTCGAATCCCTCTACCTCGACCCGCTGGCCGCCCTCGTGAAGGCCAACCACGGCTCGGTGTACCGGGGTTGGCGCAAACCGCTCCAGCTCCTGATCGACATCAAGACCGAGGGCTCCTCGACGTACCTCGAACTCGACCGCCATCTCCAGCGCTACCAGCACCTGTTCACGACCTACGCCCACGGACGCATCCACCCGGGCGCGGTCACCAACGTGATCTCCGGCGACCGCGCGGCCCGTACTCCCATGGAGGCGCAGACCGTCCGCCGCGCCTTCTACGACGGCCGGCTCACCGACCTCGGCAGCTCGGCGCCCGCCTCCTTCATCTCGCTCATCAGCGACAACTGGCAGACCAACTTCACCTGGCTCGGCGACGGCGCCTTCCCCGACGCCGAGCGGCAGAAGCTGCGCGACATCGTCCGGCAGGCGCACGCGAACGGACAGACCGTGCGGTTCTGGAACACCCCGGACGTGGCGGGCCCCACCCGTGACGCGCTGTGGGGCGAACTGTTCGCCGCCGGTGTGGACTTCCTCAACACCGACGACCTGGCCGGCCTGGAAGCATTCCTCGACGCGCACCGGTCGGCGTGACGGTGTGACACCACACGTTCGGGGGACACGTCAGTAGCCCGGACGAACCCTCCGCTACGCCACACTTGCGGCCGAACGCCGTGAACCAGACATGGCGGCGTGGCGGAGGAGGGTGACGATGGCCATTTCCATCTCTGTGGTGCTGCTGCTCCTGATCCTTGCGGTGATCTTCATGCGCAGCGGCGGGCTGAAGATCTCCCATGCGCTGGTCTGCGCACTGCTCGGGTTCTTCATGGCGAGCACCAGCATGGCGCCCACGATCCACAGTGGCCTCACTGCCACCGCGGATCTGGTGAGCGGCCTGCACCCGTGAGATCAGCCGGTTGAGAAGACCCCGACGCCGTTCGGTACGGGGCGCTCGGCGCCGCCGCTGGGATGGTTCCGTACCGTGACGGCGCTCGCGCCGGGTGCGCGGGCGACCAGGGTCGTCGAGCCGCCGCCGTCCAGGCTGAAGGCGTCGACCGAACCCAACTTCCGCATCTGGGCGGCGACTTCGGCGATCGTCAGGCCGCTGCGGTACGCGACCGCGCCGTCCGTCGCGAACAGCAGCAGACGACGGCCGCCGTTCGCGATGCCCACGGCGGTGCGCACGGCCGACGTCGAGTTGTCGAGACCGGCCAGCGGCTGTCCGTTCCGCAGGACCGGGTAGCCGCCGAGGGCGAAGCGGTACGCGATCCCGCTCCTGGACGCCACCAGCCGGTGCCGCACCAGCACCCGCTCGCCGGTGACCAGCTTCCGCAGCCGCTGCGCACCCGCCTCCCGGCCGACGAGGACGGTGGTGCCCGCGGCGATGGCACCACCGCCGGGAGTGTGGGACGCCGACACGACCCGGCCCCCGCGGACCGTCACCTCATAGGTGTCCGCACTACAGGCGCCGGCCCGGTTTGTGTCCGTGCCACATGTGGCACGCACCCGGGAGACGCTGCCCCACTGTGTGGTGAACGCACCGATGGAGTTCTCCGGCAGTGCGTACTGATTGAACCCGCCGAGCTCCGTCGACCCATGCGAGGTGCGGATCCACCCGTTGAGGGTGAGGCTGTCCAGCCGGGCGACACGGTCGACACCCACGCCCAGGACGTTTCGCGTGTTCGTGCCGGGCGGCAGCGCGGGCCCGAAGCGCTGGCCGTCCGGCACCGCCGCCTTGAGCGCGACACCGCTCGCGACGGCCGGTCCGTCGGTGGAGCCGGTGGCCTCGACACCCGGGTGCTGGGTCTCGGTGATGTTGAAGAAGTCACCGTTGACGCCTGCGACGGCACCCGCGGAGTCGGCCAGCTCGGAGACGGGCTCCCGGGCCGCCACCGCGCCCGGGTAAAGCAGGTTGACGCGCACATGGGTGTTGCGCAGATCCACGATGACCACATGGGCGTGGGTCACACCCTTGGCCGCCGTGATGTCGAACTGCCGGTAGGTGACACCCGGCGCGAGCTGTGTGGTGCCCGGCACGGCGCCGGCCGGTGCTGCCCCCACCAGGGCCGCACCGGCCAGCGCGCCGAATGCCGTGAGATACGCGAGTGCCGATCTCCCTGCTCTGAAACGCTCTGCTCTGAAACGCCTTTGACGGTGCGTCACAGTGCCCCCTGATGTCTCGTCAACTCTCTCAGGACTCAGGGGAAGTGCATCAGATGACGATGGCCGACGGGGCGGCTAGCCGCCGACTACACGGGAACGGGTGAGAAAACGCACCCCCTCGGGTGCCTCCAGCGAGAAACCGCTGCCGCGGCCTGCTACGACGTCCACGATCAAGCGCGTGTGACTCCACAGCTCGTACTGGTTGCGCGCGATCCAGAACGTCACCGGCTCCGGGACGCCCTCGACCTCCAGCTCGGCGAGCAGTACGTCCGAGCCGCCGGTGCGGAACTCGCCCTCCGGGTAGCACATGGGCGCACTGCCGTCGCAGCAGCCGCCCGACTGGTGGAACATCAGCGGGCCGTGCTGTGCGTGCAGTTGGCGCAGCAGGTCGGCCGCCGCGGGGGTGAGTTCGACGCGCGGGGTGTTCTCGTCCATGTCAGCCGTCCCCAGGAAGCCGGATGCGGGTCACTGGGCCTCGCCGGCCCGGTGACCCAGCCCACCACACGCAAGGTTGCGAGAGGGTTGCGCGTCCATTCGGCCCGCAGTGCGGTAGCCGTGCGGATGCGTGCCGCCCACCCGGCCGGCAGCAGCGAGCCGAGGACGACACCGCCCAGCACACCGAGTCCGGCGACGCACACCAGCATCAGGGTCAGCAGTGCCGTGAGCGAGTCTAGGACGGTGTCGGTGCCGTTCGAGTACTTGGTACTGGTCGCGCCGACTCCCAAGGGCTTCAACTCGGCGTCGAGCGCGGTGACATACGCGTCCGTGTCCGTGCCCGGCTTCAGATCGACGTACTGGACATGGGGGAGTTGCCGTTCCGGAAACACGCTGTGTGCGTTCGGCCGCAACCGGGCGTTCGCGGACCGCGTCGTAGGCGGGTGGGATCGGTGGCGGTGGGGCCGCTGTGCTTTGCAGACGGGCGGAAGCATCAATGAGCGGGATTCTTCGCACAGGGGCCGTGATGGCAGTCTGTGCGGCGGTGGTGGCTGTCGGCGGGGTGGCGGGGGCGTCGGGTTCCGCGCGGACGGCGTCGGTTGACGTGGTGCCCGGGTCGGTACCCGCCGCGGTGGGCACCGCCACGCGGGTGGGAACCGCGCCCGCGTCGCAGCGGCTGACGGTCCAGGTGTGGCTCGGGCCGGACGTGACGCACGCTGCCGCGTCCGCGGACGCGGTGGCTACGCCGGGCAGCCTCGAATTCCACCACTACCTGAGCCCGGACGCCTACACCGCCAGGTTCGGCCCTTCCGCCGCGCAGGCCAGCGCGGTGGCGGCGTGGCTCACCGGCAAAGGGCTGACGGGGGTCCAGGTCGACGGCGGTCGCGACTACGTGTCGGCGACGGGGCCGGTCGCGGCGGTCGAGTCGGCCTTCCAGGTGCGGATCGGGCGGTACCGGACCAGGGATGCCGCAAGCGGGTCTGCCGGCCGCTCGTCAGTGTTCACCGCGAACGACCGAGAGGTGTCGGTGCCCACCTCGCTGGCCTCCGTCGTGCTGGGTGTGACGGGGCTGAGCAGCGCGTCCGCCGCGTCGCGGAGCACCACGACGTCGGTCCCTCAGAGCCGCGCGGCGGCCAAGCCGGCGACGTGCTCCCGGTACTGGGCGCAGCACGCACATGCCCTGCACCCCGCTTACCGGGGGCTGACCCGGGTCTCGCTGCCGGTGTGCGGATACTCCGCCGCGCAGCTCCGCGCCGCCTACGGGGCGACGTGGCGGGACACAGGCAGGGGCCAGACCGTGGCGCTGACCGAGAGTGCGTCGCCGACCGCGATGTTCCGGACGTTGACGGCGTATGCCCGCAGCAACCGCCTGCCGCTGCCGAAGCGTTCCCAGTTCCGGCAGATCCGGGCCGGAGCCTGCGAAGCGTCCTCGGCGGCGGTGGACCGTGCGGCGCAGTCGCCCTCTGTGGACGTCGAGGCGGAGATGGACTCCGAGGCCGTGTACGCCATGGCGCCGAGCGCGAACCAGGTGATGGTGGTGGGCGACGGCTGCGACGAGGACCAGGCGTTCCTGAACGCGGCTTCGGCCGTGCTGACCGGGGACGGCCACCACCCCTTGGCCTCCATCGCGTCGAACTCGTGGCAGATCCCACTGGGATCGGTGTCGCCGCGGATCGTGCACGCCATCGACGTGCGGGCCGCGGCCGAGGGGGTCGGCATGTACTTCGCCTCCGGCGACACCCCGGGCCTCACTGTCACCGACTCCGACCCGTACGCGGTGGCCGTCGGCGGTACGACCCTGGGCATCGGGGCCGCGAACAACCGGGTGTTCGAGACCGGCTGGTCCGACGACTTCGGCTCGCTGAGCAGCGGCCGGTGGACCGACCTCGGCGTCAGCGGAGGCGGCGGGGGCGTCAGCGACGTCTACCGGCAGCCGTCCTACCAGAAGGGCGTCGTCCCGGCGTCGATGGCACGCGTCAAGGTGGCCCACAAGACGGTGCTCGGCCGGACCGTACCCGACATCGCCGCCGACGCCGACCCCGACACCGGCATGCTGACCGGCTACACCGAGACGGACAGCCACGGGAACCCAGGGCCCTACCGCACCGTGCCGAGCGCCGGCACCAGCCTGGCCACCCCGCTGGTCGCGGGCCTGGTCGCCGACGCCCAACAGGGCCAGAAGTCGCCCTACGGCTTCATCAACCCGCTCTTCTACCGGCTGGCCCGCACCCACGCGTTCCACGACGCCCTGCCCATGAACACGTCCACGCCGCAGCACAACCGGGCCGCGTACATCGCACCCGACGACACCTCCACCAGCGCGAACGTCGACGTCTTCGACGCCCAGAAACGCTCCGACACCCAACAGGTGACCGCCAAGGGCTACGACACCATGACCGGCATCGGCACCCCGAACGGTGCCGCTTTCGTCGCAGCCCTGCGCCGCGGCCGGTGATACACCCCGGCAGATCCGGCCACCGGGGTGCAGTCGGCGAGTGAGGTCATGCGCCGGGGCGATGGCGGCGTCGGCGGCCTGCAGCGCGGCGCCGCTTGCGGCCACCACGTGTGCGTGGGTCCTGTGCCGGTAGCAGCAGGACCTCGATCAGCGTGCCCATGCCGGTGCCCTGAAGCCGGGCGCTGAGTGGGTTCAGGCGGCTCGGGTGGCTCGCCGTCTGGCGGCAGCCCTACGAGAACTGGGCCTGGCCCTTGATCGATCCTGGGCGTTCAGTCCTGGGCGAGCGTGGGCGTAACCCCCTGCCCTCGCCACAGCCGACGGCGCACGCCTCCAGGCCGGACGTGACTCCGTACGCCGTATCGGTCGATGCACCACGTGGGGACAAAATGGACCATACCCACGGGAGGTTGCGTCATGGGCCACTACGCCCTCGACAACGTGGCTGCGCAGACAGCCGACCGATTCCTCGCCCTGGAGACCTGCTACGACCCGGTGACCCGGGCGCATCTGGCAGCGACGGGGCTGGGGCCCGGGTGGTGCTGCCTTGAGGTCGGTGGAGGCGGTGGCTCAGTGGGTACCTGGCTGGCCGAGCAGGCCGGCCCGGAGGGCAGGGTCACGGTCACCGACATCGCACCGGACCGGATGGCCGACGCACCGCTGCCCGACAACCTGCGGGTGATCCGGCACGACATCGTGCACGACCCGCTTCCCGAGGATACGTACGACCTGGTGCACGCCCGACTGGTGCTGCTGCACCTCCCCGAGCGGCTCGACGTGCTGGCCAGGCTGGTGCGCTCGCTGCGGCCGGGCGGTCGGCTGGTCCTGGAGGAGTTCGACTGCCGGTGGACCCCGGTCCTGGCCGCTCCCGACCCCGCGGCGGCTGACCTGTTCCACCTGGTGCACGACGCATTCCTGGCCCGGCTCGCCCACGCCGGAGCCGATGTCCAGTGGGGCAGCCGGATATACCAGGCGCTGCGCGATGCCGGACTGCACGAGGTCGCGGCGACCACCTACAGCCAGGCATGGCCCGGCGCGAGCCCGGCCATCGCCCTGCACCGGGCCAACTCTGTCCAACTGCGCGGCGAACTCCTCGACTCGGGCATCAGCGCACAGCAACTCCAGGACTTCTGGAACCTGTTGGAGAACCCCGCCTTCGCCGTCTCCTCCTACCCGCTCACCACCGCCAGTGGCCGCCGGGCCCCCTGAACAGCCCCCAGGAGACAGCTCCATGTTCACCGACACCGAAACCACCTCGTACCGGGAAGTGCGCCTGCCCGCGCCGGAGGACCCCCTGCGCGCCGTCACCGCACTGGCCGGATCCGGCCTGTTCGACCAGTACGTCGTCTACGAGAGCGAGGCCGAATGGTCGTTCGCCGGCGGCCGGCTGGCCGACCTGCGGGCGTCGCGCACCGGTGCCGTCGTGCGGCACGGAGGCGACAGCACCACCCTGTCCGACGACGAGAACCTGTCGGCCACCGTGCGCGGCTTCCTGGCCGCCGTGCCCGTGTCCGGATGGCGCGCCTATGGCTGGGCCGCATTCGAACTCGCCTACCTCAACAGCGAGTTGGCCCCTTTGGCCGGGGACGACGTACTGCTGCACCTGCTCATCCCGCACACCGAGGTGCGGATCACCGCTCAGGACGTCCTGCTGCGCTCTGCCGACGAGGCGACCCTGGAGCGGGTGGCCATGACGCTGCGCGACCCGCCCGACGTGCCATCCGTCCCCTCGGTCCGCTTGGAGGTGCCGGTCGAGGACACCGGCAACTACCGCGCCGTCGTCGCCGCGGCCGTTGCCGCGATCCGCGCCGGCGACCTCCAGAAGGTCATCCTGTCCCGCGTCCTGCCGGTTCCCGAGCCCGTCGACCTGATCGCCACCTACGCAGCCGGACGCGCCGCGAACACCCCGGCCCGCTCCTACCTGTTGAACCTCGGGCGGATCCGGGCGGCCGGCTTCAGTCCCGAGACCGTGGTCGAGGTCGGCGCGAACGGACGCATCGCCACCCAGCCGCTGGCCGGCACCCGCGCCCTGACCGGCAGCCCGGCCCAGGACCTGCGTCTGCGTGCCGATCTGCTCACCGATCCCAAGGAGATCTACGAGCACGCGGTCTCCGTCAAGACCGCCTGCGACGAGCTCTCCGCGCTGTGCGAACCCGGCAGCGTCCAGGTCGGGGAGTTCATGACCGTGCGCGAACGCGGCACCGTCCAGCACCTGGCCTCGACCGTCACCGGCCGGCTGCCCGCTCCTGCCGACACCTGGCACGCCTTCGACCGCGTGTTCCCGGCCGTCACCGCGAGCGGCATCCCCAAGCCCGCCGCCTACCGGCTCATCCACGACCTGGAGAACCAGGAACGCGGCCTCTACGCGGGCTCGGTCCTCACCTGCGACCACCTCGGCCAGATGGACGCCGCCCTGGTCCTGCGCACCGTCTTCCAACACGCGGGCCGCACCTGGCTGCAGGCCGGAGCGGGCATCGTGAGCCAGTCGCTCCCCGAACGCGAACACGAGGAAACCTGCGAAAAGCTCCGCAGCGTCGCCCAGTACCTCGTCCCCGCGGACGAACCCGGCCAGGTCTGCATCTGACGCCGACATGTCCGTCGAAGGAGTCCCGTGCGCGTCAAGGCTAGGGACAGCAGCAAGGCGGTGGACGATGAGTCCGGGTCAGGAGGGTGTCGTAGCCGGTGGGGAGCATGTCGATCGGGGCCGCTCGGTGGCCAACTTCGTCACCCCGTAGGGGGAAGAGGGCCGGGCCGAACCGTTCTCCCTCAGCAGCCCGCGCCCTCGATCACGGCTGCCAGCGGCATGACGGCCAGATCGCCGGGGGCGAAGGTGAAGGCGTCCGTGCCGAGGCAGGGGGCGAGTTGATCGGCTACGGCGGGGTCGTGCGCCGGGTCCCGCCGGTCCACGCCGCTCACATGCCGTCCCTCGGCGAGCAGTGCCTCCGCGAGAGGGGAGCCGATGAACCCGGCCACGCCGGTGGCCACCACATGTCTGCCGATCATGGCAGAGCCATCTTCGCCTCGATCATCCACTCCCACCTACCGCCTCGCGCAGCGCGGGCAGCCCGAGTTCCTCCTCGCTGACCTCCGCCCTCAGCACCCGGGAACAGCCGACGGTGCGCGCACCTCCGGGCCGCCGGCGAGCATCCGGGCCAGGCTCGCCCGGCGTCGCATACCGCCGGACAGCTCGCGCGGGTAGTGGCGACCGAAGCCGGTGAGGCCGACCCGCTCGATGAGATCCGTCGCCCGCTCCCGCCGCTCCTTCGCCTCAACGCCCTTGATCTCCATGGGCATTTCGACGTTGCGGCGGACGTCGCGCCAGGGCATGAGGGTGTCGGACTGGGTGAGGTAGCCGACCTCGGTGCGCGGTCCCGTCACCGGCTGGTCCCGGAACCTGACGACACCCGAAGTGGGCGCCATGAGCCCGGACATCACGTTCAGCATGGTCGACTTGCCGCAGCCGCTGCGGCCGAGCACCGTGACGAAGCGTCCTTCCTCGATCTCCAGGCTCAGGTCGCGCAGCGCCACGATCCCAAGGTCGTCCTTGACGAACTGCTTCGTCAGGTCGCGGACTTCGAGGACGCTCTTCACCGGACCGGCTCCGCCCCGGCGAGCCGGCGGGTGTTGTGCACCGCCATGGTCCGTATCTCCCGCTCGGTGAAGCCCGCGGCGAGCAACCGGTCGGCGAGCAGCGGCAGGCCGTCCTCCACAGGAGGGTTGAAGGGCTGGCCGAGATCGCTGGAGAGCACGGAGTGCTCCGGGCCGACCGCCCTGATGTTCTCCAGCCACAGGTCCCAGGAGACCTTGCCGGTGTACGGGGTGGTGAAGCACCGCTCCAACAGGGCGCCCCGGGCGGCGAGTTCACGTTGCCGCTCGACACCCACCCGCTGGGAGGTGAACTCAGGGTGGGTGACCACGATCAGGCCTACGCCCTCCTCCACCGCGGCGTCCACGACGACGGCGATCTCGTCGGCGCCGAGATGGCCGGTGGCCAGCGTCATGTCGTGCGCCGCGATCACCCTGAGCACCTGACGGGTGATCTCCAGCGCCTTGCCGTCGGGCCCGACCACCTCGACCGGGTCCGCGGCCATGCCGGCGGCCCGCAACTCGTCCTGGAGTTGGACCCACATGGGTGGCGTGGCGCCTTCCGGATCGTTCGCCGTACAGGCTCGCTGGTTCGCGCTGTCGACGGTCGGCAGCCAGACGAACTGCGCGCCGCCCCGACCGGCGATCTCCACGGCGACCGGATTCATGCCCCCTACCGAGGCGTTGAGGGTGATCGCCCCGACCGCGCCGAAGCCGGGCACCGCGCTGCGCACCACCCCGGCCCGTTCCGCCGTCGGCACGTAGTGCGACTTGAGCACGAACCCGCTGAGGCCGACTTCGGCGAAACGGGACGCGAGGGTCAGATCGTCGACCCGGCGCTTCATCAGGTCGGGTGCGATGTGGACATGGATGTCGTAGGCCCCCGCGACCAGGTCGCGGGCGAGGTTCGACGGTGTCGGATGCGTGGCTGGTCGGTCGGTCATACCCGCCCTCCCTGTTGCCAATTTGGTGACCCAGATTGTTAACAGTTGGTGAGAAGGCGTCAATGGGTTGCGCAACAGCGGTGACTGTGAGGTTTTTTGACGGATCTTCAGGTGAGTGCGGTAGGCGCGCTCGCGTCGCGGAGGGCTTCGATCACACTGCCCAGGTGGCTCCGGGCGGTCCGCTCCGCGGCGACCGGATCGCGACTGCGGATGGCGTCGATGATCGCGAGGTGCTCGGGCAGCGAGACGTACGGCCGCCCCGGACGCAGGGCGAGCCGGAACTGGTGCCGCACGGACTGGCCGCGCAACCGCTTGATCACGCTCCCGGCCGTGCCCTGCCCGCTCATCTCCACGATGCGCCGGTGCAGTCGGTTGTTCAGCCCCGAATACGCCATGACCGCCCCCGTGCCGACCGCCGCGATCATCTGCTCGCGGATCTCGCGCAGTTCGTCGATCTCCGCCTCGGCCACCCGCTGCGCGGCCTTGGCGGCGCACAGCCCCTCGACCGCCATCCGGACCTCGGTGATCTCGATCGCCTCGGCCGGCGAGACGGCGCGCACCCGGGCGCCCCGATGGGGGACGCGTTCCACCAGCCCTTCGTTGTCCAGTTGGAGGAGCGCGGAGCGCACGGCCCCGCGGCTGACCGAGAACCGCTCCGAGAGATCGGCCTCCACGAGTCGTTGGTCCGGTACGTAGTCCCCGCTCACGATCGCCGCACGGATGGCCTCGACGACCGAGGCTGACTCGAACGGGTCTTTTCGGGTAGCGGGCACGTGGTCCTCTTCCGTTTGCGGACAGCTCAATTGGCAACGATATTGTTGTCAATTTTGCACTGTGCTGTGGCTGCGCCGAAGACGGCGGGCAGGACGGAAACCGAGGAGAGGGGGAGCGCCCATGAGTTCCACGAGTTCCACTCCGGTCCAGGGCCCCCACATCGCCGTACTCGGCCTTGGAGAGGCGGGCGGCGCCATCGCGAACGATCTGGTGGCCGCGGGCGCACGCGTACGCGGCTACGACCCGAAGGTCCCGGCACCCCCGGGCGTGGTGGACACGGGCAGCGAGGCGGAGGCGGCCCGGGGCAGCGACCTCGTGCTGAGCGTCAACAGCGCCTCGGCCGCCGTGGACGCCCTCCGAGCGGGCCTCGCCGGCACGCCTCCCGGCTGTCTCTGGGCCGACCTCAACACAGCCTCTCCCGCGGTGAAGCGTCGGCTCGGCGTGATCGCCGAGGAGGCCGGGATCGACTTCGTCGACGTGTCCTTGATGGCGACCGTGCCCGGAAGGGGCCTGCGGACGCCGATGCTCGTCTCCGGCCCCGGAGCCCGACGGTACGCCGAGTTGCTCCGTCCGCTCGGCGCGCGAGCCGACGTCCTCGACGGACCGCCAGGGCTGGCCGCCGAACGCAAGCTGCTGCGCAGCGTGTTCTACAAGGGCCTGGCGGCGGCCGTCGTCGAGGCGCTCGAAGCGGCCAGGGCCGCGGGCTGCGAGGACTGGCTGCGCGAGAACATCGCCGAGGAGCTGACCCGCGCGAGCGCCGCGACCCTGGACCGACTCGTCGAGGGCAGCCACCGGCACGCCGTACGCCGGACCGTGGAGATGCAGGCCGCCGCCGACATGCTCGACGACCTCGACGTGCCCCCGCTGATCGCCACGGCCAGCAGGGACCTGCTGCGTCGGCTGGCCCGGGCGGTGGAGTCACCCGGGCCGCCGCAGTGACGGTCCGCGCGGAGCGGGACGGGCTCAGCTCTTGCCGGGACGAGTCACCCACTTCCCGTCGCCCCAGCCGCTGACCGTCTCGTACCCGGAGCGGAAGGATAGGAGAGGCTGGCGGCCTCGCCGTAGAAGCGCTCGACGATGTCCTGGGCGACGACGGCGAGTTGGTGCTCCGACTTGCAGCCGAAGCCGACCTTCAGGGTCGGGTCGGTGCCGAACAGGCCGGAGCTCATGGTGGTGCCGTAGTGGCCTTGGTTGTCCTTGGCCACCGCGAAGGTGCCGCTGTCGGCGGCGGCGAGGACGGTCGCCGAGGCGATCTGCATGGGGGCGCCGGAGATGCCGCCGAGATCGAGCGCGGCAACGCCGGTGCAGTCCATGGCGGTTGCGATGCTGGTAGCGGTGGTGGTCGCGTCCGCTTTCGCGGCGCTGCGCCGGGCGCGCGGGCGGGGATGGATGACGTCACGGGGGGTCTCCAGATCGTCCTGGGGTCACTGCGCGACGGTGAGGGTGAGCGCCCCGCTGTAGGTGGCGCCCGGGGTGAGAGCCGTGACCGTGCCGTCGACGGTGAGGGTGAGGCGCTTGCCGGAGGGTGCCCGTACCGCCGCGTCCGCGTCGACGACCAGCTTCGTCAGGTACGACGTGCCGGTGACCGTCCAGACCGATCCGGCGCCCAGCTTCACGATCACGCCGTTGTTGACCGTGGGCTTCGGGGTGTTGGTGACGTGGTTGATCTGCCGCCAATCGGCCGAGGTGATGGTGGAGACCGCGTGCCGTGACGTCGAGGAGGAGATGACGCCCTCGACGCGGCTGCGGCGGAAGGTGGCGACCAGGTTCTTGCCGGTGCGCATCGCGTTGTAGAAGTCGCCCGACAGGGAGATGTCGGTGAAGGAGGCGGTGGCGTCGGCGGTGTGCTCCGCGGTGGTGTCGAAGCCCGTGTCCCTGGCCGGATCGCCGGTGGGCTCGGTGTAGACGCCGGTCATGGAACCGGGGTCGTCGGTCTCCATGATCTGCACGAGGACGCCGTTGCCCGCGTGCAGGCGGGCGTCCTGCGAACCGTCCACGACGATCGACATCTGCTTCCCCTTGTCGAGGAACATCGTCTCGGCGGTGGTGAAGCGGGTGCCGCCGCCGACCGTGACCGAGCCGCCGTCGCCGCTGTGCCACATCACGCCGAACCCACGGGAGTCGACGACCGACGGCCGTGGCTCGATCGCGGCCAACTCGCCCTCGCTCAGCCGCAGATCCGCCTCCGTGTTCAGCGCGGCCACGGCCTCGCGGGTGCTGTCGGCGAAGGCGACGGAGCCGCCGGTGGAGATGGCGGCGAAGGTGGCCACGTCGAAACGGGTACCGAGGAAGACGTCCTGCTGGCTGCCACCGTCCGCGTAGGTGCCGTAGCCGGAGTCACCGGTGATGGTGACGGTGGAATTGACCGCAGTCAGCACCGAGTTGCGTACGGAGTCGGTGGACAGGACACCCCAAGCCTCGGAGGAAACACGGGAGTTGAGGTAGGTGGCCGTGGTGTTCTCGCCCAGGACGTTGGTGGCGCGCACGTTGCCGGACAGACCGAGCATCCACGGCACCGTCATCATGTCGGCGCCGAAGCCCGGTTCGTAGTCGGCGGGCAGCACGCCCTCGTGGGTGCGGATGCGGGAGTTCTTGACGATCACGTTGGCGCCGTCGCGGGCGATGAGCCCGGTGCGCACCGCGCCCCGGTTGTCGATGTCCGCGCCGTCCACGACCAGCCGCGTGCCGGTCCCCGCGCCGGTGACGGCGGCGCCGTAACTCGCGAAGTCCAGACGGCCGTTGCCGTCGAAGGCGATCCGAGGGCCCTCCAAGGTGTACGAGGCGCCGTCGGCGACGAAGAAGCCGTTGAACGCCTCGCCGGTGGAGGTCAGGGTGACGTTCTTCGCGTACGCGTCGGTGAGGCGGCCGCCTCGCACGTTCGAGAGCACCGAGTTCTCGGTGACGACGCCGTCGGCGCCGACGTAGACACCCTGACGCAGGTGGAAGGTGGCGCCCGCGAAGGACTCCAGGTGCTCGACGGCCGGGGTGAGGACGACGGCACCGCGGTAGACGCCCGCCGCGATCAGCGTCCACCAGCCGTACGTGCCGTCGAGGACGGAGCCCGTCTCCACACCGTCCACGGTCAGGGACAGGCTGTACCCCTCCGGGGCGGTGAGGACGGCACCGTCCTCCACGACGAGCTCGTCGAGCCGGGTGATCGCGGCGACCTCCCAGGTCTCCCCGGAGGCAACGGTCTTCCTGCGCAGGGCTGTTGCGGCCGGTGTCGCCGCGTGTGCGGTGCTCGGTGAGAGCAACGAGGGTGCCGCGACGATGCTCCCGACGGCGATCAGCGCGCGCACCCGCGACCGCATCGTCACGCCGCGCTCCGCGAGGGCCTGCTCCCTGGTGTGGGTGGTGACTTTGGACATGCACAACTCCCTTGCCGCCCATGGCTGTTCATGGGGCGATCGATCGAGGCGGTGTGGGAGGGAGTGAATCAGCGCCCCTGAAGCCGCAGAAGTGCGTGGCTCCTGTGAATCCGCCGACGGGGCATGGCAATTCGGGATACGAGCCATTTCGGGGCCGGACCGACGCACGGCAGGCCGTTCGCTACGACCGCGACATCCGCCGCGGTCGCAACGAAAAGCGCCTGACGCTGAAAGCCAACGTCAGGCGCCCTTTGTCGTTGCTCTAGAAGAAGCCCAGCTTCTTCGGCGAGTACGACACGAGGAGGTTCTTCGTCTGCTGGTAGTGGTCCAGCATCATCTTGTGGTTCTCACGGCCGATGCCGGACTGCTTGTACCCGCCGAACGCCGCGTGCGCGGGGTACGCGTGGTAGCAGTTGGTCCACACCCGGCCCGCCTGGATCGCCCGGCCGGCGCGGTACGCCGTGTTGATGTCGCGGGTCCACACACCGGCGCCGAGACCGTACAGCGTGTCGTTCGCGACCTTGATGGCGTCGTCGAAGTCGTCGAACGACGTCACCGAGACCACCGGCCCGAAGATCTCCTCCTGGAAGATCCGCATCCGGTTGTCGCCCTCGAAGATCGTCGGCTGGACGTAGTAACCGCCCTTCAACTCGCCGTCGTAGTCGATGCGTTCGCCGCCCGTGAGGACCTTCGCGCCCTCCTGCCGGCCGATGTCCAGGTAGGAGAGGATCTTCTCCAACTGGTCGTTGGACGCCTGGGCGCCGATCATCGTGTCGGTGTCGAGGGGGTGCCCCGGCTTGATCGACTCCGTGCGGGCGATGGCAGCCTGGAGGAAGTCGGAGTAGTGGCCGCGCTGGATCAGCGCCCGGGACGGGCAGGTGCACACCTCGCCCTGGTTGAGCGCGAACATCGTGAAGCCTTCGAGCGCCTTGTCGAGGAAGTCGTCGTTCGCCGACGACACGTCGTCGAAGAAGATGTTCGGCGACTTGCCGCCGAGCTCCAGCGTGACCGGCTTGATGTTCTCGGAGGCGTACTGCATGATCAGCCGCCCTGTCGTGGTCTCGCCGGTGAAGGCGACCTTCGCCACGCGCGGACTGGACGCCAGCGGCTTGCCCGCCTCGACGCCGAAGCCGTTGACGATGTTCACCACGCCCGGCGGCAACAGGTCCGCGATCAGGCTCATCCAGTAGTGGATGGACGCGGGGGTCTGCTCGGCGGGCTTGATGACGACCGCGTTGCCCGCCGCGAGCGCCGGAGCCAGCTTCCAAGTCGCCATCAGGATGGGGAAGTTCCACGGGATGATCTGCGCCACGACCCCGAGCGGCTCGTGGAAGTGGTACGCCACCGTGTCGTCGTCGACCTCGCCCAGCGAACCCTCCTGTGCCCGGATCGCCCCCGCGAAGTAGCGGAAGTGGTCGATGGCGAGCGGGATGTCGGCGGCGAGGGTCTCGCGGACCGGCTTGCCGTTCTCCCAGCTCTCCGCGACCGCGAGGGGCTCAAGGTGCGCCTCCATCCGGTCGGCGATCTTGAGCAGGATGTCGGAGCGTTCGGTCACCGACGTGCGGCCCCAGCCCGGAGCCGCCGCGTGCGCCGCGTCCAGCGCCCGCTCCACGTCCTCCGCGGTGCCGCGCGCGATCTCCGTGAACGGCAGCCCGTTCACCGGGGACGGGTTCTCGAAGTACTGCCCGCGAGCCGGCGGCACGTACTCGCCGCCGATGAAGTGGTCGTAGCGCGCCTGGTAGGAGACGATCGCGCCCTCGGTGCCGGGTGCCGTGTAACGGGTCATGCTGGTGTGCCTCCCGGAGCAGCGCTGCCCGCCGTTGGGCAGCTCTCGGCGCGAGGCTAGGGAGCGGGACGTTGCATGTACGTTGCGCCGGTGTCCCGGTTCCCGGCCGGATCCCAAGTGCCTTGGCCCAAGGGTGAGTTGCGTCAGCGGCTCGCCGGGCGCGACCAGATGGCCGGTGCCGCCAGCTCGGACTCCAGTGCGGCGAGGCGGGAACGCACCGGTGCCGTCGGACGAATCGCCGCGAGCGCCCGCCATACGTCGAGGTCGTCCTCGCCCCACGGCGCGTGCGCCCAGTCCGCCAGCAGATCGGGATCGCGGCGGGCGATCAGCGCCGTACGCAGGCCGTCCGCGAGGCGGGTCCTCAGCCGGACCACCGCCGGGGCCTGCGAACCGGGCAGCAGCGGGCCCGTGTACGCCGCCGCGGCTCTCGTGACCGCGCCCCCTTCCAGCCGCCGTTCTACGATCGCCACGTCGGACTCGACCGGCAACGTGAGCCGGTAGGGACGCGAGGCCAGCAGGCCGGGGCCCAACAGCCTGCGCAGCCTTGCCAGTTCGGCCCGCAACGTCACCGGTGGCACCGACTCGTCCTCGTACAGCGCGCACAGCAGCTCGTCGCCGGACAGCCCTTCAGGATGCCGGGCCAGCAGCACCAGGATCTCGCTGTGCCGACGGCTCAGCCTCATCTTGCGTCCGCCGACACACAGTTGGGCCTCGTCCCGGCCCAGCGCGGTCAGCTCCGGTCCGTCGACGGAGGTCTGCTCCGGGGCGAGCAGCGCCAGTTGGGACTCGGCGGCGCGCGCCACCGCCTGGACGAAGCCCAGGCTGTGCGGATGCGCCAGCCCGTCCCCACCGGTGATGTCCACGGCACCCAGCACCCGCCCGGTGCGCGGATCGTGCACCGGAGCCGCCGCGCACGTCCACGGCTGCACCCGCCGGATGAAGTGCTCGGCCGCGAACACCTGCACCGGCCGGTCCACGGCGACGGCCGTACCCGGCGCGTTCGTACCGACCGCGCTCTCCGCCCAGCGCGCCCCCGGCACGAAGTTCATCAGGCCCGCCTTCCGCCGGGTCGCCGGATCCCCCTCGACCCACAACAGCCTGCCCTGCGCGTCGCACACCGCGAGCAGATGCGCGCCGTCCGCGGCGAACGTGCCCATCAACTCCCGGATGAGAGGCATCACCCGCGCCAACGGATGCTCCGCGCGATAGACCCCCAGGTCGCCGTCCGTGAGCTCCACGTCCGCCGTGCCCTCGGGCCCGACACCGGCCCGTGCGGAACGCCGCCAGGAATCGGCCACCACCGACCGCACCGGCTGCGGCACCGTGCCCGCCAGGGCGAACGTCTCGTGCGCCCGGCGCAGCACCCGCACCCGCTCGGCAGGGTCGGCCCCCGGCTCCAGGGCCACCCATGGATCGGTCAACTCGACCTCCCGGAAGGCGATACAGCGGCGCCGGCACCGCGATACAGCGGTGACACGACCGCGATACGGCGGCGAAACGCCTGCGGACATCGTCACTCCGGGGAAGGGTACGGACAACCGTTTCGACCGGGGACGATCCGAACGAGGCGCATCCCGTTCGGGTCAGGCACGGACCAGACTCGGATCAGGCGAGATTGACCAGCCTTATGTAGCGCGCCCAGTCCCAGTTCGGCCCCGGATCGGTGTGGTCGGTGCCCGGCACCTCGTAGTGCCCGATGATGTGGTCCCGGTCCTTGGGAAGCCCGTACTTCGCGCAGATCGCCGCCGTGAGCCTGGCCGACTGCTCGTAGAGCGCGGCGGTGAAGTACGCGGGCTGATCCACCCAGCCCTCGTGCTCGATACCGATGCTGCGGGTGTTGTAGTCCCAGTTCCCCGCGTGCCAGGCGATGTTGGCCTCCCGCACACACTGCGCCACATGCCCGTCGGCCGATCGCACGAGGTAGTGCGCGGACACCTTCTTCTTCGGATTCTGGAAGATGGACAGCGTCGAGGGGTACGTCTCCTGGGTGACGTGGATGATCACGTAGTCGACGGAATAGGCCGTGGGGCGGTTGGACGCCGTGTAGTTGGAGGAGGTCGCCGGCTGCCACTCGGCCGACGGATAGTCGACGGCCTGCGGCTGTGCGTCGGCCTGTGAGGCGGGGAGTAACGCGTAGGGGACGGCAGCGAGGGCGGCGCCCTTCAGGAGCCATCGCCTGCTCGGGAGCGGTTTTGCCCGTTCCATGGTCGGGTTGCCTTTCGGTTCAGTGCCGGAGGGCCGAAGCGGTCTCACGCAACCGCGCGTGCAGCCCGCGGTGAGTTTCGCGCGCGGGCAGCCATTCCTTCCGGATCTTCGCCACACAGGTGTAGTTCGTGTCGCACACGTTGGCCAACGGCGATTCGACCGCCTGGGTCGCGAATTGGTAGGCGTCCAGTTCACTGAACCCGTAGTCGCGCACCAGCCACCGCACCAGGTCCAGCTGGGAGATCCGGAACGCGTCCTCCAACGGGCGTGCCGAACCCGTCGAGATGATGTGCGTGTCCGACTCGATGCGCGGCCAGGGCGTGGCGACCCCCTTGAGCAGCTCCACGATCACCACGGTGTTCATCGCGCACTCGACGGCGACTCCGCAGGTCTCGCCCTCGCCCTGCCGGGCGTGCCCGTCGCCGAGGCTGAGCAGCGCGCCCTCCACGTTCACCCCGAGATAGCAGGTGACCCCGGCCCGCATCTCCGGCGTGTCCATGTTCCCGCCGTGCGCGTCGGGCACCAGCGCCGAACGCACCTCCAGGTTGGCGGGGGCCACGCCCACCGTGCCGTGCATCGGGTCGAGGGGCAGCTCGATCTCGATGTCGCTGTCCCGCGCGCGGAACAGCGCCGTACGGCGGGTCCGGTCCAACTGCCAGATCCAGACGGTCTCCGGAAGCGGCGGCTGGAGTGTCGCCGTGGTGTGTGTCGAGGTGAGCGCGCCGAAGAGGGGAACCGTGGTCGAGGCCGCCCAGTCCCGTGCCGGTTCGATCGACACGAAGTGCACGGCGACCGTGTCGCCCGGCTCCGCACCCTCCACATGGAACGGGCCGGTCTGCGGGTTGAGGAACGGGAACTCGCACACCTCGGACACCAGGTCCTTCTCGGACCGTACCCGTCCGGCGAAGCAGTCCTCCGTGTACAGGTCGAGGACCGTGCCGGGCGCGATGCGGGCGATGGGCGGGGCGCCGCCGAACGTCCAGGCGTACTCGCCCGGTTCGGGCCGCACCGTCAGGATCCGGGGGTCGTTCATGGCTGTACTGCTCCGTTCTGCGGATGACCGGTTGAGGCGGATTCGTCGAGATGGACACGGGCGGTTTCGGCTATTCGCTCGGGGTGGCGTCGCAGCAGCACGAACAGCACCACGACCCCGGCCGCCATCCAGACGCCGACGACGGGTCCGGCGTAGGACACGGGAGCTGTTAGCTCGGTCACGAAGTCGAAGACCGGGAGGCCCGCCGCGGTGAGCAGGGCGGGGACGAACGCGACGATCCCGAGAAGGGGGACCAGCAGGTGCCGTACCGGCTTGAGCAACTCGCGCCTGCGGCGCAGGAAGTAGCCGGCACAGGCCAGGTTCACGACGATGTAGACGCCGATGACGACGGTGACGATCACCGTGGCCAGGAGGAGGAACGCGGTCACCGGGTCGTAGCCGAGGCCGAGTCCCAGTACGGCTCCCACCGCGACGACGGTCTGCACGGCGATTCCGGCGACGGGGGAGCGGTGCCGTGGGTGCAGTGTGGCCAGGACGCGGGGGAGTACCCGGATGCGGGCCAGGGCGAAGGCGGTGCGCGTCGAGACGGTGGCGCACGCGTTGGCGTTGGCGATCGTCGAGTTGACCACGGCCAGGAACACCAGCACCCAGAACAGTCCGAAGGATGCGCGTGCCACCCCCTCCCAGGACGCGGCGCCGGAGGCACCGAATCCGCTGAAGCGGTCCGGCCCGAAGTACACCGTCATGGCGTAGGTCGTCAGTACGTAGAACAGGCCGATGCCGAGGGCCGCGCCGAGCACCGCGCGGTGCATCGTGCGGCGTGGGTCACGGGTCTCCTCGGCGAGCGGTGCCGCGGCCTCGAATCCGGCGAACGCGAGCACGGTGTAGACCGAGCCGGCGAAGACCCCACCCAGACCTGAATACTCCTTCGCCGTGTGCGAAGTGCCGAACACCGACAGGGTGTTGTCGCCGCCCGCCTTGCCGATCAGCCAGATGGCGAACACCAGGAAGACCAGGATCTCGAAGACCCCGAGGACCGTCCCGAAGCGGGCGGAGGCGCGCGCTCCGAACCAGCCCGCCGCCGCGATGATCGCGGCGCCCGCGAGCGCCCACGGCCACCACAGGTTCTCCGGATACGAGGGCCATTCCTGGTGCAGGGTGCCCGCTGTGGTGAAGCCCAGTTGGAGGAGCAGCAGTGGCGGGACCAGTGCCTCCACGAAGACGTAGCCCCAGCCGACCAGGAAGCCGACGGCCGGATGCAGTCCCTGCGCGGCGTACGTGGCGACCGAGCCGGCGGCGGGCAGCTCGCGGGCCAGCTCGGCCACACAGGAGGCGGTGAACAGGCAGGCCACCAGCGCGATCAGCACCGACAGCGGCAGACTTCCGCCCGCGAAAGCCGCGCCCGACGGGATCGACGCGGCGACCGCGGCGGCCGGCGCCATCGCCGTGACGCTCTGGAACAGCACCTCACGCAGCCCGACGGCATCCCGCCGCAGCTCCCCAACCGTCTCCGGCCCTCGAACTGTCTCCCCCGACACGTGAATCCCCCCTCGGCCACCCGCGTTCACATCCACACCCGCACACCGTCGTCACGACACGACGGCTGCGCCTCGCGTGAATCACGGTACGGCGCTTGCGGGTTGGGCAGTAGGGCGTGGCGTGCTTCCGTGGACGACGGCGGAACTGTGGAAAACCCGGCCACTCGGACGAGTGACGGTCGAGTGAAGTCGGCTGTGTTTCAGGCCTGTTCGGCCACGATGTCCCCAGCCCGTTCGGCCACCGCCGCCGGATCGTCCAGGACGGCCCGCACCACCGAGTGCGCGGCGCCCAACAGCGGACCCTCGGGCCCCAGCCGTGACACCGACACCGGACAGGCGGGCCCCGCCGTGCGTCGCGCCAACTCGGCCTCCAGCGACGGCAGTAGCCAGGGTGCGAGCCCGGACAGAGCGCCGCCGAGCACCACCAACTGTGGATCGAGCAGGTTGACCGCGCCGGTCAGCGCGATACCGAGCGCCGTACCGGCGTCGTGCAGGGCGCGTCGTACCGCCTCGTCGCCGTCGGCGGCGCGCGTCGCGAGGAGCCCGACCCGGTCCGCGCCGGGCTCCAGACCGGCGGCACGCAGCACCGCCTCCTCGCCCGCGTACTGTTCGAGGCAACCACGCCCGCCGCACGCGCACTCCGGCCCGTCAGGACGCACCGGGACATGCCCCAACTCGCCCGCGAATCCGCGGGTTCCGCGCAGCAGCCCCCCATCGACCACGACCGCGGCGCCGATGCCGATCTCGGCCGACACATGAAGGAAGTCGCGCGGAGTGGTCTCGCCCAGCCAGAGTTCGGCGAGCCCGCCGAAGTTGGCCTCGTTGTCCACAGTGGGCGGGAGTTCGGCGGGGAGCAGGGCGCCGAGATCCGTGTCGTGCCAGTCGAGGTTCGGGGCGCGGACGACGGTACGGCCGTCGCGTGCCACCAGACCGGGTACGGCGACCGCGAGCCCGGCCGGCCACAGGCCCTCCGCGTCCGCCTCGGCGACGACCTGACGTACCAGCGCGGTGAGTTCCGCGAGCACCGGTTCGGGGGAGCGACCGCGGTTCACACCGTGTCGCACGGCCCGGGCCCGTATCTCGCCGCGCAGATCGACCGCGCAGACCGCGAGGTGGTCGACCCCGACCTCCGCGCCGATCCCGGCCGGACCGCGCCCGCTGACGGCGAGCGCCGATCCGGGCCGGCCCACCCGGCCGGGCCGCTCGGGGCCCAGCTCTTCGAGCAGGCCCGACCGGATCAGCTCGTCCACCAGCGTCGACACCGCCGCACGGGTCAGCCCGATGCGCGAGGCCACTGCCGCACGCGACAGCGGACCCTCGGCGCTCACCGCGTGCATCACCCGGGCGAGGTTGCGGCGGCGCATGCCCTGCTGGGTGTCGGGCAGGGCGCGGCCGGGCCCGGCGGGGTGCGCCTCGTGCAGCGGTGCGGTCATGCCTCCGTCAGTCCTCGGTCGGTGTGTGTCAACGGGCTTCCGGCCGCCGTTCGAGCAGCGGAGCCGCGTCGGAGAGTACCCCGGAGATCCTCGCCAGCGTCTCCTCGTCGCGCTCCACGGCGTCCAGCACCGGCCCGGCGGCCGTGTTCCAGCGCCGGGCGACCGCAGCCGGGTCCTCGCCGGTCAGCAGGCCCGCGGCCTGCGCAGCGGCACCGAGCGCAACCAGCTCCTTCGCCTCCGGCACCTGCACCGGACGCCCCGACAGCCGCCGTACGGTCTCCTGCCAGGCGGTGCCCCGGGCGCCCCCGCCGATCAGCAGCAGGGGCGTGGTGCGGTCCGCGTCCTCGTCGAGGACCAGGTCGAGCGCGCCCAGCAGCGCGTGCACGGCACCGTCGTATGCGGCCTGGAGGAGCTGGCCGCCGGTGGTGTCGTGGCGGAGGCCGTGCAGCAGGCCCGAGGCGTTGGGCAGGTTCGGGGTGCGCTCGCCGTCCAGGTACGGCAGCAGCGTGACCGAAGTGCCGGGCTCCACGGCTTCCCGGTCCAGGCCGAGCAGGGCCGCGACCCGGTCGACGGCGAGGGTGCAGTTCAGGGTGCAGGCCAGGGGCAGCCAGTCGCCGTGCGCGTCGGCGAAGCCCGCGACCGTGCCGGACGGGTCGGCGGGGCGGTGCTTCGACACCGCGTACACCGTGCCCGACGTGCCGAGGCTGAGCACGGGGACGCCGGGGCGCAGCCCGAGACCCAGCGCGGCGGCGGCGTTGTCGCCGGTGCCGGGGGCGACCAGGGTGCCCTTCGAGAACGGCAGGTCGTGGCCGTCGCGCACCGTGCCCGCCACCTCGCCCGGCCGTACCACCCGGGGCAGCAGCGCCGGGTCGAGCCCGACATGCCGGAGGATCTCCTCGTCGTACGACTCGGTGCCCGAGGCCCACCAGCCGGTGCCGGAGGCGTCGCCGCGATCGGTGGTGCCCTGCCCGCTGAGCCGCTCGGTGAGGTAGTCGTGGGGGAGACGTACGGCCGCGGTGGCGCGCACGGCTTCCGGCTCGTGCTCGGCGAGCCAGGCCCACTTCGTGACCGTGAAGGAGGCGCCGGGCACGCTGCCGGTGCGCTCCGCCCAGGCCTTCGGACCACCCAGCTCCTCGATCAGACGACGGGCCTGCGGCGCGGAGCGCACGTCGTTCCAGAGCAGCGCCGGGCGTACCGGCTCGCCCTGGGCGTCCAGGGTGACCAGGCCGTGCTGCTGGCCGCCGATCGACACGGCCGCCGCCTCGTGGGCCGCGTCCCCGCACTGGCGCAGGGCCTCGCACAGGGCGTCCCACCACTGGCGGGGATCGCTCTCCCGGCCCGCCCCCGAGGAGACGGTGTGCGGCGCCTGGCCACTCGCGACGATCTGTCCGGTGGACACGTCGACGACCAGTGCCTTGGTGGACTGGGTGGACGTGTCCACGCCGACGACGAGCGGACCCTCGGCTGCTGACATCGGGCTCTCCCTTTTTTCCGCGGCTCCGCGGGCTCTGACCTGGTGTTCTCAAGGCTGTCCGGGGTGCGGTGACCCGTACCCCACTCTTTCAGGGACACCTTGTCCCTTCCCAGAGCTGCGTGTGCATACTAATTTGTAAACCGCCATGACGAAATAGTCGCAGCGAAGCAACAAGGAGCCGCGTCATGAACTACCAGCCCACCCCCGAGGACAGGTTCACCTTCGGCCTTTGGACCGTCGGCTGGCAGGGAAGGGACCCGTTCGGCGACGCCACCCGCCGTGCCCTCGACCCGGTCGAGACGGTGCAGCGCCTGTCCGAGCTCGGCGCCCACGGTGTGACCTTCCACGACGACGACCTGATCCCCTTCGGGTCCTCGGACACCGAGCGCGAGTCGCACATCAAGCGCTTCCGTGAGGCCCTCGACGCGACCGGCATGAAGGTGCCGATGGCGACCACCAACCTCTTCACGCACCCGGTCTTCAAGGACGGCGCGTTCACCGCCAACGACCGTGACGTGCGCCGTTACGCCCTGCGCAAGACGATCCGCAACATCGACCTGGCGGTAGAACTTGGCGCCGAGACCTACGTCGCCTGGGGCGGCCGTGAGGGCGCCGAGTCCGGCGCCGCCAAGGACGTGCGCGTCGCTCTCGACCGCATGAAGGAGGCCTTCGACCTCCTTGGCGAGTACGTGACCGACCAGGGCTACAGCATCAAGTTCGCGATCGAGCCCAAGCCGAACGAGCCCCGCGGCGACATCCTGCTCCCCACCGTCGGCCACGCCCTCGCGTTCATCGAGCGCCTGGAGCGCCCGGAGCTCTACGGCGTCAACCCCGAGGTCGGCCACGAGCAGATGGCCGGGCTCAACTTCCCGCACGGCATCGCCCAGGCCCTGTGGGCGGGCAAGCTCTTCCACATCGACCTCAACGGCCAGTCCGGCATCAAGTACGACCAGGACCTGCGCTTCGGCAACGGCGACCTGCGTGCCGCCTTCTGGCTGGTCGACCTCCTGGAGAGCGCCGGTTACGCCGGCCCGAAGCACTTCGACTTCAAGCCGCCGCGCACCGAGGACCTCGACGGTGTGTGGGCGTCGGCCGCCGGCTGCATGCGCAACTACCTGATCCTCAAGGAGCGTTCGGCCGCGTTCCGCGCCGACCCGGTGGTCCAGGAGGCGCTGCGCGCCTCGCGTCTGGACGAGCTGGCGCAGCAGACCGCGGCGGACGGCCTCAAGGCGCTGCTCGCGGACCGCTCGGCCTTCGAGGACTTCGACATCGAGGCGGCCGCCAAGCGAGGGATGGCCTTCGAGCAGCTCGACCAGCTCGCCATGGACCACCTCCTGGGAGCACGCGGCTGACCGCACGCACGCGTGCGTCACTCAAGTCGCCGACTGTGACCGGCCCCCGTGCGGAATGCTCCGGAATCATGCGATCCATGGCATGAGCCCGTATCAACCACCGCGCGGGGGTCGCGTCATGACCTTCACGAGGCGACTCTTGACGGTATGGCCATGCCGCCCGTACCGCCTCAACCGCCCGGGCCACCGGGCGCCACCCCGCCTCAGGGAGGCGGCTTCGGACCGCCTCCCGCAGACTTCGGGCACGGATCGGGAGGGGACTACGGGGACTACGGACCGCCTCCCCGCAGGCGCCCCCGATTGCTGTTCATCCTGCTCGCCGTGATCGTGGCCGCGGGAGTCGT
Source organism: Streptomyces sp. NPDC050508 (assembly GCF_040655155.1). Classification (NCBI taxonomy): domain Bacteria; kingdom Bacillati; phylum Actinomycetota; class Actinomycetes; order Kitasatosporales; family Streptomycetaceae; genus Streptomyces; species Streptomyces sp. NPDC050508. Next base: position 112,060 of record NZ_JBFAJJ010000001.1, read on the forward strand.
CGTTGCCGTCGTCGCTGTGCTGATGACCTCCGGGGGGCATGACTCACCGGACAAGAAGTCGCCCGCGGCGAGCACGAGCCGGAGCCCGTCCCTCACCCTCCCGACGAAACTCCCCAGCAGCCTGCCGACCAAGCTCCCGACCGCGCCTCCGTCGAACCTCCCCTCGGAACTGCCGAGCGGGGTTCCCAGCGACATCGGGTCCCTGCTCCCGTCCCTGTTCGGTTAGCCGCCTCAGGAGCCGACGGACGCTCAGATGCCGTGCGGCAGCTTCAGATACACCACGGTCGTCTTGATGCCGCTGTCGATCAGGCGCCCCTGCGCGTCGAACGCGCCCGCGCCGTCCGTCATCCCGAAGTCGTTGTCATTCACGAGGGCGAGCGTGCCGTGGTCCACGCGCGCGATGCCCTCGATCTTCTGCGGCACCCCGGAAACAGTCCCCAGGTCGACGACGAGCTTCTTGGCCAGCACCGGGACACCTGCGGCGGCCGGGTCGTCGAGCTGCTCCAGCGACGGGGACGTCGTGTCGTCGTCGTAGGGTCCGCCCAGGATGTTCGACTTGTGCCCCAACTTGACCAGTTGGAGCCGGGCCGCCTTGTCGGTGCGCTCCTCGACCAGCAGCCGGTCGTCGCCCACGGCGACCACCGAGGAGATCTTGAGTTCGGAGGTGTCGTCCTCGCTGGGGTCGACCACGTTCACCGGGTCGAAGCGGTACGCGTACTCAGCCGTGACTGCCTTCCGCTTCGGCGAGAAGCGCAGCAGACGGGTGTTGAGCGACGCGTCCCCGGCGTCCCCGTCCGGCAGCGACAGCGGGCTCTGCAGGGCCATCACCAGGTCACCGCCGGGCAGTTGGGCGAGCCCCTCGAAGCCTCGGTTGATCTTCCGGTGCAGCAGGACGGCCGGCAGCGCCTCCACCACCGGGTAGTCGGCGCCGGTCAGGTTCAGCCCCTTGGGCACGTACCGCGTGAGCACCTTCCCGCGCGCGGAGACATGCACCAGGGAGGGCCCGTACTCGTCGACGAGCCAGAACGAGCCGTCCCCGGCCCGCACGATGCCCTCCGTGTCCAGCCCGTTCGGGTTGTACGACAGCGCCGTCTGTGCGTTGTAGGAGTACGGCGCCTCGTCGCGTCCCTGCTGGTTCGGCAGCCCGGTGACCGCCTTCCCGGAGGACGTGGTGATCGGGATGGCGTCCAGGACCTTCACCGTGTCCCCGGAGACACGGACCTTGACGATCGCCGGGTCGAAACCGGGCACGGGGAAGGTACGGCGCTTCGTCCCGCTCACCTTGATCTGGCCGTTGGGCCCGCGGTCGGTGATCGTCCAGTACTCGCCCTTGCGGCCGGCTGGGTAGATGTCGCTGCCGATGCCCCCGAGGTCCACTCCCCGGTCGTTGTCCACCGTCCCGGGCAGCAGCGCGTTGCTGAACGCGCCGAGCGGGATGTCGCCGAGCGTCGCCGTACGCGTGACATGGGCCGCCTCGTCCCCGGAGGGGGCTCCGGCGGCCGTACCGGCCGCCATGAGGGCGACCACCATGGCGAGCGGAACACCCGCCGCGACGGGACGGACGCGGCGCCGGACGGGGGCGTGCGGGGACATCGGACCTCCTGAGGACAAATTCGTTGACAGCGGCCAGAGTTGGTCCCCATGAGGAACTGCGTTCGGCGGCCGGGTGAATCCAGGGTGTCGACCGCTCGTCGGGCAGGCGCCACCCGCAACACGCCGACCGTAATGCGATCGCGCCTCCACGCCACTGGCGGCGTTCCGTGCGGACCGGGAGCCGTTCTATCCGGGTGGCTGGCGTTCCCGGCGTACTGACCACAGTGGGTCGGGGAGCGTTCAGGAGGCGGCCCGGATCTCAGTGGCAGCGCCGAACCACTTGGGCAGCAGACCGAGCAGGTCCTCCTGGTCGTCACCGATCCACGCCACATGGCCGTCCGGCCGCAGGAGCACCGCAGGCACGTCCAGTTCCTCGCTGACGTCGACGACGTGGTCGACTCGATCCGCCCAGCCCGCCACCGAGAGCCGGCCGGTCTGGTCGAGCAGCAGCCCCCGCCCGCCGTGCATCAGCCCGTAGAGGCGCCCCTGCTTCAGCTGCACGTCCCGCAGCCGTCGGCCGAGGAGTTCATGCCCCTCGCCGAAGTCGTAGCGGATCCCCACCGCGGTGATCATCTCGGTCACGTACCGGTTCACCTCCTCGAAGTCCATCAGCGTCGCGAACAGCTCCCGGAGCGCGGTCGCGCCCGAGTCGGTCCCCAACAGGGTGATCTGCGCGCGCGTGTTGTCCAGCACGCGCGCGCCCACCGGATGCCGCTCGGCGTGGTAGCTGTCCAACAAGCCCTCCGGAGCCCACCCGTTGACCGCGGCGGCCAGCTTCCAGCCGAGGTTGAACGCGTCCTGCACACCGAGGTTGAGGCCCTGCCCGCCGGTCGGCGGATGGATGTGCGCCGCATCGCCGGCGAGGAGTACCCGGTCGACCCGGTAGCGCTCGGCCTGCCGGGTGGCGTCGCCGAACCGGGACAGCCAGCGTGGCGAGTGCACGCCGAAGTCGGTGCCCGCCACGGCCCGCAGCTGCTGCTTGAACTTGTCGAGGGTCGGCGCGGTCGCACGATCCTCGGCCACGCCGTCGGCGGGCACCACAACGCGCCACACGCCGTTCTCGCCGGGGCTGACGCCGAACCGCAGTTGGGTCTTGCGGACTTCCTCGACTACGGCGGCGATCGTGGTCGGATCCTCGGTCACCTCCATTTCCCCCAGCAGCGTCTCGACCGTCGCCGGCTCGCCGGGGAAACCGACGCCGAGCAGCTTGCGCACCGAACTGCGGCCGCCGTCGCACCCGACGACGTAGCGCGAGCGCAGGTGAGTGCCGTCCGCCGACTCGACGGTGACCCCGGCCTCGTCCTGGCTCAGCCCGACGACTTCCCAGCCGCGCCGAATCTCGGTACCGAGTTCCACTGCACGCTCGTGCAGCAGCCGCTCGGTCACCGGCTGCGGGGTGGCGACGCCGTACGGGTGCGCCGTGTCCAACCGGTCCGGCCACGGCTTGACGATGCCGCCGAAGAGACCACCGGCCTGGAACTTCTCACTGACCGCGAGAAACCGGTCGAGGAGACCGCGCTGGTCCATCATCTCCACGCTGCGCGCGTGCAGGCCCTGCCCGCGGGACTCCCCGGTCGGCTCGGCCAGCTTCTCCAGTACGACCACGTGCACGTCGTGCAGCCGCAGCTCGCAGGCCAACATCAAGCCGGTAGGTCCGCCGCCGACCACGATCACGTCAATCATCAGAACGCCCATCCAACGAGATTGGTTTCCGGCCGGCCGCCCTGCGGGCCTGCGCTTCGCGAGTCCACTGTTTCCGCAGGTCCTGGCCTCGGTCGGTCATTCTGAGGTACGACCCGGGCCTTGCCGCAAGCCCCCCGCTGCGCTATACCTTGGGTGTGGCAAGGAGTGGATGATCTCCTTGCCATCGCTCTTTTCCGAGTACTTCTCCGCCGACTCGATTTCTGCGGATCCGGTCGGCGAGGGTGTCGTCAACCCCCCTGGGAGGACCCGGGTGACCCCCGTACGGACACGGGGGGTGCCGCCATGGTCGCGACCGGTCACCGATTCGTACGTTTGCTCAGGTCACCCCGTCACCTGAGAGAGCCGGAGACCGGACATGTCCCAGACCACCGCAGTCATCGGCGTGCACGATCCCGGGGATGCCGTCGCGGCATCTCCGGGAAGCGAGTTCACGCCCCTCCTGCGCACGGTCAAGGACCGAGCCCTTCTGGAGCGGCGGCATGCCTGGTACGTACGCTGCATCTCCGTCAACGCCCTCGCGCTGGCCGGCATCGTCACCGGCATCGCCCTGATCGGCGACTCCTGGCTGACCCTGCTCCTGGCCCCGCTGCTCGCCGTGTTCGGCGCCCGCACGGCCTTCATAGGCCATGACGCGGGCCACTCCCAGATCGCCGGCGGCAAGGCCGCCAACCGCCTCATAGGCCTGATCCACGGCAACCTGCTGCTGGGGATGAGCTACTCCTGGTGGAACGACAAGCACAACCGCCATCACGCCAACCCCAACCACATCGACAAGGACCCGGACGTCGTCGCCGACATCCTCGTGTTCACCGGCGAGCAGGCCAAGGACCGTGCCGGCTTCCGACGCCGGCTCACCCGCAACCAGGCCTGGCTGTTCTTCCCCCTCACCCTGCTCGAAGGCATCGCCCTCAAGGTTCACGGTTTCCAGGATCTGCGACGGCAGCCCCGTCGTGAGCGGGCCGTCGAAGGCACTCTTCTGGTGGGCCATGTCGCGGCCTACGCCACGCTGCTGCTGACCTCGATGTCTCCAGGGAAGGCACTCGCGTTCGCCGCCTTGCACCAGGCCCTGTTCGGCCTGCACCTGGGTCTGGCCTTCGCCCCCAACCACAAGGGCATGGAGATGCCGGACCCGAACGGCGAGCGATGGGGCCATCTCCGTCGCCAGGTGCTCACCTCACGGAACATCCGCGGCGGCACCCTGACCGACTGGTTCCTCGGCGGCCTCAACTACCAGATCGAACACCACCTCTTCCCGAGCATGCCGCGGCCTAATCTGCGGCTCGCCCAGCCCCTGGTGCGCGCCCACTGTCAGGATGTGGGTATCCCCTACGTGGAGACCGGGCTCGTCGACTCCTACCGGCAGGCCCTGCGCCACCTCCACGAGGTGGGGGAGCCGCTGAGGCCGGAGTGGACGGAGTGACGGAGTGGCCGACGGTCCGGGTACCAGTAGGGGAAGCGCCTCAGGGAAGTCTCAGGGTCGCGATCCGGAACTGTGGGAAGCGCGGACCCGTTTTCAGATCAGAGAGCGGCCGTGGCCGCGGAGGAGGCGACACATGTCGATGAACGCGAAGATCGCTGTAGGAGGTGTGGCGGTCGGACTGATCCTGTTGATCTGGCTGCCCTGGTGGGTCGCATTCCTGATAGTCGTGGGAGTGCCGACAGCCGCGTATCTCACGCTGGACCCCTCGCAGCGGCGTCGGCTGCGCCGCGTCGCAGGCAAGGAGATCGGCCGCTGACACACCGATGCCCCACCGCGCTGTCGACCGGCGCACAGGGGCAGAGCACAGCACCGCCCGCGGGGCTGCCGGCAACGGTCCCGCGGACGGCGCCCGGCCGAGGAAGGTCCTCGGACCGAACAAGGTGAAGACCGGCGAGCCGCGCCAAAATCGATTGCGCCATGGATCACTCCGACCCCACCATGACGGGCATGACGTACCGAAAGGAGGCCCAGCGACTCCACGGTGAGCGCTGATGGCCGGACATGAGGCGTCCCGGATGCCCTCCCGACAGCCCGAAACCCCGCCGGCGCCTCTGACGCCCGCCTGGCTGAGGGCCCACTTCGCCCCCCTGCCGTTCCCGGCGCGCATGAGCGCCCTGGCCCGCTACGCCCGCACACTCACCCCGCACGCCTACGAGACCCTGCACCGCGCGCTGGACGCCGGTGACTCGGACGAGCGGCACACCGCCCTGTTCCTGGCCGTCGTACGACGCGACCTGGACCGCGTGACCGAGGCTCTCGACGATCCGCTGCTCGGCCGGCGTGCCCGCTCGGCCGCCGTCCGACTGCCCCTCCCCGAACAGGCCCTGGAACAGCTCGCCTTGAGCGACATCAGGGCGACGCGCCACGACACCTTCCGGCTCCTCAGGCTCAGCCGCCGCCACACGCTCGCCGACAGAATCCTGCCCCAGATCCACGAACGCCATGGAGCGCGGGACGCTGCCGCCTTGCTGCCCGCCTGTTCCACCCGGACCGCGAGAGCGTGGCTGCACCGCATCGACCCACCCCTGGGCGTGCTCAACTCCCTTGCCCGCACGGCACCCCGCGCCGTGGCCGAACACGTGGCCGCTCAGTACGAACGGTGCCCACGGCACGAGGCGTACCGCTTCACAGGTCAGTACCGCGCCGTCGCCTCGCTCGCCGCGCAGCGCGACCAGCACGCGGCACTCCTCCTGCTGGAACGCGCCCCGGACCTGCTCACCCCGCGCGGGGTCCTTTCGGCGCTGCGTCGGCCCGGCGAAGCACTGACCGTCCTGCGCGCGGCGAAGCCCGGCACGCACTGGGACACGACCTGGCGCACCGAACTCGACGCGCTGCGCGACCACGGCGACTCCGACACCGCCTTGGGAGCCCTCCTCGTCGACCCGGACGAGCGAGGGTGACCCCGGCCGCCCCCTCGGACGCCCGGAGTGACACCCAAGGGCTCAACTCGGCCGTACGGCCAGCTTGTCGAGCGCCTCCAGGAGACCGGGCAGCTCGGGGCCCCGGCCCACCGGCAGCACCTCGCCGGGCTCGTCGTCGAGCAGGACGAACGCGATGTCGTCGGTCCGGGCCACCATCGACCAGCCGGGGCCGTCGGCACGCAGCGTGCGCGCCTCGCCCGGCGCGAAGGACGATCTGACGCGGCCGAGAGGCGGCGGGGTGTCCACGTACGCGCGAGCCTCCGTCAGCACCCTGCGGACCCCGCTGTGGCCCGCCTGCGGGCCTTCCCCGGTGCGGTCCGACGTGACCTCGGACGCGCCTTCGGAGCTCTCCGCGTCCGGCTCCGGCTCCGAGGTCTCGCCCGCCTCGCCCTGAACCGGAAAGGCCGCGTCGTCGATCTGCTCCCGCCACAGGGCCCACTGCAGCGCGATCTCGTCAGCACCCAGACGGCGTTGTGCCGGACCCCAGGCGGTGGTGTCCGGCGGCGCCAGCGGGGGACGGTCCACGAGTTCGGGGTCCGGATCGTGCGGAGCGGGCACGTTGGGAGCCGCGACGGCGACCGCGAGCGGCCAGCCCGGCAGGGCGGCGACCACCGTGCGCTCGCTCGGCGACAGGTCGTACTCCATGCCACAGTCCCAGGACGCGATGGCGACCGCGACCAGCGACACGTCGTCGATGACGACCGTCCACCGCGCACCGTCGCCGTCCTGGCCGAGCACCAGGCCGTACCCGTCGGCGAGTGGCGCCATGCCGAGCGCCGCACAGGCCTCGGGATAGTCGTCACCCAGCACACTCGGGAACTTCGCCGGTGTCAGCAGCACCGCCGTGAGCACATAGAGCGCATCGTCCTCGGCGGCGACGGCCTCTTCATCCGTGTCGGCCATCCCAGCCTCCCCATCGTTCGTCCAACCGCGCGCACCCTAGTGTGCGCGGAAGGCGCTTGTCACGACTCCCAAGTACACCCGGAGCTGCAGTTTTCCGTCTGGACGGGGCGAAATGACCGCCGGTAACCCGAAGTGTCAGGCCGCGGGGAGCCCAAGAAGGGCACGGGCCACCGTCCGCGGCGACTCGTCACGCTCCCTCGCGAGCGCGACAACGGCCCGGCACGCCAGCTCACTCACCCCGAAGGACAACGCCTCCGGCGACACCCATCCCGTGGCCTCGTCGATCCGGTCCTGGTCGTCCTCCGCACGCGCCGAGACGTAGACGGCCGCAGCCTCGAACAGGTTGTGCGGGCGCCGCTCCGGGTCTCTGGCCGGCTCCGCGCGCGTGGCGGTGAGAAATCTGGCGAAGGTCTTGCGGGGCCTGTCGAACATGCTGACCACCTTCCCCCTGCGTGGTTCTCTGTCGCTGACCGTCCATCTACTGCTACCCAACGTAGAGTTGGAGCTGCGGCGACAGAAGGGGAACGGCGCGGTGAAGCGTCAGGAGCGGCCCGCGCGATGGTGAGGATGCCATGCACGCCTGCCCTCTTCGGTGAGTTTCAGGACGTGGCGCGGATCCGACCCTGTGATGCGCACGATCCTCGAAGGACTCGCGATCGACCGTGTGTATGTCCAGGGCGAGCTGAGCGGTGAACTTCCGGACAGTGAGGGCCTGGAGGCGGCGGGAGTGCGCGTGGTGACCGTGCCGGGTGCCGGTCACCACGTCATGTTCGACAACTCCGAGGCCACTCAGCCCTCGCGCACGGCCAGCGCCAGGAAGCGGGCGTCCTCGTCGGCGTACGACGTCATGCGCCACCCCGAACCGGCCAGCAGCGGACGGAGATTGGGCTCCGCACGCAGGTCGTCCGGGGTGATCTGCCGCCCCTGGCGCGCCGCGAGCGCCGCCCGGCCGATCGGGTGGAACAGGGCCAGCGTGCCACCGGGGCGCACTACACGCGCCAACTCCCGCAGATCCGCCTCCGGTCGGGGCAGGTGCGCGATCAGGCCCGCCGCGAACACGGCGTCGAGCGACTCCGAGCGCAGCGGCAGCGCGGCGACGTCGGTGAGCAGCAGGCGCCCGTCACGGCCGCGTCCGGCCCGTACGGCGGCCTCCAGCATGGCCGGGGTCAGATCGGCCCCGACCACCACCCCGGACGGTCCTACGGCCGCACGGAGCGGCGGCAGAGCACGCCCGGTCCCGCAGCCCGCGTCGAGCACGCGGTCTCCCGTGCGCAGCCCGAGTTCGGCGACCGCGGCGGCGTAGGCGGGGCCGTCGTCCGGGAAGCGGCTGTCCCAGTCCGCGGCGCGCGCACCGAAGAACTCCTGGACATGTGTGTGGTCGTCGCTCATGCTCCGCATGATCCCTCACCGACACGGATGACGCCTCGGTGCACATGTTCGAGCGGGACGCGGTCGTTCCCGTACATCTCTGCGTCATATTGCAACACCTTTCGAAATGCGCCCCCTTTGTGCGCCCATGCCCCCACTAGCGTCCCCTGGTCATGGGACACCTGGACCACGCAACCTTCGGCTGGCTGACACCCGTGCTGTCATACGTGATGGCCTGTATGGGCTCCGCACTCGGGCTGCGCTGTACCGTCCGCGCGCTCGGTGCCACCGGCCGGTCGCGCCGCAACTGGCTCGTCACCGCGGCCTCCGCGCTCGGCACCGGCATCTGGACCATGCACTTCGTGGCCATGCTCGGCTTCGGAGTCAGCGGCACCGACATCCGCTACGACGTGCCCCTCACCATGCTCAGTCTTCTCGTCGCCATCGTCGTCGTCTGCGCGGGAGTCTTCGTGGTCGGCTACGGCCGCGACCGGGGCCGCGCGCTCTTCCTCGGCGGCCTCACCACCGGACTGGGCGTCGCGAGCATGCACTACCTGGGCATGGCGGCGGTGCGGTTGCACGGTGACGTGAGCTACGACCCGATGCTCGTCGGTCTCTCGGTCCTCATCGCCGTCGTCGCGGCGACCGCGGCCCTGTGGGCGGCCCTCAACATCAAGTCGCCCATCGCGGTCACCGTCGCCTCGCTCGTCATGGGGGCGGCCGTCGCCAGCATGCACTACACCGGGATGTTCGCGGTCCGCGTGCATGTCACACCCTCCGGCGCGGTCCTGCCCGGGGCGACGGCGATGCAGTTCATCTTTCCCCTTGCCGTCGGCCTCGGGTCCTACCTGTTCCTGACCTCGGCGTTCGTCGCACTGTCGCCGACGACGGGAGAACGCGAGGCAACCGCCTCTGCCGAGCGGCCGGTCGAGAGTGTCGCCGGCTGACAGGCGGGCCGGGACCGACCACGGCCCACACGGCACGCCCCGAACCACTTCCGAGCGAGGAGGCCATGCGTAACCCCCGTAGGACCCCCAGAGCCGGCGCCGAGACGCCGCCGCCCGTGCGCGGTCGTCGCGCACATGCCGGACCACCCGCCGACGAGCTCTTCGACGAGCCCCTCGACGCCGCGTCGGACGAGGTGCCCCCGCGCGCGGGCCGATGGCGGATGCGCCCCCGCACCGTACGAGCCAAGATCGTCTGTCTGCTGATGGTGCCTGTCGTCTCCCTGCTCGCCCTGTGGGCGTACGCCACCGTCAGCACCGCCCAGGACGTCGCCCGGCTACGGCAGTTGCAGCGCGTGGACTCCGCGGTGCGCAGCCCCGTCGCGGCCGCCGTCGCCGCGCTGCAGGCCGAGCGGTCGGCCGCGGTCCGCTACGCCACCGACCCCGACGCCGAACCGAGCGCAGACCTGAAGAAACTGGCGGCGAACACGGACCGGGCGGTCGCCCGGTTGCGCCTCGGCGACAACAACACCGTCGCCGACGGCGAGGAACTGCCGGCCGGAGTCGCCCAACGCTTGAAGACCTTCGTCACCGGAGCCGAGCAACTGCGCTCACTGCGGGCCGACGTGCTCGGCCACCGCGCGGGATGGGACGAGACGTACGGGCAGTACACGAAGACCATCTCGACGGCCTTCGCCGTGGGTGGGGCGCTCACCGGAATCCAGGACGCCGACCTCGGTTCCGACGCGCGCGTGCTGCTTGAGTTCTCCCGGGCCGGTGAATCGCTGTCCCAGGAGGACGTGGTGCTCGCCGGGGCCCGGCTCGACGGCCGCCTCGACGGGGAGCGGCTGAGGCTGTTCACCGGTGCCGTCGACACGCGTCGTACCCTCACCGACTCCGCCGTCGCGGATCTGCGCGGTTCCGAAGGTGCCGCCTGGCGGAACCTCGCCGGCACCAGCGCTTACAGTGCGGTCGGCGCCGTCGAGGACAAGGTCCTCACCACCAACTCGCGTACCCGGGCAATCGATGCGGCTCCGGAGACCACCTGGAATGCCGCGCACGCACGCGTGCAGGACGGCATGCGCGCCATCGAGGCGGACACGGGCAGCGGGGTCGCGGACCGCGCCGACCCGTTCACGCGAGGACTGCTCACCCCGGCCGGTGCAGCGGTGCTGCTCGGTCTCGCCGCCGTCGTCGCGTCGCTCGTCATCTCGGTGCGCATCGGCCGCGGTCTCGTCGTCGAACTGGTGAGTCTGCGCAACGACGCCCTGGGGATCGCCCGCCACAAACTCCCCGAGGCCATGCGGAGGCTGCGCGCGGGGGAGGAGATCGACGTCAGGGCGGAGGCCCCGCCCGGGTCGCCCTCGGAGGATGAGATCGGACAGGTCGCCGAGGCTCTGGGCACCGTGCACCGAGCCGCCCTGCGGGCCGCCGTCGAACGTGCCGAACTCGCCAGCGGTATCTCGGGGGTCTTCGTCAACCTCGCCCGCCGCAGCCAGGTCCTGGTGCACCGTCAACTCAGCCTTCTGGACAGCATGGAGCGCCGCTCCGAGGACCCGAACGAACTGAGTGACCTCTTCCGCCTCGACCACCTGACCACCCGTATGCGACGGCACGCCGAGAGCCTCATCATCCTCTCCGGAGCAGCACCCGGCCGGGCCTGGCGCATGCCCGTCTCCCTGACCAACGTCGTACGCGCAGCCGTCTCCGAGGTGGAGGACTACGCGCGCGTGGAGGTACGCCAACTCCCCGAGTCGTCCGTCGTCGGCGCGGCCGTCGCCGACCTCACGCACCTGCTCGCCGAGATCGTGGAGAACGCCGCCCAGTTCTCGCCGCCGCACACACGCGTGCGTGTCACCGGTGAACCCGTCGGCAACGGCTATGCCGTCGAGGTCGAGGACCGGGGCCTGGGCATGGGCACGGAGTCCCTGGCCGAGGCCAACCGTCGTATCGAGCAGTCCGAGGCCCTCGACCTCTTCGACAGCGACCGACTCGGCCTCTTCGTGGTCAGCAGGCTCGCCGCCCGCCACGGCATCAAGGTGCACCTTCGGACCTCGCCCTACGGCGGCACGACGGCGGTCATTCTGCTGCCGACGGCCCTGCTGCACGGCGGCGCGGCGGAACGTTCCCCCCGCGCGGCGGTGGGGGACGGAGAGCGGGCCGTGGAACGCGAGTACGCGCGCGTGCCCACCGCGGCTCAGCACCAGGAGTCCGTCTCGGGACCGGCCGACCGACCCGCCCTGGCGTCCTCCCCCCGGGCTTCGGCGGAGCCGGCGAGCGACACCCCGCCCCCCGGAGTCACCACCTTGCGACTGCACCGTCCTCCAGAGGACACCGAAGGGCCCGAAGAAAGCGACGACCTCCCTCGCCGCGTACGGCAGGCGAACCTCGCCCCCCAACTCCGCGAACAGCCCACCGCGGACCGGGAACAGGCGCCCGCCGCCCCACGTGACGAGCACCGCACCCCGGAGGTCGTACGGGACCGGATGGCTGCCTACCGCGAAGGCTGGACGCGCGGCGGCGGCAGGCACCCGGGCCGTGGTGCCACCCCAGGCCCCGCAACGGGCAGTGACAGCAGCGAAGGAGACCCCGCATGATCCAGGACCCGAGTATGAGGGCCGCTCAGCGGTCCGGTGAACTCGACTGGCTGCTGGACGACTTGGTGCTGCGCGTGAGCGAGGTACGGCATGCCGTGGTGCTGTCCAACGACGGCCTCGCCATCGGTGCGTCCACCGACCTCAAACGCGAGGACGCGGAACACCTCGCCGCCGTGGCCTCCGGATTCCACAGCCTGGCCAAGGGCGCGGGGCGGCACTTCGGCGCCGGCGGAGTACGGCAGACCATGGTGGAGATGGACGACGGTTTCCTGTTCGTGGCCGCGGCCGGAGACGGCTCCTGCCTCGCCGTCCTCACCGCCGTGACCGCCGACATAGGCCTCGTGGCGTACGAGATGGCACGGCTGGTCAAGCGCGTCGGCGAGCACCTCTACACGCCGCCACGTGTCGGCGCGCGGCCACCCGCCGCCGGATGAGGCGAGAGGGTGGTCCGTTCCGATGACCGAAGACATGACCGGCGCCCAGCACGAGCCGGGCAGCCAGTGGTACGACCAGGAAGCCGGTCCCCTTGTCCGCCCCTACGCCATGACGGGCGGACGTACCAAACCAGGGCCTACGGGAGTGCGGTTCGACCTGATCGCGCTCGTCACGCTGGACAAGGGCGCCCCCGACTTCGACGACGACACCGGGCTCGGACCGGAACACCGGGCCCTCATCGACCTGTGCCGTACGGAAACGCAGTCCGTCGCCGAGCTCGCCGCCGGAGCCGACCTTCCTCTCGGAGTGGTCAGGGTGCTCCTCGGCGACCTCCTGGAACTCGGCTGCGTCACCGTCAGCCGCCCGGTGCCGCCCGCGCAGCTTCCTGACGAACGGATTCTGCGCGAGGTGATCGAGGGACTACGGGCACTGTGATGAAACTTCAGAACCACTCGAACGCGTACGACGCCGACTTGTGCACCCTTTCGCACACCGAACGGGTGCGAGGCGATCACATCGGGCAAATAGTGGTCCAACCCTCCGGGGTGAGGCCGCACTTGCCAAGATGCACACCTACGGACGTCGACCGTTGCCGGCACTCCCGAGAGAAGTGATCGATGGTCTCCGAGCACTCCGAGCACTCCGACGCCGAGGGCGGCGAGACGACCGCCCTGGCGTTGAAGATCCTGGTCGCCGGCGGATTCGGCGTGGGCAAGACCACCATGGTGGGCGCGGTCAGCGAGATCAGGCCGCTGCGCACCGAGGAACTGCTCAGCGAGGCCGGCCAGTTGGTGGACGACACCGACGGCGTGGACCAGAAGGTCACGACGACCGTCGCCATGGACTTCGGCCGCATCACCATCAGGTCCGGTCTCTCCCTCTACCTGTTCGGCACACCGGGCCAGGACCGCTTCTGGTTCCTGTGGGACGAACTGTCGCAGGGCGCCCTGGGAGCGGTGGTCCTCGCGGACACCCGGCGACTTGAGGACTGCTTCCCCGCGGTCGACTACTTCGAGCACCGGCACATCCCGTTCGTGGTGGCCGTCAACTGCTTCACGGGGGCCCGCAGTTACGGCGCCCACGACGTCTCCCGCGCCCTGGACCTCGACCGGGGAACACCGGTCGTCCTCTGCGACGCCCGGGACCGCGACTCGGGGAAGGAGGTGCTGATCCGACTCGTCGAGTACGCCGGGCGGATGCACACCGCCCGGATGCTCGACTCGGTGGGCTGACCGTCGGCGGCGGTCCTCAGTCGGCGATGCCCTTCTGTGCCAGCACCTTCTCGACCGGGACACGGACCAGGAGTTCGCCCGGCACCCCGTTGCGGGCGCCGAACTCCTCTGCGCGCTCCTCACCCATGTACCGGGCCGCGATCCGGGCGGCCCAGTACCGGAGTTCGGCCGGATCCTCCGACAGCCGGGCGCGCCCCTGCAGCACCACGAAGTCGAACGGCGGCCGATCGTCGTCCACACACAGGGCGACTCGCCCGTCACGGGCAAGATTGCGCCCTTTTACCGTTTCCTTCGCGGTGTTGAACACCACATCGTCTCCGTCCAGCAGGAACCAGATCGGCGCGACATGTGGGCTCCCATCGGCGCGGACGGTCGACAGCTTGCCGGTGCGCGTGCCGAGCGAGACGAACGCCCGCCACTCCTCGTCGGTCATCTTCTGTGCCATGCCCCTATCCTCCTTGCCCGGGCGACGGAGGTGGTGAAGGCTGACGGGAGATCCTCCGGCCAGGGGGAGACGCGACACGGGGAGCCGGAACATGGCGCAGAACCAGGGACTGAGCTGGCTGTTGGACGATCTGACCGAGCGCGTCGAGCACGTACGCCACGCTCTGGTCCTGTCCAACGACGGACTGGTGACGGGCGCGAGCACCGGGCTTCGCCGCGAGGACGCGGAGCACCTCGCCGCCGTCTCGTCCGGACTGCACAGCCTGGCCAAGGGCTCGGGACGCCACTTCGGCGCGGGTCAGGTGCGGCAGACGATGGTCGAGTTCGACGACGCCGTCCTGTTCGTCACCGCCGCGGGCAGCGGCAGCTGTCTGTGCGTTCTCAGCGGTGCGGAGGCGGACATCGGCCAGATCGCCTACGAGATGACACTCCTCGTCAACCGCGTCGGCGAGCACCTCGGCGTGGACGCCCGGCAACCCGAGCGAACCCCCGTCACAGACCTCTGACCTGCGAGTTCGTCAGTCTTCGTGGAGTTATCCACAGGCTCGCCACGAGATCCGCCGAACCGGTTACGGTTTGTCCATCGCGAACGCACACAGCGTGAGCAACGGACTCCACGGGGGAGATCGACCATGGCAGGCAACACCATCACCAAACCGTCCGGCCTCTCGTGCACGCCGAGTCGCGCGGCACGGGAACTGGGGCTCAAGCGAGGCGAGTTCGACCTCGCGGTACATCTCGGGCGCATTCGCACCACGCCCGACGAAGGAGGCGGCGGCCGACGCGTCGCCCGCGACGAGATCGACCGACTGTGCTCGACGGACGGGTTCCCCGAAGCGCTCCTGGAAAGCGTCAGGACCGTGGGCACGACCGACGGCGCGGCCCTCATGGAGGTCAGCTCCGCCAGGTTCACCCGCTTCGCCCGGCTCGGGCTGGTGGTGCCCGTGACGTTCTACCTCAACCGGTACCGGGCCGTGGTCTGGCTCTATCTCGCCGAAGAACTACGGCAGTTCGCAGCCGACAAGAACCACACCTCGCTGTTGAACGGCCGTACGCCCGAGGGGCTGCGGGACCAACTCCAAGCGGGCCTGGATCTGCGAGCCCGCAACTGGCGCGGACGACACCTGGGATTCCTGCTCCACCAGGCCGTCGATCCGTGGGAGCGCGCCGGAGCCCTGGCCGCTCTGCTCGACCCCGTCCAGGTCGCCGAAATCGTCCAGGACCCCTACGAGCGCGCCCACCTGAACCGGTTCCGGCCGGGCCCGCCCGCCCACGGGGCACCCGGCTCGCCCGCCGCCCACCTCGCCGAGCGGATCATGACAGCGGACGATCCGGACGAGATCAGCTGGCTGCGGGCGGATCTGACCCAGGTACTGGACGAGGCACGCCGCCATCGCCCCGCACCACGGCCGACCTCCGAACCGGCCGGACCACCACCGTCCCTGAGCGAGCACCCGCCCGAGCCGGCGCCGGAACCCGAGCGATCACGCGGCATGCTGGGCTGGCTGCGCCGCGGAAACGCCTGAGCCGCAGCGCACATCCACCGGTTACAGCGCTCTGAACAGCCCTTCCTGGACGACCGAGACGAGCAGGCGTCCCTCCAGGTCGTAGATGCGCCCGCGGGCCAGACCGCGCCCGCCCGTCGCGATCGGGGACTCCTGGTCGTACAGGAACCACTCGTCAGCGCGGAACGGCCGGTGGAACCACATGGCGTGGTCCAGCGACGCCATGTCGAAGCTCCGAGGACCCCACAGGGGTTCGACGGGGATCCGGACGGCGTCCAGAAGCGTCATGTCGCTGGCGTACGTCAGCGCACAGGTGTGCACGAGGGGATCGTCACCGAGCGGCCCGACCGCACGCATCCACACGGCGCTGCGCGGCTCGGCGTCCTTGATCTCCTCGGCGCTCCAGCGCAGCCCGTCCGCGTACCGGATGTCGAAGGGCTGACGGCGCGCCATCCGCTCCAACTGCTCCGGCAGCGCGCCCAGATGATCCCGGACCTCCTCCGACACCGTCGGCAGGGACTCCGGGTCCGGGACCTCGCGGGCCGGCGGCAGCTGGTGCTCGAAGGGACCTTGCTCAGGCTTGTGAAAGGAGGCGGTGAGATTGAAGATCGTGCGGCCCTGCTGCACGCCGGTGACCCGACGGGTGGTGAACGACCGCCCGTCCCGCACCCGCTCGACCTGGTACACGATCGGCACGCCCGGCCGGCCCGGGCGCAGGAAGTACGCGTGCAACGAGTGCACGGGCCGGTCGCCCTCCGTGGTGCGCCCCGCGGCGACCAGCGCCTGGCCCGCGACCTGGCCGCCGAAGACCCGCTGCAGGGACTCGTGCGGGCTGCGACCACGGAAGATGTTGACCTCGATCTGCTCCAGGTCGAGCAGGTCGACGAGCCGCTCTGCCGGGTTCGTCATGGGTGGGATTCTCCTGTGCTCACAGCTGGCCGACGTCGGTGACGCGGACGACCGCACGGCCCTCCTCGTCGGAGGCCGCGAGATCGATCTCCGCGCTGATGCCCCAGTCATGATCGCCGTTCGGGTCGGCGAAAATCTGCCGAACGCGCCACAGGCCGTGCTGCGGCTCCTCCTCGATGAGCAGGAGCTTGGGCCCGCGGGCGTCCGGGCCGGTGCCGAGGTCCTCGTACTCGTCCCAGTACTTGTCCATCGCCTCGCCCCAGGCATCCGCGTCCCAGCCGGACTCGGCGTCCATCTCGCCCAGTTCCCCGACGTGGTCGAGGGCGGCCAGCTCGACGCGGCGGAACATCGCGTTGCGGACAAGGACCCGGAAGGCACGCGAGTTCGCGGTGACCGGCTTGACCTGGTCGGCCTTCTCCTGGGCCTCCTCGGCGGTCATCTCCGCCGGGTTGGCCAGCTGCTCCCACTCGTCCAGCAGGCTGGAGTCGACCTGGCGCACCATCTCGCCGAGCCAGGCGATCAGATCCTGCAGGTCCTCGGACTTGAGGTCGTCCGGGACGGTGTGATCGAGGGCCTTGAAGGCGCCGGCGAGGTAGCGCAGCACGATGCCCTCGGTGCGGGCCAGCTCGTAGTAGGAGGTCAACTCCGTGAAGGACATGGCCCGTTCGTACATGTCCCGGATCACGGACTTCGGGGACAGCGGGTGGTCGCCGACCCACGGGTGGCTCTTGCGGTACGTGTTGTAGGCGTGGAAGAGCAACTCCTCCAGCGGCTTGGGGTAGCTGACGTCCTGGAGGCGCTCCATGCGGTCCTCGTACTCGACGCCGTCCGCCTTCATCGCGGCCACGGCCTCGCCGCGTGCCTTGTTCTGCTGGGCGGCCAGGATCTGCCGCGGGTCGTCCAGCGTGGACTCGACGACGGACACCATGTCGAGCGCGTACGACGGCGACTCGGGGTCCAGCAGCTCGAACGCGGCGAGCGCGAAGGTCGACAGCGGCTGGTTGAGGGCGAAGTCCTGCTGCAGATCGACCGTGAGACGCACGATGCGGCCCTCGGCGTCCGGGGTGTCGAGCTTCTCGACGATGCCGCCGTCCAGGAGCGAGCGGTAGATCGCGATCGCACGCCGGATGTGCCGCAACTGCTGCTTGCGCGGCTCGTGGTTGTCCTCCAGGAGATGCCGCATCGCGTCGAAGGCGTTGCCGGGGCGGGCGATCACCGACAGCAGCATCGTGTGCGTGACCCGGAACCGGGACGTCAGCGGCTCCGGATCGGAGGTGATGAGCTTCTCGAAGGTGCCCTCCGACCAGCCGACGAAGCCCTCGGGCGCCTTCTTGCGGACGACCTTCCGACGCTTCTTCGGGTCGTCGCCCGCCTTGGCGAGCGCCTTCTCGTTCTCGACGACGTGCTCGGGAGCCTGGGCGACCACGAGCCCCGCCGTGTCGAAGCCGGCGCGTCCCGCGCGGCCCGCGATCTGATGGAACTCGCGGGCGCGCAACGTGCGCACACGAACGCCGTCGTACTTGGCCAGCGCCGTGAACAGCACAGTGCGGATGGGCACGTTGACCCCCACCCCGAGCGTGTCCGTACCGCAGATGACCTTCAGCAGACCGGCCTGCGCGAGCTTCTCCACCAGACGCCGGTACTTGGGCAGCATGCCGGCGTGGTGCACGCCGATGCCGTGCCGTACGTAACGGGAGAGATTGCGGCCGAACTTGGTCGTGAAGCGGAAGCCGCCGATCAGCTCGGCGATCTGGTCCTTCTCCTCGCGCGAGCACATGTTGATGCTCATCAGCGCCTGCGCCCGCTCCACGGCCTGCGCCTGGGTGAAGTGCACGATGTAGACCGGCGCCTGCCTGGTCTCCAGCAGTTCGGTCAGCGTCTCGGTGAGCGGGGTCAGCCTGTACTCGTAGGACAGCGGCACCGGCCGGACCGCCGAGCGGACCACCGAAGTGGGGCGCCCGGTACGGCGGGTGAGGTCCTTCTCGAACATCGCGACGTCGCCGAGCGTGGCCGACATCAGGATGAACTGCGCCTGCGGCAGCTCCAGGATCGGGATCTGCCAGGCCCAGCCGCGGTCCGCCTCCGCGTAGAAGTGGAACTCGTCCATGACGACCTGGCCGACGTCCGCGTGCTTGCCGTCGCGCAGCGCGATCGACGCGAGGACCTCCGCGGTGCAGCAGATGATGGGCGCGTCGGAGTTGACGGACGCGTCGCCGGTCAGCATGCCGACGTTCTCGGTGCCGAACATCTTGCACAGCTCGAAGAACTTCTCCGAGACCAGCGCCTTGATCGGAGCGGTGTAGAAGGTGACCTCGTCCCGGGCCAGCGCGGCGAAGTGCGCACCGGCGGCGATCATGCTCTTGCCGGACCCGGTGG
Organism: Streptomyces sp. NPDC050508; assembly: GCF_040655155.1. Lineage (NCBI taxonomy): Bacteria > Bacillati > Actinomycetota > Actinomycetes > Kitasatosporales > Streptomycetaceae > Streptomyces > Streptomyces sp. NPDC050508. Next base: position 130,971 of record NZ_JBFAJJ010000001.1, read on the forward strand.
GCGTCGACACGATCACGTTCGCACCGGAGACCACCTCGATCAGCGCCTCCTCCTGATGGGGGTAGAGCGTGAGACCGCGCTCCTTGGCCCACGACTCGAAGGCTTCGTAGAGGGCGTCGGGATCTGCGGTCGGCGGCAACTGGTCGATGAGGGTCACGACCCCATCTTGCCTGGCGCCGTGGCCGATGGGGGAATCGGCTGCGGGGACGAAGATCGCTACCGCTACGCTGTGTCGCCGACAGAGTGTCAGAGCGCCCGAGCAACTGACCGGCGGCGTAAGAGGAATGGGGCGGGGAACGGCCATGATGGGACCAGCACACTCACTGTCGGGAGCGGCGGCCTGGCTCGGCGTCGGAGCGGCGACCGCCGCGGCCGGGCATCCGATGCCCTGGCCGGTGATCCTGGTCGGCGCCCTGATCTGCGCCGGCGCCGCGCTCGCCCCGGACCTCGACCACAAGGCGGCGACTATCTCCCGGGCCTTCGGACCCGTCTCCCGAACCGTGTGCGAGGTCGTCGACAAGCTCTCGTACGCCGTCTACAAGGGGACCAGGAAGCAGGGCGACCCGCGCCGCAACGGCGGGCACCGCACGCTCACCCACACCTGGCTGTGGGCGGTCCTGATCGGGGCGGGGAGTGCGGGCGTGGCGATCCTGGGCGGTCGCTGGGGAGTGCTGGCGATCCTCTTCGTGCACATGGTGCTGGCCATCGAGGGCCTGCTGTGGCGGGCGGCCCGCGGCTCCAGCAGCGACATCCTGGTGTGGCTGCTGGCGGCGACCAGCGCGTGGATCCTCGCCGGAGTGCTGGACAAGCCGGGCAACGGCTCGAACTGGCTGTTCACGGACCAGCACCAGTACCTGTGGCTGGGACTGCCGGTCGTGCTGGGTGCGCTGGTGCACGACATCGGGGACGCGCTGACCGTCTCCGGCTGCCCGATCCTGTGGCCGATCCCGCTGGGCCGCAGGCGCTGGTACCCGATCGGGCCGCCGAAGGTGATGCGGTTCCGCGCGGGCAGCTGGATCGAGCTCAAGGTGCTGATGCCGGTGTTCATACTGCTCGGGGGAGTGGGCTGCGCGGCGGCACTCAACGTGATCTGAGGCTCGGCCCCGGTTCCGGCGCGGGCAGTGGCCTACGCCCCGCCGGAATCCTGGCCCGCCCCGCCGCCGTAGCGTCGCTCGAACTGGGCGATGCGGCCTTCCGTGTCCACCGTCCGGGCCTTGCCGGTGTAGAAGGGGTGGCTCTCCGAGGAGATCTCCACGTCCACGACGGGGTAGGTCTCGCCGTCGTCCCACTCGATGGTCCGCTCGCTGGTCGCGGTGGACCGGGTCAGGAAGGCGTATCCGGCGGCGCGGTCGCGGAAGACCACGGGGTGGTAGTCGGGCTGCTTGTCCTGCTGCATGGCTGCTCCTCGTGCGGCGGGGGTGTGGGTGACGGCCAAGGGGCGGCGAGGTCAGCCGTAGAGGGAGTCCTCGTCCTCGTCGACGATGTGCATCGCGGCCTCCTCGGCGGAGGCCGCCGCGCCGTCGATGCCCACGTCCGTGGCGATCAGGCCGCTCTCCTCGTCCTCGTGTGCTCCTTCGTCGGGTGCCACGAGCCGGCCGGAGCGGGTGTCCCCGACCTCGATGTCGCGGAGCTCGCCGTCGGTGTCCTCGGAGTCGCCGAGGCCGTCTCCGTCGGACATGGCGAGATCCGGGACCTCGTCGGCGAGGCGCTGGTCGAGCGACTCCCCGTGCTGACGCACCGCGGCCGTGACATCGGCGCGTTCCACCGCCCAGGGGCGGTCCGGTGGGGACCAGCCGCGGTCGAGAGGATCCTCGACACCGTCCGCCACCAGGGTGTCCTCCGCGTCGAGCAGACCCGCGTCGTCCTGTACCTCGGATCCGTCGGGCTGGTAGACGTCGTCTCCCCATCCGTCGGCGCTGTTCACGGGTACCTCCAGGTGGTGGGGACCGGCCCGTACTCACCGCGGTCGGCGGCGGGCTGCCGCTGCACGGGGCACAGGCGGCGCCCGGCACGAACCGTGTGGTTCCCGGGCACTCCCCGAACCGGTGCCGCTCCCCAGCCTTCCACCCCTTTTCCCTCGCGCGCAACGGCACGGGCCCGGGCCGGGGGCGACGGTGCGCAAGGACCGTGCCCCGTCAGGGGCGCGGGGAACTGCGCGACCAGCCCCCACCGACCCGCAGGTACTCACCGACCGAGCCCAGTCACCGCTCGACCAGCGGAGCTACCCGTGCCACGACCGCCACAGCGCCGCGTACGCCCCCTCCGCCGCCACCAACTCGTCGTGGCTGCCCAACTCGCTGATGCGGCCGTTCTCGACGACGGCGATGACGTCCGCGTCGTGGGCGGTGTGCAGGCGGTGGGCGATCGCGACGACCGTGCGGCCGTCGAGGACGCGGGCCAGGGAGCGTTCGAGGTGACGGGCCGCACGCGGGTCGAGGAGCGAGGTCGCCTCGTCCAGGACCAGGGTGTGCGGGTCGGCCAGCACCAGCCGGGCCAGCGCGATCTGCTGGGCCTGCGCCGGGGTCAGCGCGAGCCCGCCCGAGCCGACCTCGGTGTCCAGGCCGTCGTCCAGCGCCCGCGCCCACCCGTCCGCGTCGACCGCGACCAGTGCCACCCACAGCTCGGCGTCCGACGCGTCGGTCCGGGCGAGCAGGAGGTTGTCGCGCAGGGAGCCCACGAAGACGTGGTGTTCCTGGTTGACGAGGGCCACGTGGGAGCGGACGTGTTCCGCGGTCATCCGGGACAGTTCGGCGCCGCCGAGGGTGATCCGGCCGTCCCGGGGCGCGTAGATCCCGGCGAGCAGCCTGCCCAGGGTGGACTTGCCCGCGCCCGAGGGGCCGACCAGGGCCAGTCGGGTGCCCGGCGCGACCTCCAGGGACACCTTGCGGAGCACGTCGACGCCCTCGCGGTAGCCGAAGTGCACCCGGTCCGCGTGCACGTCCCGGCCCTCGGGGGACAGGGCGGAGTCCCCGGCGTCCGGCTCGATGTCCCGGACGCCGACCAGCCTGGCCAGCGAGACCTGGGCGACCTGGAGCTCGTCGTACCAGCGCAGGATCAGGTTCACCGGGTCGACGAGCATCTGCGCGAGGAGGGCGCCCGTCGTCAGCTCACCCACCCCGATCCAGCCGTGCAGGACGAACACCCCGCCGAGCATCAGGACCGAGCAGAGCACCGTGACATGAGTGACGTTGATGACCGGGAAGAGCACCGACCGCAGCCAGAGCGTGTAGTTCTCCCAGGCGGTCCACTCCTTGACGCGGCGCTCCGAGAGGGCGATGCGCCGGTCACCGAGGCGATGGGCCTCGACGGTCCGGCCGGCGTCCACGGTCTCGGTGAGGGCCGCGGCCACGGCGGCGTATCCGGCGGCCTCCGAGCGGTAGCCGGCCGGTGCCCGCTTGAAGTACCACCGGCAGCCGATCACCAGCACCGGCACCGCGACCAGCACGGCGGGCGCCAGCGGCGGCACGGTCACGACCAGACCGCCGAGCAGCAGCACCGCCCACACCACACCGATCGCCAACTGCGGTACGGCCTCGCGCATCGCGTTGGCGAGCCGGTCGATGTCGGTGGTGATACGGGACAGGAGGTCGCCGGTGCCGGCCCGTTCGAGGACACCCGGAGGCAGCCCGACCGACCGTACGAGGAAGTCCTCGCGCAGATCGGCCAGCATGCGTTCGCCGAGCATCGCGCCGCGCAGCCGTACCTGCCGGATGAACACAGCCTGGACGGCGAGGGCGACCACGAACAGCCCGATGGTCAGGCCCAGATGGAGTTCCCGCGCTCCGTCCGACACCCGCTCGACGACGTCGCCGAGCAGATAGGGGCCCACCATCGACGCGATCACGGCGACCGTGTTCACGGCGACGAGGAGGAGGAAGGCACGGCGATGCCGACGGAACAGTTCGGACACGTAGGCGCGTACGGTCGCGGGGGCGCCGACCGGCAGGGTGTTGGCCGTGGTCGGGGCCGCGGGGTCGTAGGCCGGGGGCGCCACGCCGATCATGCGCTCTCCTCGATTTCTTCCAGTGCGCTCCGCAGAGCGGCTTCGTCGTGGTCCAGTGCCTCGCGCAGCGCGGACTCGTCCTCGGTCTCGCGCGTCACCACGGCCCGGTACCGGGGGTCGTTGTGGAGCAGGTCGCGATGTGTGCCGACCGCGACGACCTCGTCCTCGTGGACGAGCACGACCCGGTCCGCGTGGTCCAGGAGCAGGGGCGAGGTGGTGAACACCACCGTGGTCCGGCCGGTCCTCAACTCCCGTACGCCGTCGGCGATCCGGGCCTCGGTGTGGGAGTCGACGGCGGAGGTCGGCTCGTCGAGGACGAGTACTTCCGGGTCCGTGATCAACGACCGGGCCAGGGCGAGCCGTTGGCGCTGGCCGCCGGAGAGGGAGCGTCCGCGTTCGGTGATGCGGGCGTCCATCGGGTCCTCGGTGTCGAGCGACCCCTGGGCGAGGGCCACCAGCACGTCCCCGCACTGCGCGGCGGCAAGGGCTTCCTCGGCACCGACCGCACCCGAGGCGGGCACGTCCAGCAGTTCGCGCAGGGAACCGGACAGGAGTACCGGATCCTTGTCCTGGACGAGGACGGCGGTGCGTGCCGAGGCGAGGGGGAGTTCGTCGAGTGGTACGCCGTCCAGGAGCACGGAGGTGCCCGCCTCGGCGGGGTGTCCGCCGAGGCGTTCCGCCAGCCGCCCGGCCGCGTCGGGGTCACCGCACACCACGGCGGTGAACCGGCCGGAGGGTACGAGCAGTCCGGTGGCCGGGTCGTACAGATCCCCGGTGGGCAGCTCCTCCGCGCGCGTCCCCGCGGTGTCGGTGACCCGCTCCAGGGACAGCACGCGCGCGGCGCGTTTCGCCGAGGGACGGGAGAAGGAGTACGCCATGGCGATCTCCTCGAAGTGCCGCAGCGGGTAGGACATGACCATCACCGCGCTGTAGACGGTGACCAGTTCGCCCACGGTGATTCGGCCCTGGCGGGCCAGCTGCACACCGTGCCAGACGACCACGATCAGCAGCAGGCCCGGCAGCAGCACCTGGATCGCGGAGATCAACGACCACATCCGGGCACTGCGCACGGCCGCGTGGCGCACCTCCTGGGAGGCCCGGCGGTAGCGGTCGAGGAAGAGTTCCTCACCGCCGATGCCGCGCAGCACCCGCAGTCCGGCGACGGTGTCGGAGGCCAGTTCGGTGGCGCGGCCCGCCTTCTCGCGCTGCACGTCCGCGCGCCGGGTGGCGCGGGGCAGCAACGGCAGGACGGAGACCGCCAGCACGGGCACGCCCACGGCGACGACGACACCGAGCGCGGGCTGGTAGACGAACAGGCCGACGCACACGATGACGATCGTCAGCGCGGCGGCCAGGAAGCGCGACAGCGCCTCCACGAACCAGCCGATCTTCTCGACGTCACCGGTCGACACGGCCACGACCTCACCGGCCGCCACCCGCCGGGTCAGCGCCGAGCCGAGGTGGGCGGCCTGGCGGGCCAGCAGCTGCTGGACGCGGGCGGCGGCAGTGATCCAGTTGGTGACGGCGGCCCGGTGCAGGAAGGTGTCGCCCACGGCGATGCCCGCTCCGCACAGCGCCATCAGCCCGCCGGTCAGGGCCAGCCGACTGCCGGAGCGGTCGACCACGGCCTGCACGGCGAGGCCCACGCAGAACGGCAGCGCGGAGACGGACACGAAGTGCAGCAGCCCCCAGGCCAGGGACTTGAACTGTCCACCGAGCTGATTCCGGCCGAGCCACCACAGGAATCGGGGCCCCGAGCGCGCGTCCGGCACACCCGGGTCGGGATACGGAAGGTCTTGAATCTGCATGACGTCCCAGTGGCTCTTGTTCAGGCGGGAAGGGGGAGGAGGGAACCGCGGAGTGCGGCGACGAACCGCGAGCGGAGTGCGGCAACAAACCGTGAAAGGTTCGCGTCGCAGCGTGGTCGGAAGCAAGCGGTTTTCCCCGCCGGGGGTCGGAACCGGCGTTCACCCATCAGGGGTGAGATGTCCGTGACCTCACTCAATGTGGCTGAATGCGATGTGAGCATGGGCCGATGCAGAGTGGCGGCACACGACGTGCGACGGTCGCGATGGCGGCTCTCGGTTCCCTCCTGACGATGACGACCCTGTCCGCGTGCGGAAGCGCGCACACCGGACACCCCGGCGGCCAGAAGGGGAGACCCGGCGCACAGGCGACCCACCCGAGACCGGCGACCGCCTCCGCCGTCCCGGACCCGACCCGCATCCCGGACGTCGGGGACCGGCTCCAGCGCGGCATCCCCGCCGACACGAGCCAGGTCCTGACGGTCTACGGCGACGGCAAGGACTCCCCGGACTCCACAGCCGTACTGTTCACGAAGCACGGCTCCACCTGGGACCGGACCGCCAGTTGGCCCGCGCACAACGGCAAGAGGGGCTGGACCACCGACCACCACCTCGGCGACAGGCGCAGCCCCGTCGGCGTGTTCACGCTGACCGCGGCGGGCGGTGTGCTCGACGACCCGGGCACGGCACTCCCGTACTCCCAGGACGAGTCGTACGAGGCGCCGCGCGACTGGGACGAGTCGCACTGGCACGACTTCGACTACGTCATCGCCATCGACTACAACCGCGTCCCCGGCACCCCGCCCGACGACGCGGAACAGCCCGACGGCGAGGACAAGGGTGGCGGGATCTGGCTGCACCTCGACCACGGCAGCGGAACGTCGGCCTGTGTCAGCCTGTCCAAAGGGGCGATGGAGTACCTGCTGCGCACGCTCGACCCGGACAGGCATCCCGTCGTGCTGATGGGGGACAGGGCGGACCTCAAGGGGTAGAACACCGCCCATGAGAAACCGGATAGTCATGTCCATGCTCGCCGGGGCGACCCTCCTGGCGAGCACCCTCCTCGGGGCCGGCCCCGCTCAGGCCGCCGATGCGAAGGCCCAAGTCACCGACGTCCCCGCCGAGTTCGGCACCGACTGGCACGACCCCCTCACCGCCGCCCCGCCCATCTCCAAGCCCGCGACGAAGTCCTGCCAAGTCACCCTCGCCGACACCGAGTTCCGCGACTTCACCCCGTACAAGGGCACTTACACCCCGCCCAAGGACTGCGGCGACCGCTGGAGCAAGGTCGTACTGAGACTGGACGGGACGGTCGCCGGACGGCAGTACGACCGACTCGGCTATCTGCACGTCGGAGGGGTCGAGATCCTGCGTACGTCCACGCCGGAGCCCTCGCCCGACGGCATCACCTGGTCCGTCGAGAAGGACGTCACGCGCTACAGCGCCACCTTCCGCAGCGCGCAGGACGTCGAGATGCTCATCGGTAACGTCGTCGACGACACGTACACGGGTGTCATCGGCGTCAAGGCCACGCTGACGTTCTACGAGGGCAGACCCGCGGCGGCGCAGACACCCGACCGCGTCCTCACCCCCGCCGCCGACTCGACCGTCACCACTCCGCGCAACAGCGAACGCATCGTCGCCGAGGTCTACGCCACCGGGTCCGGCGGCGGCTGCGAGGAGTTCTGGTATCTCGCGGTGCCCGGCTCGGCACCGTACTCCTGCCAGGCCGACAAGGGCCCCTACCGCGAGGTGCAGATCAAGGTCGACGGCCAACTCGCGGGAATCGCCGCGCCGTTCCCGAACGTGTGGACCGGCGGCTGGTCCGACCCCTTCCTCTGGTACGTCATTCCCGGCCCGCGTGCCTTCGACGTGAAGCCGATCGAATACGACCTCACGCCCTTCGCCGGACTGCTCAACGACGGCCGACCGCACCACATCGACGTCTCCGTCGTGGGCGTGCCCGAGGGGCAGAGCGGTTGGAGCGCGCCGGTGAACGTGCTCGTCTGGCAGGACGCGAAGCGGGCCCACGTCACCGGGAAGCTCACCCTCGACCGGGCGGGTGAACTCGCCAACTCCTCGACGTACACGCCCGGTTCGGAGGAACGCGTGGACACCGACGCGGGCCATCGGCTGACCACTGCCGGGTACGTCGACACCTCGCACGGCCGGGTGCGGACCACCGTCGACCGGACGCTCGCGAACACCTCCGTGCACCGTTGGATCGACGGCGAGAACATGGACGGGCTCGACGCGACCTGGACGGACGACGAGTCGGTGACCGTCGACGGGCGTGGACCGGCCCGGACGACGGCCACGCATCGGACGTACACGATGAACGGCGCGACGACGATCGGGACGGACGACCGGCTGCGTACCGTTCTCACGCTCGGCGACCGTGCGGCGGTCGTCGACACGCGGGACGGGCGCCGGACGGGGTGGTCGCGGCTCGACGACACCTACAGCGGGGACGCGACCTACACGCTGAACGTGCCTCGTGACCAGCGGCACGCGGTCGGGACATCGAGCGAGCGCTACCGGCTGTACGGCTCGGGTGGCTGCTACGACCGTTCGCTGAGTACCGCGCAGGGGGTGCTCACCGAGGACCGCAGCGGCTGCTGAGGCGTTGTGCGTGCGATGCGTCACTCAGGTGCGTGATTTACACGGCCGTCACACGGAGGTTTTCCGGACGATCAACAACGGCTTCAAAGTGTCCACTCGGAAGCCGCTTTCCGTATCGCAGAAGTCGCCCCCCATCGACTTCCGCGAACGACCGTCCCCCCTCAAGGAGTGCCCGTGCCGCCGTCCGTCCCGCCCCTGCCGCGACGCGTCGCACGCATACTGCGTACCTCACTCTTCGCGCAGGTCGCCTGCGCGCTGGTCCTCGGAATCCTCGTCGGAAAGCTGTGGCCCGACGTGGCCACGGACCTTCAGCCCCTCGGCGACGGATTCACCCGGCTCATCAAGACGATCATCTCGCCGCTCGTGTTCTGCGTGGTCGTCGTCGGCATCGCCAAGGCCGGTGACCTCAAGGCCTTCGGCCGGATCGGCCTCAAGGCGCTGATCTGGTTCGAGGTCGCGAGTACTGCTGCGCTGATCATCGGTCTGGTCCTCGCCAACGTCGTCCAGCCCGGTTCCGGGATGCATGTCGACCCGGCCACGCTGAACACCTCGGCGGTGGACGCGAAGACGGGCGGCGCCGCGCTGCCCTCGACGACAGAGTTCATCGTCAACGCGCTGCCCACCAGCTTCGTCGGCGCCTTCGCCGAGAACTCCCTGCTCCAAGTCCTCATCCTGGCCTGCCTGGTGGGCGCCGCGCTGCTGCACCTCGGCAACACGAAGGTGCCGAAGGTCCTGCCCGCGATCGAGCAGGCCCAGGAGATCATCTTCGCGATCGTCGGCTTCGTCATGCGGCTCGCCCCGCTCGCCGTGTTCGGCGCGATGGCCGTCCTGGTCGGCCAGTACGGGCTCGGCGTCATCAAGACCTACGCGAAGCTGATCATCCTCTGCTACGTCGCCGCCGCGCTCTTCGTCGCACTGCTCTCCGTCGCGCTGCGGCTGGTCACCGGGCTCAGCCTCTGGAAGTTCCTCCGTTACATCCGCGAGGAGATGCTCCTCGCGCTCGGCACCGCCTCCACCGAGTCCGTCATGCCGCGCGTGATGCAGAAGCTGCGCAAGGCCGGCGCCCGGGACGACGCGGTCGGCCTGGTACTGCCCACCGGCTACTCCTTCAACCTCGACGGCGCCTCGCTCTACCTCTCCATCGGCACCCTGTTCATCGCCCAGGCCGTCGGCGTCGACCTCAGCCTCGGCCAGCAGATCACCGTGATCCTGGTGCTCATGCTCACCAGCAAGGGCATGGCCGGCATCCCCGGCTCGGCCTTCCTCGCCCTGTCCGCGACCGCCTCCTCGCTGGGAGCCATCCCGGCCGGCGCGGTCGCCCTGCTCCTCGGCGTGGACCGCATCATGGACTCGATGCGCGTCGTCACCAACCTCCTCGGCAACTGCGTCGCCGTCTTCGCGGTCTCCCGCTGGGAGGGTGCCCTCGACATCGAGCGGGCGAAGAGGGTCCTCGACGGCGAGATCACGGACGTAGAGGAAGAAGCCGTAGAGGAAGCCGTAGAGGAAGTCGTAGCGGAAGACGTGGACGAAGAAGTCGTACCGGAAGAGGCGGGGATTCCCGCTCAGGTCGTCAAGGAGACTGCTTCCGAGGCCAGTTGACCCCGTTGTGGCGGGCCGTGGCTCCTGTGTCCATCGGTACGGTGGGGGAGTCGCGGCCCGTTTTCCTATGCCTGGTCGACGAGGTCGACCGGGTAGTCCTGGTCGAAGTCGGCCGACCGGCTCACCTGTTCCCATGCGGCCGCCTGCGCGATCTGGTCGCGTGAGTAGCTCTGAGCCAGCTCGACGGCGGCGACTCCCAGGAGGAGATGGGAGGGGAGGTTCGGCTGCTTGACGATGCGGACCAGGATCTCCCCGGCGCGCTTCGGGTCGCCGGCGGCGGTCACGGGACCGTCGAAGTAGCGGATCAGCGCGCCGACGGTCTCGTCGTACTCCGGCGCCACCTCCGGGATCTCCATCGACGAACCGGCCCAGTCGGTCGCGAACCCGCCCGGTTCCACGACGAGGTACCTGATGCCGAACGGCGCGGTCTCGGCCGCGAGCACGCGCGTGAAGCCGTCGACCGCGAACTTGGCCGCCTGGTAAGAGCCGAGCCCGGGATTCCCGCCGACCCGGCCGCCGACGGACGAGAACTGTACGACCGTGCCCCCGCCCTGCGCCCTCAGGAACGGGAGCGCTGCCGTCGAGACGTTGTAGACGCCCCAGAAGTTCGTGTCGAACTGTCGACGGAAGTCGTCCTCGGGTGTCGTCTCGACCGGGGAGAGGTTGGCGTACCCGGCGTTGTTGACGACCACGTCGATCCCGCCGAAGCGGTCGACCCCGGCCTGTAGAGCCGCCGTTGCGGCTGCCCGGTCGGTGACGTCGAGTGCGACGGGGAGTACGTGGTCGCCGTACTTCTCCACGAGGTCTTCCAGCTGTTCCGGTTTGCGCGCCGTGGCGACGACTCGGTCGCCGGCCTCCAGGGCCGCGACGGTGAGGTTGCGGCCGAAGCCGCGGGACGAACCGGTGATGAACCATGTCTGAGTCATGCATCTAGCAAAACACTGTTTCGTTATTAGTGCAACCCGGTTGCGCTAAATTAATGCAACCGGGTTGCGCTATGCTCTGGGTCATGAGCACGCCCAGTCCCCAACGCGCCCGCAGCGCGGCGGCCAAGCAACAGCGCGAGCGGGCGATCCTCGACGCCGCACGATCCCTCGGTGCCGAACGCAGCGTGCGCGAGGTCACACTCACGGACATCGCCGCCGCCGTGGGCATGCACAAATCCGCCATGCTGCGGTACTTCGAGACCCGGGAGCAGATCTTCCTGGCGCTGACCGCCGAGGGCTGGGAGGACTGGTCGGCGGCGCTTCGGGTGCGGTTGAGTGAAGTCGCCGACGGAGATTCCGACGCGGTCGCGGCCGTCGTCGCGCAGACGCTCGTCGCGCGGCCGTTCTTCTGCGATCTGCTCGCTCAGGCGCCGTTGAACCTGGAACGCAACGTCTCACTCGACTCGGTGTACGAGTTCAAGACGGTCGTACTCGGTGAAGTCGCTTCGGTGGCAACCGAGTTGTGCCGGATGCTCGCGATCACCGAGCGTTCGGCCATTGATGTGATCGCCACGGCGACGAGCATGGCCGGGGCGCTGTTGCAGATGGCAGCCCCCGGTACGCGTCTCCGCACGCTGTATGAAACCCACCCCGAGTTGGCGCATGCGCTGGTCGACGTCGAACCCCAACTCGCCCGCATCCTGGCTGCGTTGCTGACAGGGCTGCGCGCTACTGCCACGCCGACGCAGCCTTCAGTGGAGGCGTGAGCGAAGCCGACAGTCCACGGCTACGGCATCGATGACTGGCGGTGCGTGCTGGCGAACCGGCTGCGATAGTGCGTCGGAGTCGTGTCCAAGTGGCGGGCGAAGGCGCGGCGGAGGGTCTCGTCGGTGCCGAGCCCGCTGTGGTGCGCCGCGGAGGTGACGCTGTGGCCTTCGAGGAGGAGATGCTGGGCGCGGTCGAGGCGGACCCGTTCGACCCAACGGGCGGGCGTGGTACCGAGTTCGGTACGGAAGAGCCGCGTCAGGTGCCGCGGGCTGACGGCGACGGCCGCCGCCATGGCGGACAGGCTGTGGTCGGCGGCGGGGTCGGCCAGCACGGACGCGATCAGCGACCGTAGCGGATCGGTGCGCGGTGGTGGGGTGGCGGTGGCCGTGGAGAACTGCGACTGCCCGCCCGGGCGTTGCATGAAGACGACCAGTTCGCGCGCGATGTCCCTGGCGACGTCCGCTCCGTGGTCGTCCTCGACGAGGGCGAGGGCGAGATCGATCCCGGCGCTGATGCCGGCCGAGGTGACGAAGTGCCCGTCGCGGACGTGGATGGCGTCCGGCTCGACGCGCACCCGGGGGTAACGGCGGGCGAGTGTCTCGGCGTGCCGCCAGTGCGTCGTGGCCGAACGGCCGTCGAGCAGGCCGAGTTGGGCGAGGACGAAGGCGCCCGTGCAGACGGACGTGACCCGTGCGGAGTGGGCGGTGAGGGTGCGGGTCGTGGTCAACAGTTCGTCCTCGGCGGGCTGTTGGGCCAGCCGGTCGCCCCCGGCAACCACGACGGTGTCGACCGGCCCGGCGTCGACCGCGGTCACCGTGCCCGTCAGCGTCAGCCCGTTGGACGCGGTGACCGCGCCGCCGCGGGGCGAGACCAGCACCAGCTCGTAGGGATGCCCCAGCTGGCCCGACTGGGCCAGCACCTCGGCGGGGCCGCTGACATCGAGCATGGTCACGCCGTCGAAGACGATGAACCCGACCCGATGCGTCATGCCGGAAGCCGCGTCTGAGGCCACGCCTGGAGCCATGTCCGAATCTGTGGTTTTCCTGGCTGTGAGGACATGGCTCCAGCGTACGCCGCTGACGATCCTGGAGGCATACGGCATCCAACGGCATCCAGGAGAGGCAAGAACGATGAGTGAAGTGATCGCAGGAGTGGAGATCCCGGACACTGCCCTGGTGCGGGAGGCGACCGAGCTGGTGCGTGAGGCGGCGTCGCCGTTGCTGTTCGACCACTCCCGGCGGGTGTTCCTGTGGGGAGCCCTGCGCGGCCGGGAGCAGGGGCTCGACTACGACCCCGAACTGCTCTACGTGGCCGCGATGTTCCACGATCTCGGGCTCACCGAGAAGTTCCGCCGCACCGACCAGCGCTTCGAGATCGACGGCGCCGACGAGGCCCGCCGGTTCCTGCACGCCCATGGCATCACCGGTGAGTCGGCCGACCGGGTCTGGACGGGCATCGTCCTGCACACCACACCGGAGATCCCGCTGCACATGTCGGCCGAGGTCGCCCTGGTCACCCGGGGGGTGGAGCTGGACGTCCTGGGTATCGGCTATGACGTCGTCTCCGACGAGCAGCGCGCGGCCGTCGTGGCGGCACACCCCCGCCCGGACTTCAAGAACGGGATCCTCGCCGCCTTCACCGAGGGCATCGAGGACCGCCCCGAGACCACCTTCGGCAACATAAAGGCGGACGTGCTGGCCCACTTCGTACCGGGCTTCGTGCGCGGCGACTTCGTCGAGCGCATCAAGGACTCGGACTGGCCGGAGTGACACCGGTCCGGCCTCCGGAGGGAACCCCGGCGCGGGTCAGCAGGAGTGCCCGTGCCCCTGTCCCGCATGCTCATGTCCCTCATGCGCGCCGGGCGCCCCGTCCACCAACGTGTCCAGCAACCCCCGCAACACCTCACGCTCCACATTCGTGAGCGGCGCCAGAATCTCGTCCACCGCCCCCCGCCGCGCACCCCACAGCTCCTGCAATGCCTTGCGGCCGTCGTCCGTGATCTCGATCCGGATCACCCGCCGGTTGGACGGATCGGGCACGCGCCGGACCTTGCCGCTCGCCTCCAGGCCGTCGACCAGCGTCGTCACGGCGCGCGGCACCACCTCAAGCCGCTCGGCGAGGTCGGCCATGCGCGGCGGGGAGCCGAAGTGTGCGAGGGTGCGCAGCAATCGGGACTGGGCGGGGGTGATGCCGAGGTCGCGCTGCTCCAGATGGCGCTTCTGGATGCGGCTCACCCTGCGGGTGAGCCGCAGCAACTGCTCCGCGAGCAGGCCGTCGGAATCGGGGGTGGTCATGCGGGAACAATATCAGGACCTGGTTCATTGTGAGTATAGGTAACAATGAGCTATGCTCCACCGGTCTTCATTGCTCCACCAGTCCTGATCGCCTCACCATCCGTAGGAGACCATGCCCCGCGACGAAATCAAGTGGACACCGTCCCCCGGCGCCTCGACCGACCAACCCCGGCAGGTGCGCCGCATCCTCAAGCTCTTCAAGCCCTACCGCGCCCGGCTCACGGTCGTCGGCCTCCTGGTCGGCGCCGCGTCCTTGGTCACCGTGGCGACCCCGTTCCTGCTGAAGGAGACGCTGGACGTCGCCATCCCGCAGGGCCGCACCGGCCTGCTGAGCCTGCTCGCGCTCGGCATGATCCTGAGCGCCGTCCTGACCAGCATCTTCGGCGTGCTGCAGACCCTGATCTCCACGACGGTCGGCCAGCGCGTCATGCACGACCTGCGCACAGCGGTCTACGGCCGCCTGCAGCGCATGTCGCTCGCCTTCTTCACCCGGACCCGCACCGGCGAGGTCCAGTCCCGCATAGCCAATGACATCGGCGGCATGCAGGCCACCGTCACCTCCACGGCCACCTCCCTGGTCTCCAACCTCACCAGCGTGGTCGCCACGATCATCGCGATGATCGCCCTGGACTGGCGCCTGACCGTCGTCTCGCTCCTGCTGCTCCCGGTCTTCGTATGGATAAGCCGCCGCGTCGGCAACGAGCGCAAGAAGATCGCCACCCAGCGCCAGAAGCAGATGGCCGAGATGGCCGCCACCGTCACCGAGTCGCTGTCCGTCAGCGGCATCCTGCTCGGCCGCACCATGGGCCGCTCCGACTCGCTCACCCGGTCCTTCTCCGAGGAGTCCGAGGGCCTGGTCGATCTCGAAGTCAGGTCGAACATGGCCGGGCGCTGGCGCATGGCCGTCATCTCGATCGTCATGGCCGCGATGCCCGCCGTCATCTACTGGACGGCCGGCATGACCCTCCACCTGGGTGGCCCGGATGCCTCGATCGGCACCATCGTCGCCTTCGTCTCGCTCCAACAGGGCCTGTTCCGCCCGGCCGTCAGCCTGCTGTCGACCGGCGTCCAGATCCAGACCTCGCTGGCGCTCTTCGCCCGCATCTTCGAGTACCTCGACCTGCCGATCGACATCACCGAGCGCGACAACCCGGTCCACCTCGACACCATCAAGGGCGAAGTCCGCTTCGAGGACGTCGAGTTCCACTACGACGACAAGAGCGGCCCGATCCTCGACGGCGTCGACATCACCGTCCCGGCCGGCAACAGCCTCGCGATCGTCGGCCCGACCGGCGCCGGAAAGTCGACCCTCGGCTATCTCGTGCCCCGGCTCTACGACGTGACGGGCGGCCGGGTCACCCTCGACGGGGTCGACGTCCGCGACCTGGACTTCGACACGCTCGCGCGTGCCGTCGGCGTCGTCTCCCAGGAGACGTACCTCTTCCACGCCTCGGTCGCCGAGAACCTCCGCTTCGCCAAGCCGGACGCGACCGACGAGGAGCTGTACACGGCGGCGCGCGCGGCACAGATCCACGAGCACATCGCGGGCCTGCCCGACGGGTACGACACGGTCGTCGGCGAGCGCGGCCACCGGTTCTCCGGCGGTGAGAAGCAGCGCCTGGCCATCGCGCGCACCATCCTGCGCGACCCGCCGGTCCTGATCCTGGACGAGGCGACCAGCGCGCTGGACAACCGCACCGAGGCGGCCGTCCAGGACGCCATCGACGCCCTGTCGGCCAACCGCACCACGCTCACCATCGCCCACCGGCTGTCCACCATCCGCAGCGCGGACCAGATCGTGGTCCTCGACTCCGGGCACGTGGCGGAGCGGGGTACGCACGAAGAACTGCTCGAACAGGACGGGCGGTACGCGGCCCTCGTACGCCGGGATGCCCAACTGGAACCGACAAGCTGAAGATATGCCGGGTTTGTGACGTTATGCGGGTTACCGTGCCCGCATGCAGATGAACACTCCGCCACGGAGCACGATTCGACTGACCCGCAGGGGCCGGGTCGCCCTCATCGCGACGGGGGCCGTCGTGGCCGGCACCGCCGTGGCGGTGCCGCTGCTGAGCCTGGAGGGTGAGGGGGACGCGCGGCCCACGTCACTGGTGATCCCGGAGGGCTGGCGCTCGGGCCAGATCTACGAAGCCGTGGACAAGGTCCTCGCGCTGCCGGTCGGCACCACCAAGAAGTCGATCGCGAAAGCCGGCCTGAAGCTGCCGAACGACGCGGAGGGCAACCCCGAGGGCTATCTCTTCCCGGCGACGTATCCGCTGGAGAAGAAGTCGACGCCCGCGTCGCTGCTGTCGTTCATGGTCAACACCGCGAACCAGAAGTTCAACGGCGCCCCGGTCGCCGCCGGTGCCCAGCGCAACGCGATGAACGTCTATCAGGCGGTCACCATCGCGAGCATCGTGCAGGCGGAGGCGGCGTCCAAGGCCGACATGGGGAAGGTGGCCCGGGTCATCTTCAACCGGCTGGAGCGCGGCATGCCGCTGCAGATGGACTCCACCATCAACTACGCCCTGAACCGCGCCACGTTGAAGACCACCAGCAGCGACACCCGGCTCGACAGCCCCTACAACTCCTATCAGCGCATGGGTCTGCCGCCCACCCCGATCGACAACCCAGGCGAGGACGCGATGCGCGCCGCGATCAACCCGCCCCCGGGCGACTGGCTGTACTTCGTCACGGTCAAGCCCGGCGACACCCGCTTCGCGGCCACCTACGAGGAACACCAGCGCAACGTCGCCGAGTTCAACGCGGCCCAGAGGAACAGCGCGTCGCCCACGAAGTGACCGGCGCGGGACGAAGTGGGGCGGCGCTCGGCTTTCCGGCCGGCGCCGCCCGATGTGTCGCGGGACCGTGCGGAGTTGATCTCGGACGGTCTGTGCGGTGGGCGGGGTGGCGTCAGACCCCTGTGCGCCTTTTGGGGTGGGTGACTTGTGTTTCGTTGGCGGGTGCGGGTTAGCTGTGGCTGGTCGCGCAGTTCCCCGCGCCCCTTAAAGGCCTTTGGCCGGCCGGTACCTTCCGGTTCTGCCGTGTTCGAAATCGCCTCGAACGGGATCGTGAATCCCACCGCTCGCGCGAGCGCCCCCTAACAACCTCAGATCGATACCGGCTCCCCGGCCAGCAACCGCCTGATGTCCCGTACGGCAGCCCGCCCCGCCCGGTTCGCGCCGATGGTGCTCGCCGACGGGCCGTAGCCCACGAGATGGACGCGCGGGTCGGCGACCGCCCTGGTTCCCTCGACTCGGATGCCGCCACCCTGCTCGCGCAGCTTCAGCGGTGCCAGATGGTCGATCGCGGCTCGGAAGCCGGTCGCCCACAGGATGACATCGGCGTCCACATGGCGGCCGTCGTTCCAGTCCACCCCGTCGGGCGTGATCCGGTCGAACATCGGCTGCCGGTCCAGGACCCCGTCCGCGAGCGCCTGCCGGATCGCGTCGTTCAGCGGCAGCCCGGTCACGGAGACGACGCTCTTCGGCGGCAGCCCCTGCCGCACCCGCTCCTCCACCAGCGCGACGGCCGCCCGGCCCACGTCCTCGGTGAAGGGACCCTCACGGAACACCGGCGGACGCCGGGTCACCCACGTCGTCGCGGCCGCGTACGGGGCGAGCTCCATCAGATGCTGCGTACCGGACGCACCCCCGCCCACCACGACCACCCGCAACCCGGCGAACTCCTCGGGCCCCGGATATTGCGCGGTGTGCAACTGCCGCCCCCGGAACGTCTCTTGACCCGGATAGCGAGGCCAGAACGGCCGGTCCCAAGTCCCGGTCGCATTGATCACCGCCCGCGTCGGCCACGTACCGTCCGACGTCTCGACGAGCAGCCGCCCGTCCACGCCCTCCCGGACCGCCTTCACGTCCACCGGCCGCCGTACCCGCAGGTCGAAGGCCCGCTCGTAGGCGGCGAAGTACTCGGCGATCACCTCGGCGGACGGTCGCGCCGGATCGGCGTCAGTGAGTTCCATGCCCGGCAGCGCGTGCATCCCGTGCACCTTGCCGTACGTCAACGACGGCCACCGGAACTGCCAGGCCCCGCCCGGCGCGGGCGCGTGGTCCAGCACCACGAAGTCGCGCTCCGGCTCGAAACCGGTGCGCCGCAGGTGATAGGCACCGGCCAGTCCTGCCTGCCCGGCGCCTATGACGACCACGTCGACCTCACGCGTGTTGTTCACGCTTCTACGAACAGCACCGAGGGCATGGATCTTCCCGCGCCCTCAGCGCCCGCTTCCCACGAGGAACGGCGAGCCGACCTTGGCGCCCTCGACCAGCCCGCGCGCCGCCAGCTCGGGAATCACGCCCTCGCCGAACCAGTACGCCTCCTCCAGATGCGGATAGCCGGAGAGCACGAAGTGCTCGACGCCCAGCGAGTGGTACTCCTCGATCAGGTCGGCGACCTCGGCGTGGCTGCCCACCAGTGCGGTGCCCGCGCCGCCCCGGACGAGGCCGACCCCTGCCCACAGGTTCGGATGGATCTCCAGTTCGTCCCGCGAGCCGCCGTGCAGGGCCAGCATCCGCTGCTGGCCCACCGACTCACTGCGCCCGAGCGCCGCCTGCGCAGCCGCGACGGTGTCCGCGTCGAGGTCGTCGAGCAGCCGGTTCGCGGTCGCCCACGCCTCGGCCGACGAGTCCCGCGAGATGGTGTGCAGCCGCACCCCGAACCGCACGTCCCGCCCCTCCCGCTCGGCGAGCCCGCGAATCCAGTCGATCTTCTCCTTGACCTGCGCCGGAGGCTCTCCCCAGGTGAGATACACGTCCGCATGCCGAGCGGCGACCGGCCCGGCAGCCGCCGACGACCCACCGAAGAACACCTGCGGCACCGGATCGGGCGGCAGCGCCGTCAGCCCGCCCTCGACCTGGTAGTGGACACCGTCGAAGTCGTACGGCTCTCCCCGCCACACCCCTCGTACGACCGACAGGAACTCGTCCGTACGGGCATACCGTTGGTCGTGGTCGAGATGGTCGCCGAAGCGTCGCTGCTCGGCCGAGTCGCCGCCGGTGACGACGTTGAGCAACAGCCGCCCGCGCGTGACGCGTTGATAGGTCGCCGCCATTTGCGCGGCGAGCGTCGGCGAGATCACTCCCGGCCGGAAAGCCACCAGGAACTTCAGCCGCTCGGTGTGCTGGGCCAGTGCCACCGTCGTCAACCAGGCGTCCTCGCACCACGTGCCGGTCGACGAGCGTACCGCCGTCGCCGCCGGTCGGCAGGAACCAGTGGAGACGGACGGTCATGTCACTTCTCCTTGTAGACGCGCGGCGCGGTCGTCGAGGTCGGAAGGCTGCCGTTGAAGCGGGTGTCGACGAACTTGGCGAAGTCGACCTTGCGCGGAATGAGCTTCAGACCGGTGAAGGTGTCCGCGATCTGCTGCTCGGAGGCGATCAGCGACGTGTCGACGGCGACCGCGACCCGGGAGGCGTTGGTCCGCTTCACCGAGGCCAGTGCCACCGCGTACGGCAGCCCGGTGTCCTTCGCCCACACCTTGGCCCACGCCTCGGGGTGGTCGTAGACCCAGTCCTGGGCGCGCCGCAGCCGCTCCAGATAGTCCTTGATGGCGGCGGCCTTCTTGCTGTCCTTGAGGGCGGAGAGCGCCGCCACCTGGAAGTTGAGCCCGTTGACCAGACCCTGACCGGTCGTCAGGATGCGGCCCTGCTTCGCCTGGAGGACCTGTGAGGTGTAGGGGTCCCAGACCGTCCACGCGTCCACCTTGCCGCTGGTGAACGCGGCCAGCGCGTCGGCCGGCTGCAGGTACTTGACCTTGACGTCGTTCAGGGTGAGCCCGGCCGCCTTGAGGGAGGCGATCAGCTGGAAGTGCGCGGACGAACCCTGCGCCACGGCTATGGACTTGCCCCTGAGCTGCTCGGGCTTGGTCAGCTTGGAGTCCTTCGGTACGAGGATGGCCTCGCCCTGGGAGTTGCCGTGCCAGGCGGCCACCACCGTGATCTTGGAGTTGGCGCCCGCCGCGAACACCGGCGGGGTGTTGCCGACGCCGCCGATGTCGACGGCCTTGGCGTTGACGGCCTCCAGCAGGGGCGGGCCGGAGGTGAACGTGGACCACTTGATCTTGTAGTCCAGGTTCTTGAGTTCACCGGCTGCCCGCAGCACCGCCTCCGAACCGCCTTTCTGGTCACCGACGTTGAGCGTGAGGGAGCCCTTGCCGTCGGTTCCCGTCGAGGTCTCGGCGGCCGAGTTCCCGCCGCAGGCGGTGAGCAGGAGGGCGAAGGGGAGGAGCAGGGCGGCGGGGACGAGGCGTCGTCGCATGACGGATGTTCCGTTCTCGGTAACTGGGTTGACGTGTGGGGGAGTTCAGGCAGCTTCGGCGGCCGTGTCGACGCCGAGGCGTTCCAGGAGTCCGGCGCGGAGTTCGGCGAACCGGGGATCGGTGATGTCGCGCGGCCGGTCGAGGTCGATGTGCCGCTCGTGCGCGATGACGCCGTTGTCCATCACCAGGACACGGTCCGCGAGCAGGACGGCTTCCTCGACGTCGTGGGTCACCAACAGGACGGCGCAGCCCCGCCGTTGCCACAGCTCGCCCACCAGTCGCTGGGCCTTGATGCGGGTGAGCGCGTCGAGCGCCCCGAACGGCTCGTCGAGCAGCAGCAGATCGGGTTCGCGCACCAGGGCGCGGGCCAGCGAGGCACGCTGGGCCTCACCGCCGGACAGCGTCTTGGGCCAGGCGTCGGCGTGGTCACCGAGTCCGACCTCCGCCAACGCCTTTTCCGCCACGGCCCGTTCGGGTCTGCCGGGGAGTCCGAGCAGGACGTTGCGCCACACCTTCTTCCACGGCATCAGCCGGGGTGCCTGGAACGCGACGGCCTTGCGACGCGGTACGAGGACGGTGCCCTCGATGTCCCGGTCGAGCCCGGCGAGGATGCGCAGCAACGTGGACTTGCCGCAGCCGCTGCGGCCGAGCAGCGCCACGAACTCGCCCTGTTGTACGTCGAGTTGGAGCTTGTCGATGACGGGACGGCCCTCGAAGGAGCGCGTCAGCCCCTCCACCCGCACCGCCTGCGAGGTCACCGGTGATTGCGTCACCGGTTGGGTGGTCACCGGCCCGTGAACGTCGGTCGCCATTGCAGCAACAGCCTTTCGAGGGTTCGGACGACGAAGTCGGCCAGCAGGCCGAGGAACGCGTAGACGATCAGGCAGACCACGATCACGTCGGTCTGCAGGAAGTCCCGCGCCTGCACCATGAGGAAGCCGATCCCGGCGTCCGCGTTGATCTGCTCGGCGAAGACGAGCGCCAGCCAGGCGATACCGAGGGAGTAGCGCAGCCCGGTCATCGCGTTGGGCAGCGCCCCCGGCAGTACCACATGCCGTACGAGTCCCCAGCGGGACAGCCCGAGCGACTCCCCGGCCTCGATCAACTGGCTGTCCACGCCCCGGATTCCGGCGTAGACGTTGAGGTAGAGCGGGAAGGTCACCCCCAGCGTGATGATGGCGACCTTGGGGGCCTCGCCGATGCCGAACCAGATGATGAACAGCGGGATGAGCCCTACGAAGGGGACGGTCCGCAGCATCTGCACAGGGGCGTCGACCAGGTCCTCGCCGATCCTGAACAGACCGGAGACGAGGGCGAGTCCGGTGCCGATGACGGTGCCGAGGAGTAGCCCGATGGCGACCCGCTGCAACGAGGTGGCCATGGCCGAGGTCAGCGAGCCGCTGTCGATCTGGTCCCAGCCGACCTGGGCGATCCGCCCGGGTGAGGCGAGTACGTCGGAAGCCAACACCCCTGTGCTGCTGAGGAGTTGCCACAGCGCGAGCAGCACGAGCGGGCCGGTGGTGCGGCGCAGCCAGCGGGGGACACGGGTGCGGCGCGAGGAGGTGGGGACGAGGGGGACGAGATCGAGCGCGGAAGGCTCGTCCGCGTCGGCCTTCGAAGCGGATATAGGGGAAATATCGGGCCAGGAAGAGTCGGGCGGGGCATGGCTGATGCTCATGGGTGCTCCACGGGAGGAGAGCGGCCGGTGAGGTGGGGGATACGCCTCAACGCCGCCGCGTCACGACGATGTGCACGGACGCGGCGGAGCGCAGAAAAAAGGAAGGGGTGAGGCGGAAGAAGACGTCAGCAGCCGCGGCGACACGCGGCGGAAGCCACCCGCAGCAGGTCGATGTGACCGCGCGTGGTGAGCAGAACTGAACGCAACATGCGGCCGAAAATAGGTCAGATGGCGTGGCACGGTCAACGGTGTCTCGCGGACTGGACCTCTCGTATCACAGGCCGGGCGATGGATCGGGTGGGGGAGCCGACGTATGGGTCAGGATGGGTGCATGCCAGCTGCCTTCACCACCCGTGTACTGAGCGTCGCCACCGGTTCCAAGGAGCGGGTCATGGACCTGACCCGCGACTGCGAGGCCTTCCTGCGGGAGGCGGCGGCCGGCCGTGACGGCCTCCTCAACATCTTCGTTCCCCACGCCACCGCGGGCGTCGCGATCCTCGAAACGGGCGCCGGCAGCGACGACGACCTCCTCGCCGCCCTGCACACCCTCCTCCCCGCCGACGACCGCTGGCAGCACCGCCACGGCAGCCCCGGCCACGGCCGCGACCACGTCCTCCCGGCCTTCGTACCGCCGCACGCGACGCTGCCGGTGCTGGGCGGGCGGCTGGAGCTGGGGACGTGGCAGTCGGTGTGTCTGGTCGATACGAACCGGGACAATCCCAACCGTCAGGTGCGGCTGAGTTTCCTGGGGTGAGCCGGGCCGTGACGTGGACCTGCTGGTGAGCCAGTGCCGGGACGGTGCCCAGGGGCGGGTGGCGACAGTGGCGCCACCCGCCCCGCACTCACCCCCGCTCTACCGCAGCAGCCAGCCGTCGGCCCAGTGGGCGGTGGCGCGGATGTGTCGGCGCATGCCGGGCGGAAGGTGGCGCAACAGCTCGCGGACGCTGTGGCGGATGCGGTGGTCGGCGGTGGTTCGCAGCAGGAGGCGGCGGGTGGGGCCGATCCGGCCGGGGCCGCTGACGGTGAGTCGGAGCTGGCCGCCGGGCCCGGCCCAGGTGGGGGAGACGAGGCGCGGGGGTGCGCCGACGGCGACCGTGCCGAGGGAGACGCGGGTGCGGTCCCGGGCGGGGGCCAGCCGGGGGCGGCGGCCGACGCCGAGCACCTGTGCGCTGGCCCAGACCTGGTGGGCGCCGGGGGCCATGGGCTCGTCGCCGGTGAGCGTCAGCGGGTCGATGACCGTCTCGCCGGTGACCACGACCCGGTGGCGGCCCCCGCCGAGCGGTTCCAGCGCGGGTGCCAACTCCCCGTCGGGGTACCACCAGTGGTTGTGGGTGGTGTCGTGAACGATGAGTTCGCCGTGCGCGTGCGTGAAGGGGTCGGGAACCTCCCAGCCCTCCGCTCCCCTGATGCCGTCGAGGAGTTCGGGGTCGAGCAGCATCCGTCCGCCACGCTCCACGACGGTCAGCGGCTCGCCGTCGGCACGGACCATGCCGATCCGGGTCCGGATCACCAGCTTGTCGTTCCGCCAGCGCATGTCGTCCACCTCGACGTGCGCCCTGATCTGCTCGGTGCGGCGGGCGAGTTCGACCAGGGAGTCCAGCCGGTCCTGCACGAGCAGCTCCGCCCGCAGCCGGCTGATCGCCGGGAGTCCTTCGCGTACCCCCGGCGGATAGCTCGTCATCGCCATTCGGCGGACGGTGGTGAAGTATTCCTCCAGGTCCTTCCCGGTACGCCGGAGTACCCGCGGTTCGCTCACCGGGCGCAGCAGCTCCACACGGTACGAGCGGCGCAGCAGCCGGTCCTGGAGGTCGCCCGGCCGGGTGCCCTCCTTGATCGCCTCGACGACCTTGCCGAGGTGGCCGTAGTAGTCGTCGGCGGTGATCCGGCGGCTGCTGTTGTTGCCGCCGTCCTCACGCCGATTCCACTGGTAGCAGGGGTAGTTGCCGAGTATCGACACCGTCTTGGCCCGCACGTAGGTGCGGGCCATGAACAACTGGTCCTCCAGCCTGACCCGCCCCTCCGGGAAACGGATCCCGTGCTCCTGGAGGAAGTCCCGGCGGAACATCTTGTGCGGCGTCAGGCTCTCGAAGAGCGGTGCGTCGGCGGCGGTGCACCGCTCGACCGTCCGCTTGAACACATTGCTGGGCCCCTGCATCGTGCCGTGGACCTTGCCCAGCACGATGTCCGACCTGTTGCGCTCCGCCATGGCGTACAGCCGTTCCAGCGCCTCGTACGACAACTCGTCGTCCTGGTCGACGAACTGGACGTACTTCCCCCTGGCCCGGTCGACCCCCACGTTCCGCGGCTTGCCCGGCCAGCCGGAGTTCTCCTGCCGGAAGACCCGGACGTGCGCATGCGCCTCGGCCAGCCGTCCGAGGCGTTCGGCCGAGTCGTCCGTCGACCCGTCATCGACGTACACGACCTCGTACGCGTCGGCGCCGAGGCTCTGGTTGACGAGTGAGGGTGCGCAACGGTCCACGTAGGAACCGGCGTTGTAAATGGGCACGACAACGCTGACCTTGATCAAAACATCCCCCCCGGGACAAGTGTTGTTGCCCAAACAGACACCTGTTGTTGGGGATAAGTTGTACGGCTCTTGGTGCGCATCTTGCGAAGTGCGGGCGGCGTGGAGGCCGTCGGGACACGCGACGCATCCGGCGTCGGCCGCCACGGTGCGCCGCCGACTCCCTTGCGGGCAAAGGAAGTTGTGAAGTACGAGCGATGATGCGAGAGGCTTCCGCATAGTGGTTCGCGCAGGCGTCGCACCGCACGTCTGCATCAGGGCAATACGTACAAGGGAAGATCCTTGCAGCAATCCTCGCGTAGAAGATCCCCCCGGAAGGTGCTGGCCGGGATCCTGGCCGGTGGCATCGTGACCGCAGGCTGTCTCGCCGCTCTGCCGTCGATGGCGCAGGCCGCCCAGACCTCCGCCGCCGACCGGCAGTCCTCCTTCGCCGACGCGGCCAGGGAGTTCGGCGTACCGCTGCCCGTGCTCCTGGCCGTGTCGTACCAGGAGTCGCAGTGGGACGACCACGACGGGCAGTACAACACCTCGGGCGGATACGGTCCGATGAACCTGACGGACGTCACCGCCAAGATGGTGTCCGGGGGCGCGACCGGTGCCGCCGGCCGCGGTGACCTCGCCGAGCTGACGTCCGACCCGGCCCTGCACACCCTCGACGCGGCGGCCGACCTCACCGGCACCCCGGCGGCGAAGCTGCGCACCGACGACGGCGAGAACATCCGAGCGGGTGCCGCTCTACTGGCCTCGTACCAGAAGGAGTTGACGGGGAAGGGATCCGCCGACCCGGCCGACTGGTACGGAGCGGTGGCCAAGTACAGCCAGTCGTCGGACAGGAAGGCCGCACAGCTCTTCGCCGACCGTGTCTTCAGGACCGTGTCCTCGGGCGCCTCGCGCACCACCGTCGACGGACAGCACGTCCGGCTCGCGGCGCAGCGCGCGGTCCACCCGGAGACCGGGCAGCTGTCCGAACTGAAGCTGAAGGCCGCCGCGACGGCCACCGACACGGAGTGCCCGGCCACGGTGGACTGCACCTTCCTCGCCGCGGCCGCCTCCAACGGACAGGTGGCGGGCCGGCCGGGCGACGGGGTGCAGATCAAGTACATCGTCCTGCACGACACCGAGTCGTCCTACGACGCCGCGATCGCGACCTTCCAGACAGCGGGTTCCGGCGACTCGGCGCACTACGTCATGCGGGCCTCGGACGGTGCCGTGACGCAGATGACGCACACCAAGGACATCGCGTTCCACGCCGGCAACTACTGGTTCAACATGCACTCGATCGGCATCGAGCACGAGGGCTACGCCGCGCACGGTGCCACCTGGTACTCGCAGACGCAGTACCTGGCGACGGCCGATCTGGTGAAGTACCTCGCCGCGAAGTTCGACATACCGCTCGACCGCGAGCACATCATCGGTCACGACAACGTGCCCGGCCCGCGGGACAGTTACCTCGCGGGCATGCACTGGGACCCCGGCCCCTACTGGGACTGGACGGCCTTCATGAACATGCTCGCCCCGGCGAACGCGGCCCGTGCGGACAGCGCCGCCCGACGCGTCCCGACGGTGGGTTCGGCGGTCACCATCAGCCCTGACTTCTCGACCAACCAGCAGACCGTCCAGGTCTGCCCGGCCGACGATCCCACCGGCGCCACCACCGCGTGCACCGACAGCACCGCACCCTCGAACTTCCTTCCCGTGCGCACCGCCGCCAGTGCAGACGCGCCCCTGTTCGCCGACCCGGCCATCCACCCCGGCGTCAGCGCGGGCACCGACTCGATCCACGACTGGGGCAGCACCGTCTCGGCCGGCCAGCAGTTCGTGGTCGCCGACGTCGACGGAGACTGGACCGCCATCTGGTTCAGCGGTGCGAAGGTGTGGTTCTACAACCCCGGCGGCGCCAACACCTGCGCCGCACCGGACGCCGTCGTCGTCCACTCCGGCGACCAGGCCGCGACCCTCTACGGCTCCGGCTACCCACAGGCATCGGAGTACCCCTCCGGCCTGTCCCCGTCCACGCAGAAACCCCTGACCCTCTACGCCTTCCCGGCGGGCCAGGCCTACGTCGCCACCCAACCCCCGGTCAGCGCCGACGACTTCTTCGTCTCGGGTGACACCTACGTCACCGGCGCGGCCAAGTACTACACGATCCAGTACAACCACCGCGTCGTCCTCGTCGACGCCTCGCAGGTCTCCTGAACCGGCCGGTGCGGGCAGCGCGGACACGCCCTGCCCGCACTGGTGGACGTCGAGATCCGGCGGAGCTCTCTGGAAGGATCTCCGCCATGAGCGAAAACTCCCTGCGCCTCGTCACCGTCGACCGCACCGGCCCCGGCCGGTTCACCGTGACCAACGCCCGCGGCGGCACGATCGACTTCGGTACCGCGGCCGACGGCGGCACCGAGTTCACCCCCGTCGAGCTGCTGCTCGCCGCGATCGGGGGCTGCACCGCGGCCGACGTCGATGTCGCCACCACTCGGCACACTGAGCCGGACGGGTTCACCGTCACCGTGACCGGCAACAAGGTCAGCGACGAGCTCGGCAACCGGATGACCGACCTCGCGGTCACCTTCGCTGTGACCTTCCCGGACGGCGAGGCCGGGGACCGGGCCCGCGCCATCCTGCCCCGAGCGGTCACGGTCTCCCACGAGCGGCTGTGCACGGTGAGCCGTACGGTCGAGACCGGCACGCCCGTCACCGCGACAATCAAGGACGCCTGATCGCGTCGGCTGTTCTCTGCGGGCCGGTGACAAGGGCGCCGTCGCACGCTGCGTTCTTGTGAGCACTGCCTGATCCCGCGGTCCCGGCCGTCCTACGGTCCGGCCATGAACACGAGTCGCAGCAAAGGAAGTTCGTGGCGCGGTGGCGCGCTCGCGGTGTTGTTGACCGCGGGCGCGCTCACCGTGGCCGCCCCACAGGCCCAGGGAGAGAGCGCCCGCACCGAGACCCCGGTCGCGTCGACGCATCCCGCCGACGGTGTGGTCGAGTCGGTGGTGCGGGTGAAAGTGCCGTTACCGCAGTCGTTCGGTGCCCGTCCGGCGGCGTGCGACTGGCTGTCGTATCTGCGCTACCGCGCCGCCGACGGGCCGAGCGCGTCGGCCGACGCCGACCGGATCCTCGTCGCCCAGCCGGGCATCCTGGAGGGAGCCGGAGCGTTCGACAGCGTCGCCCGCGACACGGTCGCCCAAGCCGCCGCGCAGGGGCGGCACATCGAGTTCTGGGCCCTGGACCGACGCTCCAACTGCCTTGAGGATCCGACCGGTATCGCCTCCGGCGACCAGCACACGGCCGTCGACTACTACTACCGGGGCAAGGCCGTCGGCGGCCGGACCTTCGCCGGGTTCGTCGGCAACGACCAGCTCGGCTGGATGGCCAGGCTCGGCATCGAGCAGACCGTCCGCGACGAATACGATCTGCTCGTGGCCGAGTTGCCCGACCCGACCCTGCGCAAGAACAAGGTGCTGTGCGGCGGGCACTCACTCGGTGGCGTGATCACCGGGTACTTCGCGGCGGCCGACTTCGACGGCAACCCGGCCACCACGGCCGACGCCGGACAGAAGCAGTGCGCCGGCTACTTCGCCCTCGACACCACGATCTCCACCGACCTGACAGACCTGAGCGGCAGCATCCCGGACGACACCAACCTGCCTGACATCGGGCTCGGTTACGCGGTCGTCCAGGCCGGGCTCGACAGCGGCGTCCTGTCCCGCTCGCTGTCCGCGCCCGTGCTGCTGAACCCCGAGACCATGATCCTGCTCGCCATCGCCGGCCTGGGCGCCGTACAGAACCCGGACGGTGAGGCGGACCTGCCGTCCTATCTGCCCTCCAACGTCAACATCGAGGCCACGAACCGCTTCCTGTTCTCCAAGGACGCCGCCACGTTCCTCACCGGCTCACCCGCGGTGAAGGACTTCCGGCTCACGAACGACGCGGTGCTCGGGTCGTTGATGGACGACAACTCCGTGCCCCTGGCCTTCCTGCAGAGCAGCGTCGGCTTCTTCGACGGCGGGCCCATCGTCGACAAGAACTTCCCTGCCGCCAACGGCAGTTCGGACCAGTCGCAGTTGTTCGGCGTCGAGTACAAGGCCATCCCGGCCCAGCCGCACGGGCCGCTCTACACCTGGCGCAATTACGACCGTGTCGGGGACGCCGACGACCCCGGGTACCGGTCGGCCGACGGCACCCCGTTCACCAACGCCTCCAAGGAGGTCACCGACATCCACGAGCTGGCCCGCAGTATGGGGGAGCAGCCGCTGGACTTCACCGAGCAGTACTTCCCGACCAAGCTGGTCACCGACATCGAGCTGGCCACCTCACCCCAGGTGAAGCAACTCCTCGTCCACCCGGGTGGGTTGACGGCCAACCCCACACTCACCGTGCTCGCCGGCGACGGCCTGCTCGCCGGACACATCCCGGCCGACCTGCACCCCGTGATCGCCCCCGGCTACCAGCACCTCGACGTGCTGACCGCGGCACCCGTCCAGAACGACGGCCGGCCCGAGGTCGTCTCCAGCAGCCTCGCGGCGTTCGCCCGGTCACCCAAGTAGCCGTCCCCGCAGCGCCGTTCCCGCACACCGGCAGGGCCCAGGAGGATCAACTCCCGGGCCCTGCAATGCTGTTACGGCTCAGATCCTGCCCGCGGCGAACGTCGCCGCCGCGTCGGCGTCGGCGGTGTAGCCGAGGTGCGCCCCCACGTCCGTTCCGCCGTTCTGGCAGATGGGGTCACCGTCGGCGCAGAAGTCGATGGTGCGGCTCTGATAGGTGCCGGTGACGCTCTTGCCGAGGGCCCGGATCGGGTTGCCGAACAGCAGCACCGCGGCGACCTTCGGCTCGACCGCGGCAGGGAGGGTCGCCACGATCGGACTGCCGACCACCGCACCGTCGCTGCTGATCCCTATGGAGTTGTCGATGACATTCGCGCCCTGCGAATACCCGACGAGAACGAAACGCTGATCCGGGCAGGCGGCGGCCTGCGCGTTCACATGGTTCACCGCATCTGCGTTTCCCTGCGCGGCTGATGTCAGGGAAAGGTCGGCGGGATAGTTCACCGCATAGCTGGAAAGGCTCTTTCCCGTGATTTTCTGCTGGAGTGCGGAGAACACCGGGTCGCCGACGATCAGGCCGAGTGTGCCCGGCTCGAAGGTGCCGCGAGCCGCCACGACGTCGATGTCCGAGCAGGTGGCGGCCGATGCCGTGGGTGAGGTGAGGGTGGCCAGCCCGGCTCCGCCGACCAGTGAGAGCGCGGCGAGGCATAAGCGGATACGCATGGGAATCCTTTGAGGGTGGGGCGCGTGAAGCGCCTGTGGAAAGGACATCCCGAAGGTATTCGCGTACCCGTGGCGGGTGTTATGGACGAGAATTCAGAAGTTCCCTCTGTTTTTGTCGGCGCGTGAGTCGTCGCCCTCTTCTCGCGACGCCGCGGAGCGCAGGGCGAGAATCAGGTTCAGGCGGGTCTCGGGATCGTGCAGGGACTCGCCGAAGAGCTTTTCCAGTTGGCGCAGGCGGTAGCGGACCGTCTGGGGGTGGACGTGGAGCCGGGCGGCGACGTCGGGGACGTTGCTGCCGCTGAGCAGCCAGGCGAGCAACGTCTCGGCCAGCCGGGCCCGTTGGCCCTCGGACGCGGCGTCGAGCGGCGCGAGGACCCGTGCCTCCAACTGGGCGAGCAGCGGCTCGTCGCTGTGCAGCAGCAGGGTCGACAGATGGTCGGCGCACAGCACCACGCCCTGCCGGGGCAGCACCCCGCGGCCCATCAGCCCCAGCGCCCGCGTGGCCCAGCGCAACGACCGGGCGGCCTCGGTCACCGGGACCGTGGGACCGATCGCCGCCGGGCGGCCGGCCAGGCCGAGGACGAACGACCGGCCGCCGAACCGGCCGTAGCCCTCCGGGTCCGGCACCAGCACCCGCGGCGGCCGTGACTCCATGTCCGCCAGCGCGCCGGGCATCGCCGGCGGCCGGTCGTCCGCGCGCGGGTCCGCCGGGCCCGCCAGCGCGACCACGGCGACCTGCGAAGGCACCCGCCACCGTGCTCCGTGCGCCAACTCCTGCACCGCCTCCGGGGACACCGGCCCCTCGCCCAGCAGCAGATCGAGCAGCCGTCCGCGCCGCCGCTCCAACTCGTCCGCGCTGCTCGACCGCGCCTCCGCGTAACCGGCCGCTGCCGCCTCCGCGACCTCGTGCACGGTCCGGAACGCCAACTCGCCCAGCGCGGCCACCACCTGGGAGTCCAGGCCGAGTTCCTCCGCCGTACGGCCCATCAGCCGCCAGGCGTGCAGCCCGCCCACCCGTAACGCGGACTGCACGGAGTCCAGGCTGCGGCCCTCCAGGGCCACGCCACGCCCGAGTTCGTAGTACGTCGTGGCCATCGCGGCCCGCTGGTCACGCGGGTCCGCGATGTGGTCGATGAACAGGGTGAGCGCCTGCACCACACCGGCCCTGAGGTTCTCGCGGTAGATCCCGCCGGACGGCAGCCCGTACTCGGGCACCTGTCTGCGGACCTCCTCCTCCACCTCGTCGGCGACGCGCGGCAGTTGGACGCGCAGCAGCTCGGCCAGCTCGGGCGGAACCGAGGTGGTTCCGGGATCGACGGGTACTCCGCGCGGGGTGGGGACAGCCACGACGGACACTCCTTTCCCCCGGAGGCGGCTCGCCCACGGACTGTTGCCCGTGGGACGAGGGGGACGTCCCGTGTTGGACGGTCGTCCCCTGCGCTCCGTTCCGTGCCCCGGCTGCACCGACATCACTCCGGCAGCCCCAGCGCACCGGCGAGCATCGGCCAGGAGGCCGTGAACTCCCCTTTCCAGTAGGCCCAGCTGTGTCCTCCTCCCGGGTAGAAGTGCGCGGTGACCGGAATGCCGAGCAGCGCGAGGATGCCGGTGAAACTGTGCGCGGAGGGCCACAGCAGACTCTCCAGCGCCTCGGGCAGCCAGTCACCCGAACCTCCGGCCACACCACTGCCGTTGGACACGTACAGGGGTGTGCCGCGCAGTCCGGCGGCCTGGGCGCGCGGGTTGAACGCACGCCAAGTCAGCGCGTCCAGCAGGGGGTTGCCCCAGAGGGAGCGGGGCGTCAGGTTCTCGCGGGCCACGATGGCGGCCACGAGGGAGGGCACTCCGGGGGCCGTGGTGTCGAGGATGCCGCTGTAGGACGCGGCGGCGGTGAACGCGCCCGGGTGGCGGGCCGCGTGCGCCATCGCGCCGTAGCCGCCGGTGGACACCCCGGCGACGGCCCGAACGCCGGACGCCCGGTAGTCGCGGGCCAACAGGGCCGGGACCTCCTGGAGTTGGAAGGTCTCGTAGTCGGGGCCGTCGCGCCAGGTGCTGGGGATGCCGGTGGGGCCCGCGTCCGGCATCGCCACGATCAGCTCGCGGCCCTCGGTGAAGGCCTCGATGTCCGTCTCCCGGGTCCAGGACGTGTAGTCGTCGTGCGCGCCGTGCAGCAGATAGAGCACGGGGTAGGTGCGGGCGGGCTGCGCGGCGAAGTCCGACGGCAGGATCAGCCGCACCGGTGCGCTGCGGCCCAGCGCGGGCGAGGACACGGACACGTCGAAGGTGCGCGCCGAGACCCGCGTCGCGGCGCGGGCGCGGCCGACGGAGGCCGTGGCGCCGAACAGGACGGCCAGTCCCGTGGCCGCGGTGGCCCTGGTGACGGCGCGTCGGGACAGTCCGCTGGTGTGGTGGTGCGACATGGCGGCTCCTCAGGCTGGTTCGGCGGGTCCGTCCGGCGTGGCCAGCACCCGCCGCAGATGGGCGGCGATCTCGTCGACGTGCGGCGGGTCGAGCAGCGACAGGTGATGCCCCGACACCGGTACGACCGTCAGACGCGGGCACACCTCGTCCCAGCCGAGCGCCTCGTCGTCCCGTTCGTAGGCCGGGTCACGCACGGTGTGCGGAGCCGGTTCGCCGGCCCGGTACAGGACCACCCGGCCCTCGTACCGGCCCGGACGGTGTGCCTCGCCGATCCTCAGGTCCAGGTAGGAGGCACGCTGGTGCTCCAGCGCGGCGGGCGGTACCCGCACGGCCCCGCGCAGGGCCCGCAGCACGCGGTCGATGCGCTCGTGGTCGTCGTCCAGTGCCACGAGATCGTCGTAGGGCAGGGGCAGTTGGACGCCGTACGTGTCGGCGACGTGCCGGGCGAAGCCCGTGAGGTGCGCGCGGATACGGTCGGCGGGGGTGCGGCCGGGCTGGGGGAGGGGGCGTACGGAATCGATGAGCGCGACGAGTTCGACGTCCCGTCCGGCGGCGGTGAGTTGACGTGCCGTCTCCTGGGCGACGAACCCGCCGAAGGACCAACCACCCAGCACGTAGGGCCCGTTGGGATGGAGAGCGGTGATCGTCTCGGCGTGGCGGCGCGCCTTCTCGGACACCGTACGGGCGTCCTCGATCCGGTCGAGGCCGTGCACCGGGCGGTCTTCGCCCAGACGCTGGGCGAGTGCGTGGTAGACGTCGGTGGTGCCGCCGGCGGCGTGGAAGAGGAAGAGCGGGGGACGGGTGCCGCCCTTGTGGAGCGTGCGGAGAGGGGCCGGCGCGTCGGTCAACTGCCTGATCCGGTCGGCCACTGCGTCGACGGTGGT
Organism: Streptomyces sp. NPDC050508; assembly: GCF_040655155.1. NCBI lineage: Bacteria > Bacillati > Actinomycetota > Actinomycetes > Kitasatosporales > Streptomycetaceae > Streptomyces > Streptomyces sp. NPDC050508. Next base: position 164,027 of record NZ_JBFAJJ010000001.1, read on the forward strand.
GGCGTCGAACAGGTCGCGCAGGTGCAGTTCGATCCCGAACTCGCGGTCCAGGGCGGTACGGATACGGACGGCCATGAGGGAGTCCAGGCCGAGGTCGGCCAACGCCGTCGCGGGTGTGATGCGGGACGTCGGATGGCCGGTGACGGTGGCGATGTGGTGACTCAGGCGGGCGACCACCGAAGCAGGCGTGCTCACCACGGCAGGGGCAGGCTCCGTCGGCCGGCCCGCCGTGACGCGGCTTCGGCCGTCGGTCCACCAGTACCGGACGTGCCGCCAGCGCGGAAGAGGAAGGTCGATGACCCGGCCGGACGGCAGCGGCAGGTCCAGCCCCGCCGCGTACAAGGCGCCCAACTCCGAGAGGAACGCGGTGGATCCGTCCGCATCGCGGCGCAGCGTGCCGAGGGCGAGGGCGCCGGGCAGGTTGTCGGCGATGGAGCGGGTCAGTACCGGGTGCGGCGAGATTTCCAGGAAAGCGGTGTGGCCGTCGGCCGCGGCTGCCGCGAGGGCCAGGTCCAGACGCACCGGCCGGCGCAGGTTGGCGGCCCAGTGACCGGCGCCGAACTCGCAGGCGCCGCGCGGGTCGTCGAGGACGGTGGAGTAGACGGGGATGCGCGGAGGCCTGCCCCTGACGTCCGCGAGGGCCTCGATCAGCTCCGGCAGCAGCGGATCCACCTGGGGCGAGTGCCCGGCGCCGACGACCCGCATGGCCCGGGCGGCCCGCCCCCGCTCCTCCAGCCCGCGCACCAGCCGGGCGACCGCCATCTCGTCACCGGTGACGACCTTCTGCCGGGGCGAGGAGTGGACGGCGACCTGAACACCCGGGAAGTCCCGCTCCAGCGTAGGCAGTTCGGCGTCGTGCAGGTCGACGACGGCCATCGCACCCCCGTGCAGTCGACCGAGCAGCCGGGCCCGTACGGCGACGACCCGGGCCGCGTCCGCCACGTCCAGCGCGCCCGCGCAGATGGCGGCGGCGACCTCGCCGAGGGAGTGGCCGATCACCGCGGCCGGTTCGACACCGTACGACCGCCACAGCTCGGCGAGTGCCAACTGCACCCCGAACAGGACCGGTTGGGAGACATTGAGCGGATCGAGGTCTCCGGCGGAGGCCAGGTGGTCGTGGAGGGAGAAACCGAACACGTCGGCCAGCTGTGCGTCGAGTTTCTCCACGGCGGCGGCGAAGGCCGGTTCCTCCACGAGCAGTTGACGCCCCATGCCGGTCCACTGGCTGCCGTACCCGGAGAACACCCACACGGGACCGCGTCCCACGAGATCCCGGTCGCCGGTCACCACCCGCACATCCCGGCCGCCCTGCCCCAACGCGTCCAGTGCGTCGGCCAGTTCGCGCCCGTCGCGGGCGACGACGGCGCCGCGCACCGGCCCGCGCCCCGCACGTCCCGCGAGCGTGCGTGCCACGTCGGCGGGGCTGGCGGTGCTCCCCTCGGGCGTGCGGAGCCACGCCGCGAGACGGGTCGCGGTGTCGCGGACCCGCGCGGCGTCGACGTCCGAGAGGAGATGGAGGCGGGCGCCGGACTCCTCGACCGGCGGGGGCGCGGACCGCCATTCCTCCAGCACGGCATGGGCGTTGGTGCCGCCGAACCCGAAGCCCGAGACGCCGGCGGTGGCCGTACCGCCGTAGCGGGGCCATGGCTCGGGCTCGGTGACCACGCGCAGCCGTTCGTCGTCGAGCGGAGTGCCGTGCAGCGACGGTGGGAGGAGGTCGTGGTGGAGGGCGAGGACCGTCTTCACCAGGCCGGCGAGACCGGCCGCGCATTCCAGGTGACCGAGGTTCCCCTTCACCGAGCCGAGCAGCAAGGGCTGTTCGGGGTCACGGCCCGTGCCCAGCACCGCGCCGAGCGCGCCCGCCTCGATGGGGTCGCCGAGCGGGGTGCCGGTGCCGTGCGCCTCGACGTAGTCGATGTGGGCCGGAGAGAGTCCGGCCCGCCCGTACGCCGTGGCCAACAGGGCTTGCTGCGCTGCGGGGTTGGGGGCGAGCAGGCCGTTGGAACGGCCGTCGGAGTTGACCGCGGTGGCGCGGATGACCGCGAGGACACGGTCGCCGTCCCGCTCCGCGTCGGACAGGCGCTTCAGCAGCACCGCCGCGCAGCCCTCACCGCGGCCGATGCCGTCGGCCGCCGCGGAGAACGGCTTGCAGCGGCCGTCCGGTGCGAGTGCCCCCGCCCGTGCGAAGGCGACGCCGACGGCGGGCGACAGCAGGACGTTGACGCCCGCGACGACAGCGGTGTCGGTCTCGCCGCTGCGCAGGCCGACGCAGGCCTGGTGCAGGGCGACGAGGGAGGACGAACAGGCGGTGTCCACGGCCATGTTGGGACCGCGGGTGTCCAGGACGTACGCCAGCCGGCCGGACGTCACGCTCAGCGCCGCGCCCGCCGGGGCCCAGGGGTCGACGGCGTTCGCGTCGGCGCCGGTGAGCCGGCCGTACTCCGGGGCCGAGACGCCGACGTAGACGCCGGTGGCCGTGCCCGCGAGGGCCGTGGCGGGGACGGCGGCGTGGTCGAGCGTCTCGCGGACGACCTCCAGGAGGATCCGCTGCTGGGGGTCCATCACCGCGGCCTCGCGCGGGGTGATGCGGAAGAAGTCGGCGTCGAACCCGGCGATGTCGTCCAAGTAGCCGCCGTACAACGGTGTTTCGGGGGGTGGGAACGGCGTGAAGTCGCCCCATCTGTCCTCGGGGACGCGTCTGATCGCGTCGACGCCGTCGATCAGCAGGCGCCAGTAGTCGGCAGGTCCGCGCACCCCGCCGGGCAGCCGGCAACCGACCCCGATCACCGCGACGGGCTCGCCCGGCGCCACCGGCACGGGGGCGGCCTGCGTGACGTGCCGCTCCGCGGTACCGCACAGTCGAGCCACCAGCGCGTCCACGGTCGGTGCCTCCCACAGCAGGGTCGCAGGCAACTCGTGCCCCGTCAGGAGCGACAACTCGCCCGCCAGCACGACCGCGTTCCGCGAGGACATGCCGAGGTCGGCCAGCGGCCGGTCCAGCGGGACGTCGTGGACCGGAGTGCCGTTCCACTCGGCCACCCGTTCCGCTATCCGGCGGCGCAGCGCGTTCTCGTCGGCGGCCGTCATCCCGCGCTCTCCGGCGCGTAGACACCCTGGAGATACCGTGCGCGGGTCAGGGCCCGTGACACCTTGCCGCTGGAGGTGCGGGGCACGGTGCCCGGGGCGACCAGGACGACGTCGGCGAGCCGTAGCCCGTGCCGCGCGGAGACGGCCGCGCGCACGGCCCGCGTCAGGGCCGGTACGTCGATGTCGGCGAGGCTGGTGGTCCGCGCGTGCTCGGCCACCAGCACCACCCGCTCACCCGCGCCGCCCGGCACCCCGAACGCGGCGAGCCGGTCCCGCCGTACCGCCGCGTGCGCGTCCTGGGCGGTGGCCTCCACGTCCTGCGGGTAGTGGTTGCGGCCGTCGACGACGATGAGGTCCTTGAGCCGGCCGGTGACGATCAACTGCCCGTCCAGCACGGTCCCGAGGTCGCCGGTGCGCAGCCAGTCACCCGGCGCGTCCTCGCCGAGCGTGGCACGGAAGACGCGCCGGGTCTGCGCCGGGTTGTTCCAGTAACCGCGCCCCGCATTGGGACCCTGCACCCAGATCTCCCCGACCTCCCCCTCGGCCAGCACGGCGTGGGCGACCGGATCGACGATGCGCACGCGCTGCCCAACTGGCGTTCCGCAGCCCGCCAGTAGCACGGCCCGGGGGTCATCGGGCCGCGCGGGCAGGGCCTTCCCGGCGGCGAGGGCGTCCCGGTCGAGGGCGAACCGGCCGAGCGGTCGGCCGGGCCTGGCGGCGCTGACGAAGACGGTGGCCTCGGCGAGCCCGTACGACGGACAGTGCACCTCCGCCGCGAGCCCCTGGGCGGCGAACGCGGCGTGGAAACGGTCGGCGGTGCCGGGCCGGACGGGTTCGCTGCCGTTGATCAACGCGGTGACCCCGTCCAGCCGCAGCCCCTCCTTCTGCGCCCCGGTGACGGCGGAGGCGCAGAAGTCGTAGGCGAAGTTCGGCGCCGCACTCAGCGCGCGCGGATGCGCGGCCAACAGCCGTAGCCAGCGCGCCGGTTCGTGCAGGAATGCGGCCGGGTCCATGAGGACCGACGGCAGGCCCCGTACGACAGGGGCCGCGACGCTCAGCACGAGCCCCATGTCGTGGTAGAGCGGCAGCCAGCCCACACACGTCACCGGATGCGCGTCGGCGCCGTAAGCGGCAAGCGCCTGGCGGGCGTTGGCGACGACGTTGGCGTGGGTGATCTCCACGCCCGCCGGAGCGCGGGTGGACCCGGAGGTGTACTGCAGGTAGGCGGTCGCGGCTGAATGCAGCGCGGGTGCCTGCCAGTTGAGGGCCGCGGAGTCCGGTACCCGGTCCGCCGCGAGGACCGGCACCTGCGCGCGCTCGCAGAAGTCCGTCACCTCTTCCAAAGTGCGGCCGGTGGTCATCACGACGGACGGGCGCGCGTCGCCCAACACCCCGACGAGCCGGTCACCGTGCCCCGGCAGACCTGGCGGATACAGCGGCACGGCGACCATCCCGGCGGTCAGCGCCGCCAGAAAGCCGGCGATGTAGTCCGTCCCCTGAGGGCACAACAGGGCTACCCGCGCACCGAGTTCGGCCTGCTCCGTGAGCCTGGCCGCCAACGCCCGCACGCGCAGATCCAGCCGCTGCCAGGTCAGAGTGCGGTGCACACCACGGGAGCCGGGGGCGGGGTGGTCGACGAACGTGAACGCCCTGCGGTGCGGGGTGGTTTCGGCCCAGTGCCGTACGTACTCGGGCAGAGTCCGGTACGCGGGCGCGAGCGGGGGACGGCGGCTGTCCATCGGGCGTGGCTCCTCACATCGCGGTACGTCGCGGTGTCGACTGGAGAGCTGGAGAGGGTCAACAGGGCGGTCAGAGCGGGATGTTGCCGTGCCGCCGCTCCGGCATCGGGGAGCGTTTGCCGCGCAGTGCGCGCAGGGCGCGGCTGACGTGGGCGCGGGTGTCGCGCGGGACGATCACGTCGTCGACGTACCCGCGTTCGGCGGCCGGGTACGGCGTCCCGTGCGTGGCCTCGTAAGCGGCGACCAGGTCGGCGCGCAGCGCCTCCGGGTCGGCCGCGGCGGCGAGTTCACGCCGGTGCAGTACGCCCACGGCGCCTTCCGCGCCCATGACGGCGATCCGGGCGGTGGGCCAGGCGAGGTTGAGGTCGGCGCCGAGGTGCTTGGAGCCCATCACGGCGTACCCGCCGCCGTACGCCTTGCGCACGACCACGGTGACCTTCGGGACGGTCGCCTCGGCGTACGCGTAGAGGAGTTTGGCGCCGCGCCGGATGATGCCACCCCGCTCCTGGCGGACGCCGGAGAGATAGCCCGGGACGTCGGCGAAGGTCAGCAGCGGGATGCCGAACGCGTCGCAGAACCGTACGAACCGCGCGGCCTTCTCGGAGGCGTCGATGTCGAGGACACCGGCCGAGTGCAGCGGCTGATTGGCGACGACTCCGACACTCGCCCCCTCGACCCGGGCCAGCGCACAGATGATGTTGGGTGCGAACAGCTCCTGTACGTGCAGGAGTTCACCGTCGTCGACAACCGCGTGCAGGATGTCCCGCATGTCGTAGGCCTGCCCGAGCCGGTCGGGCACGACCTCGTCGAGCGGGGCGCCGTCGGCGACGGAACCGGGCGCGTACTCCGGTGGCCGCTCCAGGTTGTTGGCGGGAAGGTACGACAGCAGGTCGCGTACGGTGTCGAGCGCTTCCTCCTCGTCGGCGGCCAGGAAGTGGGCGTTGCCGTTCACGGAGTTGCTGGTGCGGGCGCCGCCCAACTCCTCGGCGGTGGTGCGTTCGCCGGTGACCGCCTCGATGACGTCGGGGCCGGTGACGAACATGTGCGAGGTGCCGTCCACCATCACGGTGAAGTCGGTGATGGCGGGGGAGTACGCGGCACCGCCCGCACACGGGCCCAGGACGACGGAGATCTGCGGGATCACCCCGGACGCCCTCACGTTCCTGCGCACCAACTCGGCGTAGAGCGCAAGGGAGTTGACCCCCTCCTGGATGCGGGCGCCGCCGGAGTCGTTGAGCCCCACGACCGGGCAGCCGGTCTTCAGGGCGAGCTCCATGAGGGCCACGGTCTTCTCGCCGAACGCCTCGCCCATGCTGCCGCCGAAGACCCTGGAGTCCTGGGCGAAGACACAGACCGGCCGTCCGTCGACCGTGCCGTACCCGGTCACGACCCCGTCGCCGTAGGGGCGTTGGGCACCGTCCCCGACGGACCTGGCCCGCACGAACCCACCGGTCTCCGCGAACGAGCCCGCGTCCAGCAGCCGTTCGATGCGCTCCCGCGCGCCGAGAGCACCATGTCTTCTCGGCGCGGCGGTGGCCACGGCCTGCGCCCGACGGTGTTCCAGATCGCCGATGCGTGTGGCGGTGCGGTCCGCCGTGGGTGTCACTGCCGTCAGGGATGTTGTCGCCTCTAGCGTCACAGCCACCTCCGAAGTGGTTCTCGAATATGGCAGCGATTCGGGAGCGGGCCGCGGGATCGCCGTTCTGTGTGCGGGAGTTGAGTCCCGCGCGACGGAGGTTCGTCCTGAGGTGACAAGGGAGTGACGGCGGCCCGGCACAACACATAGGCGTCCGCGGTCCAGACCATTAGTGTGGTCATGTCACTGGCAACGTTTCCATCCCGTCTTACGTGCCCCCACCGATGTGACTACAGGAGGACCCCGAATGAAAACGTCGATGAGATGGCCGTCGATCGCGGCCGAAGGAGCCGAGAGCCGCATACGGCGCCCGCTGGCCCTTGGGCTGACCGCTCTCCTGCTCGGCGTGGCGGCGTTCTTCGGAGTCCCCCAGACCGCGCAGGCCGCGGCAGGGGCCGTGACGGCGTACCCGGTCCCGTCCATCTACCCGGCGTCCACCGACTACAAGTTGACGGTCAACGGCACGTCCGTGCCCGTCACCAAGTACACCGGTTACGACATCGCCCAACTCGCCCTGGGGACCGGCACCGCCACCATCTCCGTGACCAAGACCAACAACACGGACATCGGCTCGTACAGCATCAGCCCGCAGAAGCTGGGCATCACGGGGACCGTCAGCGGCCCGACCCTCACCTTCACCGTCCAGAACGACGAGTACCTGATCGTCAAGCTCGACGGCCGCCCCAACCTGGTCATCGCCGCCGACCCGGCCGAGACCAACCGCCCGGCGACGAGCGGTACCGGCATCTTCAACGTGCAGAGCGCGCCCTACTCGGCCCAGCCGAACACCGGCGCCTACACCACAACTGCCTTCCAGGACGCCCTCAATGACGCCGCCGCGTACGGCTCCGCGAACGGCACCCAGGGCATCGTGTACGTCCCGGCCGGCGTCTACACCCTCGGCAACCTCTACCTGCGCAGCAACCTCGCGTTCTACCTCGCACCCGGCGCGGTGCTCCGCTACACGGGCGAGGCCAGCCACTATGTGGTGAACGGACACAAGACCTCGCAGGGTCGCGACCTCACGTGGTTCATCTCCACCCGCTACTCCTCGACGAACATCAAGATCTACGGCCGCGGCATCATCGACGGCAACGGCCAGGCCGCGCTCGCGCCCTCCAACCTCGGCGTGAACCTCCTCGCCCCGATCTACACGAGCGGCTTCACGGTCGACGGCATCACCTTCCGGGAGTCCAGCAGTTGGGCGGTCATCCCGGTGCGGTCCTCGGACATGACCTTCCGCAACATCAAGCTGTTCAACAGGTTCGACATGGGCGAGAACGACGGCATCGACGTCATGGAGTCCACGAACGTCACCGTCGACCACGCGATCGGCATCGGCCTCGACGACCCGTTCAGCACCAAGACCTGGCCCGACGTCGCCGACATCTACAACTCGGTCCCCGGCACCGCCCGCCCGCTGGACAACGTCACGTTCAACGACCTTGTCTCCTGGACCTATTGCTACGGCGTCAAGGTCGGCCAGGGCGTCTACGAGTCGCAGAACAAGGTCACCTTCCAGCACGTCGTCGTCTATGACGCGGCCGTGGGCATCGGCGTCCACCACAAGTACGGCACGGCGAGCGCGACGAACCTCAAGTTCGACGACATCGACATCGAACGGCTCAGCTTCAGCAACGACGGCAACCGGACCTGGCTCGCCATGATGACCGGCAACACGGCGGGCATCGGCCCGGTTACCGGCGTCACGATCTCCAACGTCCGGGTCCGCAACGCCGGTACGACCGCCGCACGTGTCAACGGCCTTCCCGGAGCGCCCATTTCGGGCGTCGCCCTGAGCCACATCGTGATGCCCGGCAGCACGACCGGCGCGACCACCCTGAGCCAGGCCAACCTCACCAACCTGTCGGACTACGGCAACCTGACCATCACTCCCTGAGGTCAGACAGCCAGGGGCGTCGCTCCCCAGGGTTCGGCCCAGTCGTAGACGAGGGTCTCCGAGCCGGACCGCCAGCGACGAGGTGCGGTGGTGGAGAGCCAGTCGAGCGGCTCGACACCACCGGGTGTCCCGCCGTCCAACGCGAGCTTGACGGCCGCCGCGAGGTCGGCGTCCGTACGGTCCGTGCGGGCGGCGGGATCCACCGACACGAACAGGGCGGTACCAGAGCGTGCGACCAGGTCGAGGAACTGCTGGTTGAGGTTCCAGTCGGTCTGCGGTGTGCAGGGCACGCAGTCCGCGTCCAGCGTGAAGAACCTGTTGTGCTGGGCCAGTCGGAAGGCGAGCGTGTTCACACCCATCCGCCGGGTCCGCTCCCAACTCCGCCCCGAGGTGTCGTCACCCGACCGCTGCACCCGCACCAGCCCCGCGGCCAGATGCCCGACCGTGTTGCAGCCGATCACCACGGTGTCTCCGGCGGCCTCGGCGATCGTGCGGTAGAGCCGGACCAGGATCTCGGCACTGGTACGGGACCTGTCGCTCAACGACCAACCGGGCAGGGCGAGTTCGGCGGGGGAGTGGGAGGCGAAGTGGCCGAAGACGTCGTACGTCGAGAAGTCGTGCTTGACGAGTTCGTACCCCCAGCGCCGGAACCGGGTCACATCCTCGGCGACCGTTTCGAGCGCCACGTCCAGCGAGGGATCGAGAGGGAAACCGGAGTCCCTGAGCATGCCGGGCCGCACGGCTGCGGTCTCGGTCCTGGACAGCAGCGGCCGGAACCACAGCCCGGGCCGGGCACCGGTCTCCGTGATCCGCGCAGCCACCTCCTCCATATCATCGAACACACCCGGCAGCCCGGTGTTCCAGGGACCGCCGGGCGCGGAACCGCCGCCCTCGGTCCAGCCGTCGTCGATCACGCAGTACGGCCGCACGGGATGCCCGTCGGCGTACTCCACGACCGTCCGCGCGTCCCGCAGCACCGCGTCCGGCGCGAAGCCGCGCCCGGTAGGCGTAGTACCAGTTGTTGCAGCCCACGACAGGGCCGATGGACGGCAGCGGGTCCGGACTCATGGCGGTGCAGAGCGCTTCGTGCGCGGTGAACGGTGTCGGGCCCGCGGCGGTCACCACCGTGGCCACGTCCAACTGGCGCTCGCCGAGCAGCACGGGCAGGCCACCGCTGCGGACGTCCGCCCAGAGGCTGACGCCGCCCTCGTCGACCGTCCAGGAACACAGGGCACCGGCCCTGGTCCGCACTCCCCACCCGGTGGTCGGGCCCCCGAACGCCCCACCGGTGATCAGCACATACCAGGGCAGCGCACGGTCGGGCTGCAGCGTCCGCCACTGAAGATCGCCGTAGCCGCGCTCCCAGGCATCCCCGAGAATCCGCGCGTCCTCGGGTGCGTCGAGCCGCCAGCGCAACACGATCCGCGACAAGCCCTCGGCACCCGCGCGGGCACGCACCCGTAGCCCATCGACCGTGCGCTCGACAGTGACCTGGGCCCCGCGCACCGTCCAGACACCTCCGGCGCCCCCGACCGCCGCATGCGGCCGGGTGCCATCGATCATCACGTGGACGGAGTCAGGCAGACACGTCACGGCGGGCTCCTCGGGGGTGGGACTACGACGGGTCGGGCGGCGCGGGGGGCCTATCGCGAACGGGCCGCGTGGCAACGGGAGTTTGCGGTGCTGCCTGTGGTCGTTCGGCCAGGCGCGGCTGGGCTGATGCCGGTGGTCGGACTTGGCGGCCGGTGCGTGGTCGGGTCGGGAATGGGTCGGGTGGCAACGGGATTTTGCTGAGCCGCAAGTGTCGTTCGCGTGGGCGCGATGGCGCCGATGCCGGCGGCGGGTCTCGGCGGTCGGGCGCAGCCGGGGCCGGTAGGGGTGGGTGTGGCAACGGGAGTTTGCGGTGCTGCGTGTGGTCGTTCGGCCAGGCGCGGGTGGGCCGACGCCCGCGGTCGGACTCGGCTCCCGGCGCGCAGTCCTGTCCGGAACGGGCCGCGTGGCAAGGGGAGTTCGCCGCCCAACGCGTGCAGTTTCATACGGCGCAGCCGATGCCCGGCCAGCAGCCCCCGTGGCCGACGACGCAAGGTCACGCTGGCCCGCTCCCCGCCCCCGACCCGCCGGGCAACGCCCGTGGATGTACCGGAAAAAGCTGTCGCACCCCGTCCCCGCACAGTTCCAGGGCAAGTTCGCAGAACATCGCGTTGGCCCAGCCGAACCAGTCCCGCGTGAACCGGCCCGGCGCGTCGACATGGAAGCTCTCGTGCATCAGGCCGGTACCGGCGGTGGTGGACGCGAGGGTCTCCAGGGCCCGCGCCGCCTCGTCCGTGTCGCCGGTCAGACCGGCCGTGGCGATCGCCAGCGGCCAGATGTGCCGGTCCGGGGTATGCGGACTGCCGATGCCGGACGCGTAACTCCCGCTGAAATAGGAAGGGTTCGCCTCGGAGAGCGCGAAGCGTCGGGTGGCCCGGTACAGCGGGTCGTCGGGTGTGCACCAGCCGCTCAGGGGGAGGCTCAGCAGACTCGGGAGGTTGGCGTCGTCGCAGAGCAGCGACGCGCCGAGGCCGTCGACCTCGTAGGCGAGGACGGCGGTGCCGTCGACCTCGACCACCGCGTGCGCCAGGATCCCGGCGTCGATCTCGTCGGCCAACCGCCAGCACTCATGGGCGAGTTCGGTGTCGTCGAGGACGGCGGCTGCGAGCTCGGCCAGGCCGTGCAGGCTCGCCGACGCCAGCGCGTTCGCCGGGATCAGGTAGCCGTGGGCGCACGCGTCGTCGCTCGGCCGGAAACCCGACCATGTCATCCCGGTCCAACCGGCCGCCGAGCCATGGCCGTTGAGGGGCAGGCTGTCTCCGGCGAAGGGGCCGGTCGGCCGGATGAACCGGTAGGGCGAGTGCGCGTGGGACTGCTCCGCCCGCCACAGCCGTACGATCGTCCAGGCCGCGCGGTGGAACGCCTCGTCGAGATGGTCCTCGCGGCCGGTCGCCCGCCGGATGGCGTACGCCAGCTGCAACGGCGCGCAGAGGGAGTCGAGTTCGTACTTGCGCTCCCACACCCAGTCGCCCGGCGTCGGCTGATCGGCGGGCTCGCCGTGCGCGCCGGTGGGACCGTCGTTGAAGGCGTTGGCGTACGGGTCGAGCAGCACGCAGCGGATCTGGCGGCGCGAGACGGCGGCCAGGACATCGCCGACCTCCGGGTCCGTGGCCACCGCGAGGTAGGGGCGGACCTGGGCCGTGCTGTCCCGCAGCCACATCGCCGGGATGTCGCCGGTCTTGACGAACACCTCCGAGCCGTACGACGGCGAGGTGCCCCAACTCATAGACGTGGTCCAGGTGTTGGTCAGGCACCGCTCGACGATGTCCGCCGCCGGACCGCCCCGCAGCTCGGTGGCCAGCCGTCGGCCGAGCGTGCTCAGCGACTCCGGAACTGCCCACACTGTTCCGGATGTTGATCCGGGAAACGTTACCATCGCGCCTCTTGACTCGCTCATGTGGCGTGGGCCACCGTGTGATCGCCAGGGAATGGAAACGTTACCTTGAGCGGGTCGACGACCACCAGACGGTCAGGTCCGCACGATCCGAGTGATCGTCAACTCCTCGGAGGAAGAAGGTGAGCGCGTGTGACAGCCGCTCCGCACCAAGAGACGCGAACCGCCGTACCGCCCGTGGACAGGCCGCCCGGCCGGGGGAGTCCGGGGCGCTTCGGACGGCCGTGGCGGCGACCGCCGAAGCGGTCCTCGGACACGCTGGCCGCGTACGTGTTCCTGGCACCGGCGCTCATCGGCTTCACGGCGTTCGTCGTCTACCCGCTGTTCCGGTCCGCGTACTTCGCGCTGACCACATACAACGGCCTGACCGACCCGAAGTTTGTCGGCCTCGACAACTTCCGCCGGATGTTCACCACCGACCCGTCCTTCTGGCCCTCGGTACGCGCCACGCTGCTGCTCGTCGTCCTGTACGTGCCGCTGTCGCTGGCCATCGGGCTGGCCCTGGCGGTGTTCTGCAACCAGCGGATGCGGGGCGTCGGCCTGCTGCGCACCCTGTGCTACCTGCCCGTCGTGCTGCCCGTGGTCGCCACGATCACGCTCTGGAAGTTCGTGTTCAACCCCCAAGTCGGCCTGGCCAACCAGGTGTTGAACTGGCTCCATCTGCCCACCAGTGAGTGGCTGTCCGGCGACAACTCGGCGATGCCCTCGATCGTGATCGTCATGCTGTGGAGCGTCGGCTCCACGATGATCATTTTCCTCGCCGCACTCCAGGCGGTCCCCACCGAGCTGTACGAGGCGGCCAGGCTCGACGGCGCAGGACCCCGCACCGTGTTCTTCCGGATCACCCTCCCGCTGATCAGCCCGATCATGATCCTGCAGGTGGTCCTCCAGATGGTGACCGCCCTGCAGGCGTTCAACCAGCCGAAGATCCTCTCGCCGGACAACCAGGGCGGTCCCGGGTTCAGCACCAGGACCCTGATGCTGTCGATCTACGACAACGGCTTCCCCAAGCTCGGGCAGGTCTCCCAGTTCGGCTACGCCTCCGCCCAGGTGTGGGTGCTCTTCCTCGTCATCGTCGTCGTGATCGCCGCCACCGCCCGCTTCTCGTCGATTTGGACCTACAGTGACCACGTCTCCTGACGTCACCAGGGCGCCGACGACCGCGCCGACACCGGCCACCCCACCGACGAAGCCGCCCCTCAGAGCCGTACGCAAAGCATCCTGGTACGCGACCGCGCTGCTGATCAGCTCGGTGATGATCCTGCCCATCCTCTGGATGCTCACCGTCGCGCTGAAGGGCCCCTCCGCGGTCTTCGAGGTCCCGCCGAAACTGCTGCCCCACGAGTTCCACTTCAAGAACTTCATCGACGGACCGAAGGTCATCCACTTCCCGCGCTTGCTGCTCAACTCCCTTGTCATCACCGGTCTTTCGGTGATCGGCGGGGTGATGACCTCGATGATGGCGGGCTACGCCCTGGCCCGGCTGCGCTTCCCCGGCCGGAAGGTGTGGTTCTACGTCTTCGTCGGCAGCATGCTGCTGCCCCCGGTGGTCGGCATCATCCCGCTGTTCCAGCTGTTCAAGGACATCGGCTGGTACGACACCTGGCTGCCGCTGATCGTCCCGGCCTTCCTCGGCGGCAATCCGCTCTTCATCTTCCTGGCCCGGCAGTACTTCCTGTCGATCCCGCACTCCATCGACGAGGCGGCCAAGGTCGACGGCGCGGGACACGTCCGGATCTTCTTCAGCGTGATGCTGCCGATCACGAAGCCTGCCTGGATAACGATGTCGATCCTGGCCTTCCAGATGTCCTGGAACGACTACCTCAACCCGCTCATCTACCTGTACTCGTCCCAGAAGTGGCCGCTGAGCGTGGGCATGGCCTCCTTCGTCAACCAGTTCGCCGGCCAGACCCCGGACTGGAACCTCTACATGGCCACCAACCTGCTCTACATGCTCCCCCCACTGGCCGTGTTCTTCGTCGCGCAGCGCTACTTCATCCAGGGCCTGAGCGCCCTGGGCACCGTCAACCAGCGCTGATCCGCATCCCGTCCCGACCCACCTACGAGCCGTATGCCAGCCAGGTATCAGGAGGCCACGATGAAACGATGGATCCGTTGCGCCGGAGTGTTGCTGTCGGCGGGGGGACTGCTCGCGACGGCGGCGTGCGGCGGCTCGTCCGGGAAACAGTCGGACGGCAAGGCCACGGTCACCATCATGACCTGGGAGACCGCCGTCACCAACAAGGCCATCGACCAGGCCCTGACGGGCTTCCACGACCCGAACATCACGGTCAAGCGCGTCGACACCCCCAACGGCAACTACGGCGACAAGCTCGCCGCCCTGACACAGGCCAAGAAGCTGCCCGACCTGTTCTGGTGCGGCAACGACACCGAGCAGCAGTACACCAGCCAGGGGCTCCTCACCGACTGGGCCTCCCGGCTCTCCGGCTCCAGCGACTTCGGCGCGAGCAGCTTCGTCTCCTCCACGATGAAGAACTGGAAGACCGCCGACGGCAAGATAGGCGGCGTTCCCTCGCTGCTGAACACCTACGGCATCTGGTACGACATCGACGCCTTCAAGGCCGCGGGCATCACCGTGCCCGCCGCCGGCTGGACCTGGGACCAGATGTTCGACGCCGCCGCCAAGCTGCACGCCAAGGGCGCCAAGTACGGCCTGGTCGCGGACGCCCTGACCTCCACGGACGGCCCCTTCTCCCTCAGCACGTACGCGCTGTCCGCGGGTGGCGCGCCCTTTGCCGACAACGTGCACCAGCCCAAGAAGACGACCATCGACGCGACGTACACCGAAGGCGTCCGCAAGGTCGTGGCCGGTATCAAGAGCGGAGCCATCGCGCCTCCCGGCTACGACATCAGCAACCAGCAGGGCCTGTTCGCCGCCGGGCAGATCCCGATGCTGTGGAGCGGCCAGTGGCTGGCCGCCGGCTTCCTCACCGACAAACCGAAGATCAAGTACGGTTTCGCGCCCCTGCCCCAGGTGAACAAGCCCGCCACCCTGTACGACGCCGTGGGCATCTGCACCCCGTCGTACACCCAGAACGCGGACGCCACCTTCAAGGTCCTGAAGTACCTCGACTCCACCGTGTGGAGCAAGGTGCTGCCCGACTCCCCGGTCGCGGCCCCGGCCTATCTCGGCTCCCAGAACGCCTACTTCGGTGCCCTGGACAAGGCCGGCCAGACGACCGTCGCGGCCACCGTCAAGGCGGGACTGAACACGCCGACCACCATCGGCGTGCGCTTCACCACCCAGTGGGCCAGCCAGTCAAATGACTTGATCACCGCCTACTGGCCGGACATCCTCAACGGCAAGAAGCCGCTCTCCGACCTCCAGACGATGACCGGCAAGATCAACGATGTGATCAAGAGCAACGGTTAGCGACCCGGGCCGAGCGGCGGGCCGGGACCCGATACGTATCCTGAGGGCGGTCCCGGCCCCGGTACGCGATGGAAGGTTGGTCTTCAACTCACGTGAGCAGTCGTCCCCCGCACCGTCAGAGCACCCGGCCCACGATGCGCGATGTCGCGGAGCGGGCCGGAGTCGCCGTCGTCACCGTCTCCCGCGTCGTCAACGGCATCGGCACGGTCCGCGAGGAGACGGCCGAGCGCGTGAACGCGGCGATCACCGCGATCGGCTACCAGCGCAACGAGATCGCGCGCTCCCTGCGCCCCGGCCAGAACTCCATGACCATCGGGCTGCTGCTCGGCGACCTCACCAACCCGTTCTACGCCTCCCTCGCCAAGGCCGCCGTCGAGGTCGCCAACGAGGCAGGCTACGCAGTCCTGTTGAGCACCGCCGACGAGGACCCCGAGGTCGAACGCCGGGCCGTCGGCGAGCTGATCGGCCGCCGGGTCGCCGGGCTCATCATCGTCCCCGACCAGGGCGACCACGCCTTCCTCAACGAGATCAACGGCCACGACCACGTGCCCATCGTCTTCGTCGACCGCCCGGCCACCGGCGCCGAGGCCGATGTCGTCCTGGTCGACAACGAGGACGGCGGCCACAAGGCCACCCAGCACCTCGTCGACCAGGGCCACCGTCGTATCGCGATCCTCGTCGCGCCCTCGTACTACAGCACCGGCCGACGGCTGCGCGGCTACCGCAAGGCCCTGCGCCGCAGCGGCATCGAGCCCGACAACAACCTGGTCGTCACCCTGCGCCGCGGCACCACCGAGGAAGCCGAGGCGGCCACCCGTACCCTGCTCACCTCCGCGAACCCGCCCACCGCGGTCTTCTCCACCACGGGCTTCCTCACCGAGGGTGTCCTACGGGCCTGCCGCGATCTTCAAGTCTCCATCGCCGTCGTGGGGTTCGACGATTTCAAGCTCGCCGACATGCTCCCCACCCCGGTCACCGTGGTCACCTCCGACACCGAGGAACTCGGGCGCCGTGCGGCCCACATCCTGCTGGACCGCATCGACGGCGACGACAGCCCGTCCCATCGGACCGTCCTCCCGGTGCAGCTGATCGCACGCGGCACCGGGGAGATCGGACGCCCGTAACGTCAGTACAGCGTCCGCCACTTGGCGCGCGGCCAGGCGAGCACGGCGTAGAGCTGTGCGAGGGCCGCCTGCTGGATCGCTTGCGTCCCGCCCGCCGTGTCGAAGTGCACAAGGCCGGTGGCGGGATCCCGCATCGTGTCCCACACTTGATCGGCGTAGTCGGCCATCGCCCGGTGGTAGGTGTCCTTCCCGGTCACCGACTCCAGGAGCAGCAGGTTCTTGAAGTAGATCGAGTTGAAGAAGATGGGCTGCGTGAACAGCCGTCCCTGCGTGACGTAGTAGGCGTGCGCGGCGGCGGCGACCCGCTCCGCCTGGCGCAGATAGGCGCGGTCCCGGGTGATCTCGTACAGCAGCACGGCGACGCCGACCGGCACGCCCTGGTTGTAGGACCAGAAGGTCTTCTCGACGGTGCCTTGCAGGTCAAGGTGGTCCCAGTACAGGCCAGTCGGGCTCTGCAGATGCGTGTTCGTCCAGTCGTAGAAGCGCTTCGCCCAGTCCAGGTAGTCGGCCTCGCCGGTGATCTGGTGCAGGCGCAGGGCGAGTTGGGCACCCGGCATGTTCGAGACGGTGTTGCGGTCGTGGCTCCAGTCGGCCTGCGTCCAGAAGACCCCGCCCGGGGCGGCATGGCTGCTGTCGGTGTCCCAGCCGGACCTGACCAGGGCGAAGATCTCCTTCGCGCGGGACAGCGCGGCGGTGTCGCCGGTCTGCAGATACCGCTGGACCTTCGCCAGCCCGACCCATTCGTTGTCGTCGTAGAACATGTCACCGCCGGAGCCGTACGGCGCGACCGGGTAGGAGGCGTAACCGGGCAGCCTGGTCGTCCCGCCGCCCGCGTTCCAGAAGTGCTCCTGCGCCGCTGCCCGTCTCGCGAGTTCCGGCTCGAACTCCGGGTCCACGACGGTGAGATCGAGCGCGGCGATGTGCACCTGCGAGAAGGGCCATTCGTACGAGTACGGGTTGTCGCCGGCCGCCGCCGGGATCTGCTCGCGGACCAGCCCGGAGCCGTCGGCCGCGTCGAAGTGTCTTCTCAGTGCTGAGTACGCGGCTGTGGCGCGGGACAACGCCCGTGCGGGGCTCGGGCGTTCGGCTGCGAGAGCGGGCGTGGCTGCCGTGGCCGTCAGCGCGGCCAGACCGGAGCCGATCATCACTCGCCGGGAGGGACGCAGGGACATGGAGGCCTCCAAGGGTGCGGGTGATGGAAACGTTGCCATCGACTCATGAGGCCGTCAACGCATCTGACGACACGGGTAGTTCACCCCCGGGACATTTTGGTCCGGACCATTGACGATGAAGCTTCGCTGATGGAACCTTCACGATGGTTACGTTTCCAAAGGTGAGTTCGTGCGGCCCCCCACGGCGAAGCAGGAGACCTCGACATGACCGTTCCGTCCCCCCTCAAGAGACACCTGAGCGCCGCCTTCACCATGGTGCTGCTGCTGGTCCTCGCCCCGGCCCTGCTGGTGCTGCGGGCGGCGCCGCCCGCGCAGGCCTTGGACAACGGCCTCGCCAGGACGCCCCCGATGGGCTGGAACGACTGGAACGCCTTCGGTTGCAACGTGACGGAACAGCTCGTCGAGCAGACCGCCGACTACCTCGTCTCCTCCGGGCTGAAGGACGCCGGGTACCAGTACGTCAACATCGACGACTGCTGGATGACCTCGGCCCGAAACTCGGCAGGCCAACTCGTCCCGGACCCGGTCAAGTTCCCGAACGGCATCAGCGGTACCGCCGCCTACGTGCACAGCAAGGGCCTCAAGCTCGGCATCTACGAGAGCGCCGGCACCGCCACCTGCGCCGGCTACCCCGGCAGCCTCGGCCATGAGCAGACGGACGCCAACAGCTTTGCCGCCTGGGGCGTCGACTACCTCAAGTACGACAACTGCAACCACCAGAACGTGCCCGACCAGCAGCGCTACACGGCGATGCGCGACGCTCTCGCCAACACCGGCCGCCCGATCGTCTACAGCCTCTGCAACTGGGGCCTCGCCGACGTGTGGACCTGGGGTGCGGGCGTCGGCAACAGCTGGCGCACCACCGACGACATCAACGTCAACTTCTCCACCGTGGTGTCCATCTACAAGGCCAACGTCAAGCTCGCCGCGTACGCCAAGCCGGGCGCCTGGAACGACCCCGACATGCTCGAAGTCGGCAACGGCATGTCGTTCACCGAGGACCGCTCCCACTTCAGCCTCTGGTCGGAGATGGCCGCGCCCCTGATCGCCGGCACCGACCTGCGCAAGGCCTCCGCCGCGACCCTCTCGCTCTACGGCAACAAGGACGTCATCGCCGTGGACCAGGACTCCCTGGGCAAGCAGGGCACCGAGATCTCCAACTCCGGTGGCCTGCACGTCCTTTCCAAGCCCCTCGCCAACGGCGACGTCTCGGTGGTCCTCTTCAACGAGAACTCCTCCGCCGCCACCATCACCACCTCCGCGACGGCGGCCGGCCTCCCCTCGGCGTCCTCGTACAAGCTCAACAACCTCTGGTCGCACGTCGTCAGCAGCACCAGCGGCGGCATCTCGGCGAGCGTCCCCGGCCACGGTTCGGTCATGTACCGGGTCTCCGTCGGCAGCGGCACCAGCGTCGGCACCACTCACCCGCTGATCGGCGCCTCCTCCAACCGCTGCCTGGATGCCTACAACGGCGAGACCACCCCCGGCACCAAGATCGAGATCTGGGATTGCGGCGGCGGCGCCAACCAGGCCGTGACCATCACCGCGGCCGGTGAACTCCGGCTCTACGGCGGCACCCAGTGCCTGGACGCCTACAACAACCAGACCAGCAACGGCACCAAGGTGCAGCTCTACGGCTGCAACGGCGGCGCCAACCAGAAGTGGAGCGTCAACCCCAACGGCACGATCACGGGCACCTCGTCGGGCCTCTGCCTCGACGTCACCGGCGGTGACCAGGCCGCCGGGAACGTCAACGGCACCGCGCTGGAACTCTGGACCTGCAACGGCGGCGCCAACCAGCAGTGGCGCCTGGGCTGACCACCCGCAATCCCCCCACACCCTTGGAGCCGGCATGAACTCAACAGCAAGACACATCAGGAGAGTCGGGACCGGTCTGATCGCCGCCCTGGCCCTGTTCATGCCGGTCTCCACCGGCGTCGCGAGCGCCGCCCCCGAGGCGTCGATCTGCAACAAGTACTGCGACGCCCGCGACCCGGCCCTCTCCCCGGGGGACCGGCAGCCGGTGAGCGCCACCATCTACTCCCGCAGCATCGCCCTGCACTTCGACGACACCGACGCGATGGGCTGGGCTTCGATCACCAACGGCAGCCCCGGCGACGAGGTCTGGCTCGACCGCTCCTTCGACGGAGGCCGCACCTGGGCCTCCGGCAGCAAGCTCGGTGACACCACCATCCCCTCGGGGCAAGGCGGTTGGCGCACCCTGATGTACAACGTCGACGACTGGGGCAACCTCGGTGTCGGCGCCCTGCGCGCCTGTGGCAAGGCCGGCGACCGTACCGAGATCGCCTGTACGGCGTGGGCCCGGACGACCTGGAACGCGGGCAGCCGGGCGACCGCCGCGGCCACCGCGCTGATGCAGTCGTACAACAACTCCACCGGCCTGTTCGACACCACCGGCTGGTGGAACTCGGCCAACGCCCTGACCGCCCTCATCGACAACGTCCGCGTCACCGGAATGGGCAGCTACAAGTACGCCGTCTCCACCACCTACGACCGCAACCTCTCCGCGCAGGGCGGCAACTTCACCAACGACTACATCGACGACACCGGGTGGTGGGGGCTGGCCTGGGTCGACGCGTACGACCTCACCGGCGACTCCCGCTACCTCAACACCGCCCGCGCGGACGCCGATTACATGGCTCGCTACTGGGACTCCACCTGCGGTGGTGGCGTGTGGTGGAGCACCGCCAAGACCTACAAGAACGCCATCGCCAACTCCCTCTACCTGGAGCTGAACGCCGCCCTGCACAACCGCATCGCGGGCGACACGACGTATCTCGGCCGGGCCAACGCCGAGTGGTCGTGGTTCAAGGGCACCGGCATGATCAACGGCTCCCATCTGGTCAACGACGGCATCAACCTGGCGACCTGCGGCAACAACGGCGACACCACGTGGTCGTACAACCAGGGCGTGCTGCTCGGCGGGCTGTCTGAGCTGTACCGGGCGACCGGGGATTCCACTCTCCTCACCACAGGTCGTCAGATCGGTGACGCCTCGACCACGTCGACGGCCCTCAACTCCGGTGGAATCCTTCGGGAGCCGTGCGAGACGAGCGGCTGCGGTGCCGACGGCCCGTCCTTCAAGGGCGCGTACGTGCGGGGGCTGAGCGCCTTCAACTCCCGCCTGTCCGACCGCCCTTACACGGCGTACATCAAACGCCAGGCGGACAGTGCGTACGCGAGCGACCGCAACTCCCTCGACGCGTACGGGCTGCACTGGGCCGGACCGCTGGACTCCACCGACGCGGCCCGGCAACAGAGCGCGCTCGACCTGATGAACGCGGCGAATTGACGCACCGTCACCCCTCCCCGGTGAGCAGCCGTCGCGGATTGGCGATGCGAAAGGCGTACGCGGCAGCCCCGCCCAACCCGTATCCCGGATGGCGGGGCGGCTCCGCGTAGGGGCGGTCCGAACCCTGGACCACGGCGTTGACGCCGAGCGCGCGCACGATCGCGTCGACGGCGGTCGGGCCGTAGGAGGACGTCTCTACGAACACGCCCTGATCGACCGCCTGTTGCTGTCCGCCACGAGCCGTCAGCCGCTCGCCGTGCAGCGGGGCCAGTCCGGCCAGCAGCGCGAAGCACACGCGGAGGCGTGGGTGGCGTGGCCGGCCGAAGGCCCGGAAGGCGAACCAGGCGGCGTGCATCTGCTGGACGTACGGCACCAGCGCGGGCCACCAGGAGGGGTCCGCCGAGGAGCCCACCGCGGGCCCCGGGTGCACGAAGAGCGGGAGGTCGCGTTCTTCGAGCAGGTCGAGGAGCGGGGCGCAGCGGGCGTAACCGGCCGCGTCGGCAAGGGAGTTGGCGGGGAGCTGGAGGCCGGCGAAGCCGCGGTCGAGGTCCTTGGCCGTCGCCTCCGCGTCGATGTCCCGTACGCAGGCCGCGGCCCAGGCCCCGAACGGCTCGGGCAACGAGGCCGCGCCGTCGTGGTAGGCGTCGAGCAGGGGCCGTGCCTCGGCGGCGGGCAGCCACTCCACGCCGATCGGGGCCGACAGCGAGACGAGCACCCGGTCGAGACCGTCGGCCGCGGCGAGGCTCGCGCGCAGGGCGACGTCGTGATCGGCAGGCGGTATCTCGAAGGGCGGTTCACCGTCCAGGAACAGGGTCCAGCCGTCCAGGTACGGCGGTTCGCGGCGGGCCCGCAGGGCCGTCACCAGCGAGGGGGTCCACAGATGCTGGTGTACGTCGACGTTGGTCATGTCGCTTCTCCCGCCAAGGCGTTCAGTGTGCTGCGGACGTCGTCGGACCCCAGGATGTCGCGGCTCACCGTCTCCACGTCCACCCCGTGCGGCCGGTCGTCGGTCAGGGTGGGCACGACCTCGCGGATCGCGCGGTGCAGGAACTCCGGCCCCCGTCCCAGCGCGGCCGGTGCCGCCAGATCCACCGCCTGCGCGGCCACCACAGCCTCCACGGCGAGCAGTTGGCGCAGCCGGGTGAGCATCGTCGTCAACCGCCGTGCGCCGAGCGAGGCGTTGGTCGAGTCGTCCTCGACGGCGTCCGCGCCCTGACGGGGGTCCGTGCACACCGGTGCGGACAGCAGACGGATCTCCGCGACGAGCGCCTGCGCCGTCTTGACCAGCGGAGCGAAGCCCGAGCGCTCCGGACCGTGGGGCGAGAGGTTCGCGGGCAGCCCGCTGACACCCGGGTCGAGCAGCCGGCGCATCCGTTCGGCGGAGATCGCGGCGGTCTGGGTCAGGGCCAGTGCGAGGGTGTCGAAGGCGAGGGCCAGAGCGGGGGTGTGGAAGTTCCCGGACGAGACGATCTCGCTGGTGCCGCCCAGTACTACCGGGTTGTCGCCGCAGCCGTTCAGCTCCGGTGCCAGCGCGGCGTCCGCGAAGTCCAGGGCCGCGTACCCGGCGCCGTGCACCTGGGCGGCGCAGCGCAGGCTGACCGGGTCCTGGACCCGGCGTGCGGCGCGGGGGTCGCCCAGATCGCCGCCGTCCAGCAGGGCGAGCAGCTCGCCCGCCGCCCGGGACTGCCCGGGAGCGGGGCGCAGGGCGAGTACCCGGGCGTCGAGCGGGCTGGTGTTGGCCCGGAAGCCCTCGTAGGTCAGCGCCGTTACCGCCTGCGCCAGCGCGAGAACCGCGCCCGCCTCGTGCAGGGCGAGAGCGCCGACGCCGGCCGCCAACGGGCTCGCGCTGCACAGCACATGGCCGTCCTTCGGGCCGAGTTCGGCGGGGGAGAGACCGGCCCGGCGCAGGGCCGTGGCGCCGTCGAGCACCTCGCCGCCGCACTCGGCGCTGCCCTCACCGATGACGACCAGCCCGACATGCGCCAGCTGGCACAGGTCGGAGGCGCCGATCGACCCCACCTCGGGGATCACCGGATGCACCCGCGCGTTCAGCAGGGCCACGAGCAGTCGCAGGATCTCCGGCCGTACCCCGCTGCCGCCGCCCGCGAGGCCGTTGACCCGGGCGAGGAGGGCGGCCCGTACGACGGGGACCGGCAGCGGATCGCCGACCGCGTTCGCCCGGCCCCGGACCGTACGGACGCTGAACGCGTCGAGTTCCGCGCGGGGCAGGGCGTACGAGGAGCGGGCGCCGAGTCCCGTCGTCAGGCCGTACGTCGGCACCTGCCGGTCGACCACGTCGTCCACGACGGCCCGTTCACGCACCAGTCGGGTCAACACCCCGTCCGCCAGGGCGACTTGGGCGCCGTGGCGGACGACGGCGACGACATCGCCGTAGGACAGCGTCCGTCCGTCGACGACGACCTCGGTCACCATTGGTTTCTCCCCATGTCCTGTCATGTGTGAACCTAGTGCCTGGGCTCGTGATGATCGAGTGGTGGGGAGCAGGGGCCGGGCGTACCGTCGAACGGTGAGTATGCAGTGGACGGAGCCGTTCACTGATCTCTCGTGAGTGCGAACCACCATGAGCAGCAGCCCTCAGGAAGCCTCCACCGCCCAGACCACCACCCGGGAGACGGGCGGTGGCGGAAGCACGATGGCGCTGCTCGTCATCGCGTCCTGTCAGTTGATGGTGGTCCTCGACATCACCATCGTGAACATCGCGCTCCCGCACATCCAGAGCTCGCTGGGGTTCTCCACCACCAGCCTGGCCTGGGTCGTCAACGCCTACACGCTCACCTTCGGCGGTCTGCTGCTGCTCGGTGGCCGGGCCGGTGACATCCTCGGCCGGCGGCGCGTGTTCGTGTTCGGCGTGCTGCTCTTCGTACTCGCCTCCCTGCTCGGCGGGTTGTCCCAGAACTCCGGTGAACTCCTCGCCGCACGCGCCCTCCAGGGCGTCGGCGGCGCCATCGCCTCCCCGACCTCCCTCGCCCTGATCAGCACGACGTTCCGCGAAGGCCCGGAGCGCAACCGGGCGTTCGGGGTCTTCGCCGGTGTCTCGGCCGGCGGCGGCGCGATCGGACTGCTCATGGGCGGGATCCTCGTCGAGTGGCTGAACTGGCGCTGGGTGCTCTTCGTCAACGTCCCGATCGGACTGCTCATCGTCCTCGCCACCCCGCGCTGGATCCGGGAGTCCGAACGCCACCCGGGCCACTTCGACATCACCGGCGCACTGACCTCCACCGTGGGCGTGGTCTTCCTCGTGTACGGCTTCATCAGGGCCGCGCAGGAGGGCTGGCGGGACTGGCTCACCCTGGCCTCGTTCGCCGCGGCCGTGGTGGTCCTCGCCGTGTTCGTCCTGGTCGAGCGGCGCTCCCGGCAACCGATCACTCCGCTGCACATGTTCCGCGACCGCAACCGGGCCGGGACGTACGGCATCATGCTGTGCCTCTCCGCGGCGATCTTCGGCATGTTCTTCTTCCTCACGCTCTTCGTGCAGGACGTGCTGGGCTTCAGCCCGCTCGCGGCCGGTTTCGCCTTCCTGCCGGTCAGCGCGGTCATCGCGGTCGGGGCCGGACTGGCTTCGCGGTTCCTGCCGACCTACGGCCCCAAGCCGTTCATGGTGGTGGGCGCGATCCTCGCCGCGGGGGGCCTGTCCTGGCTGACGCTGACGGACGTGCACTCCACTTATGCGGGCAGCGTCCTCGGCCCGATGCTGGTGTTCAGCCTGGGCATGGGCATGGAGTTCGTCTCGCTGACCCTGATGGCACTCTCCGACGTCCCCGTGCAGGAGACCGGGGCGGCCTCCGGGCTCCTCAACGTCACACAGCAGGTGGGCGGTTCGCTCGGCCTGTCCATCCTGGTCACGATGTTCGGTACGGCGAGCAGGAACGAGGCGAAGGACCAGATCCCCGCGTTCCTCGCCCAGGCGACCCCGGCCGAGCGGCTCCGCTTCCGGCGCACCGGCCAACTCCCGGGCACCTGGGGCCACGAGGTCCTCACCTCCGGGGTCTCGGCCGCCTTCGTCATGGCGGCGATCTTCACGGTGGTGGCCGCGCTGATCGCCGTAGTGGTCATACAGGTTCGCCCCTCCGACCTCGAACGCCTCAAGGGAGGGACGGGTGTCGGTCCGGTCTGAGCACCAACTCCCGTGACCTCAACGGCTCTTCGGGATCTGCTGCTCGAACCACACGACCTTGCCCGTGCTCAGCCGTGTCGCTCCCCAGCGCTGGGCGAGCCGGTCGACCAGGAACAGACCCCGGCCGCCCTCGTCGCCGGGCCCGGCCTGCCGCATCCGGGGCACCTGCGGCGAGTCGTCGGTCACCTCGCAGCGCAGCACGTCGGTGCGCAGCAGCCGTAGCGAGATGGGGCGCGAGGCGTACCGCACGGCGTTCGTGACGACCTCGCTGACCATGAGTTCCGTGCTGTCGAGCAGGGCGTCCAGGCCCCAGCGGCGCAGCACCCGGCGGGTCAGCCGGCGGGCCTGGCCCGCGGTGAGCGGGTGGGGGTCCAGGTGCCAGTAGCCGACGCTGTCCGGGGGGAAGCCCTCGAAGCGGGCGGTGAGCAGCGCGATGTCGTCGTCACGGGGGCCCGGCGCCAGCGCGACGAGGATCCGGTCGCACAGCCGTTCCAGCGAGGGCAGCCGGTGTCGGTGCGGGGTCGACTGGAGGTGGGTGCGCAGGGCCTCGACACCCGTCCCCACGTCCGTGTCGCGGGACTCGACCAGGCCGTCCGTGTACAGCACCAGGGTCGTGCCGGTGGGCGCGGGCATCTCCACGGACTCGAAGACGACGCCGCCGACACCGATCGGGGCGCCCGGCGGCACACGCAGGACCTCCGCGTGGCCGTTCGGGCGCAGCAGCACCGCGGGCGGATGGCCGGCGTTCGCCATGAGCAGGCGGTGCGAGATCGGGTCGTAGATCGCGTACAGGCAGGTCGCGATGTGGTCGCTGCCGAGCCGCTGGGCCTGTTCGTCGAGGTGGTGCAGTACCTCGTGCGGGGGCAGGTCGAGACCGGCGAGGGTCTGCACGATGGTGCGCAGCTGGCCCATGATCGCGGCGGACGTCATGGAGTGGCCCATGACGTCACCGACGATCAGCGCGACCCGGTTGCCGGGCAGCGGTATCGCGTCGTACCAGTCGCCGCCGACCTGCGCGGTCTTCGAGGCGGGCAGATAGCGGCTGGCCAGCTGGATGCCGGTCGGCTCGGGCAGCGACGACGGGAGCATGGTGCGCTGCAGGGTGTCCGCCACGGAGGCCTCGTGGCCGTACATCACCGCCTTCTGGACGCCGATGGCGGTGTGGGTGGCCAGCTGGGAGGCGACGAGCAGGTCGTCGCCGGTGAACGCGGACCGGTCGGGGCGGCGCAGGAGCACGACGGTGCCCATCACGTGGTGACGGCCGTGCAGCGGGGCGATGATCAGCCGGCGGCCCGGTGGCAGCGTCCCCGGCGCGCTCGCCGCGGGTCCGAGCAGCTCGGCCACCGCGGGGTCGATGCCCGGGGTGTCCCCGAAGGCCGGCCGCCCGGCCAGGAGCAGCTTCGCGAGCCGGCCGGTGAGCGTCGGCTGCACCCGCTCGGCCACGCTCGGGTACTCGGTGTGCGGCATCAGGAGGGCGGTCCTGGCCTCCGGCGCCCGGTCGATGCTGTGCAGCTGGAGGACGACGGGCGCGGCCGACTTCTCGTCCCCGACGGGCAGGGGGTCGTGCAGGTGGATGACGATCGCGTCGGCGAAGGCGGGGACAGCCGCCCACCGCAGCTCCCGCAGTGTCTCGTCCAGGTCCATCCCGCGGGCGATCCGCCGGGTGGCCACGTCGAGGTACTGGAGCCGGTCCAGCTGCTGCGCGGGCGTCCGGCCGAGCGGTACGACGGGCCCCGGGCCGCTCGACGAGGCGCCTCGCCGGGCGATTCCGGCGGGGCCTTCGCGGGGGCTCGGATGCTCCGTCACGCGCTTCGTTCCGTCCACTGGTGCGGCAGGGCCACCGTGTCGGTCCTACGACCTCAGTCGCGCCGTCGGCAGCAGAGGAAGACCTGTTCCTCGGGCGGGACGTCGGCGACCGCCGGAGCGTAGGTGTAGGAGGACTCCTTCACGATCTCGAATCCGGCGGTGTCCAGGATCTTGTGCAGGTCTTCGAGGAGGTAGCCGGAGACCCTGATCGTGTTGCCGAGGAAGGGGATCGCGAAGTCGTCCACATGGGCCTCCACCATCGACAGGGCGAACAGACCGCCCGGAGTCAACAGGTGGTGGATCGTGCGCAGGGCGAGCGGAATCTCCGCGCGCGGCAGCATCAGCAGGGAGAAGAACGCGGCGACACCGTCGAAACTGCCCAGGTCACTGGGGCCGCCGGGGCGCAGGTCGGCGAGGTCCAGCTGGTGGAACGTGGCGGCGGGGACGTACTCGCGGGCCAGCTCCACCATGCGGCGGGACAGGTCCACACCCACGACCTCAAGGCCGGCGTCCGTCAGCTGCCGGGCGGTCGGGACGCCCGTGCCGCAGCCGAGGTCCAGTACGCGGGAGCCCGGATCGAGGGCCTTGATCAGCCAGTCACCGGCTCCGACCTGGCCCTCCTTGTGCGGGAAGGCCTCGTCGTACCGGTCCCCGATGGCATCGAAGGCCTCGGCCTGACCTGAGCGGTCGAGCCGCAGGCTTCCGTAGTCGGCCCCGTCGTTCGCTCTGCTCACTGAAGTGGCCTTTCGTCCGCGCATAGAGGATTGTCCCACAAGTGTGTGAAGCGCGATTTGGGAGGAAAAGCGCCGTGAGGGGTGCCCTGGGGGCACCCCTCACGCGACGTCGAGGACGAGGAAGGCGAACGGACTGGATTGAATGCCAGAAGGCAGCAGCTGAGAAGGAAGCCCGTTCATGGCCTCGCCGTGGCCGACGCTATCAGTCAGTCGGGGATCAGGTCGCGCAGATTTTCGAGACTCACGATCCGCGAGCCCTCGGGCAGCTCGTCCGGACGGCGCAGGCCGATGTAGGTGACCGGACCGTCCGGGACGGTCTCGCCGTCCCACAGTGTCACTTCGGTCGCCTCCGCGGTCATCAGGTCGACGAGATGGCGCACGGTGAGCTGCCGCCGCTCCACGATGCCGCGCAGCAGGTTGGCCACCGTCACCCGGTTCTCCTCCACCCGGTTCGCCGAGGGGCTGCCCTTGAGGTACAGGTGCAGCCACTTCGCACGCCAACGGCCGTCGTCCCCGCGCAGGAACACCAGCGGCAGTGCGACCCGGCCCGCACCGCGCAGCTCCGACTTCACGCGCACGGTACGCGGCTCGAACGGACGCCCCCGCTGCTCGCTCTCGCGCAGCATGAACCCGAAGAACGACTCCTCGACCTCCTCGAAACCCTCCCCGGCGTAGATGTTGACCTGCGGCACGACGAACGCCCCCCGCACCGCACCCAGCCGCAGGTTGATGAACTCCGAGGCCCCGTCCGGCGCTTCGGTGATGTCACCCGAGTGCTCACCCTCGACCTCGGTGAGCGAGGTGTACGACAGCCAGGTGTTCGTCGAGTAGTCGGCGTTGAGCATCAGCGCCGACAGGTCGAAGTCGGTGCGCCGCTCGGTCTCCTTCCAGTACACGAAGAACCGCAGCAACTCGCCCTCCACCGCCGACAGCGACCCACGCGGCAGCACCCCGAGCCCGGCCGCCGTCGCCTTCCCGCTCAACGGCAGCGCCACGTCGAGCACCTCCGGGTCGATCAACAGCCGCTCAGGAGAAGGCAGTCGACGCCGCGTCTCGTCGTCGAGCACGCCAATCAGCCGCTCCCGCTCCACCGGCCCTACGACCGCCCGCGCGTCGTCGGTGACCCAGGCCCGGCCGCGCCGGTTCACGAACACCCGCAACTCCCCGGTCTCCCGGGCACGGTTGTGCAGGTGCTCGCGCACCGACAGCACGACCCGGCCGGACACCTCGGGCGCGACCTGCTCGGCCGCGGCCACCACCGCGTCCCGCTCCTCCTGCGTGAGTGCCGTGCGCAGCAGCCGGTCCAGCGCGCGGAACAGCTTGCCGGGCGCGGACTTCAGCAGCTTCACCGCGCCCAACACGTCGTTCTCGGCGAGGAGTTCCTCGACCCGGCCGTCGAACGAGGGCGCCTTCCGCTCGCCGCGCGCGACCGCGAACACCTCGGCGGCATGCGGCCACTGCGGGTACTCGTGCGGGTGCAGCCGCTCGCCGAGCCGCTTCCACTCCTCGCGGTGCACATTCACGTCGGAGAGCTTGGCGGGCGACGCGGCGACCACGGAGTCCAGCGCCGCGAGCAGCGCCCGCCGCACCGGCCGGGACAGCGACCGGAAGCGGGTCGGCTCCGCCAGCGTCACATCGCCGTCCGACAACGCACAGGCCAGCCGCAGCACATCCGTGACGGTGTCCACCAGAAGCGCCGAACCGACCGTCAGGCGGGCCTGGTTGACGAGCGCACGGTGCTCCCGCACCGGGATCACCTCGGGCTGCGGGCCGTCGACACACCGCTCGGCGAGTGCCCGCAGATCACGCTGGTGCTCCTCGTCCAGCGGTGTGCTGCTGCCTGCCAACGCCAGGTACAGGGCGGTGAGTTCGTCGGCCGGCTCGCCGCCCGCGTGCAGCACCGTGAGCCGGTCGCCCGCC
This sequence comes from Streptomyces sp. NPDC050508, assembly GCF_040655155.1. Taxonomy (NCBI): domain Bacteria; kingdom Bacillati; phylum Actinomycetota; class Actinomycetes; order Kitasatosporales; family Streptomycetaceae; genus Streptomyces; species Streptomyces sp. NPDC050508. Next base: position 193,471 of record NZ_JBFAJJ010000001.1, read on the forward strand.
GCCGCGATCAACTCGTCCTGGGCGGCGAGAAGTTCGGCGTACGTGTGCTGGTACCTGCCGTAGGCCGGCAGGCTGAGCAGGTTCACCACGCCGGTCGCCAGCTGGTCGAGCGTGTCGGCGCGCGTCTTCTCGTCGCCGAGCGCGTCGGCGACGCACGCCATCCAGAAGTCTTCCGTGTCGGGCACGTTGGCCGGGAAGTCGATGAAGTAGGCGTTGTGCTGCACGTGGTCGCCGACCAGCTCGCGGACGGTCCGCAGGGTGCTCTCGGCGATGCGGACGACGGTCTCCTCGGACAGCCCCGACAGCCGTTCCAGCAGGTCCGCGGAGAGCTTGAAGCCCACGGAGAGCAGCACGGCGTCGAACTGCCGCGCAGCGATGGCGCCTTCACCCACTGGGTCGGTGGGGAGGGGGACGCGGAACGTGTGCCGGATGACCAGCGGTTCGAGTCGGTCGATCATTCCGGCATGCTCCCAGAACCGAACAAGCGGGCGCATTCGGGTTTTCACGGTGCGGGAAGCAGGCAACCGAGGGGGTATGTCGTCGTCGTACACCTCCTTTGGCGGCCCGGAGTCCGCGGTGCCGCGGTGTTGTAACGGCCGTACGGCGGGGGGAGGTGACGCTCACGCTTCCGGGCCCCGCGCGCGATGAGCCGGTGACGTACACGATCACGCGCGCACGAACCCTTGGGCGACGCGGCTCAGCGCCCGGGTGCTCCCGCCCGCAGTCCGTCCATGACAAGGTTCAGGAGCCATTCGGCGCGGGTCTGCCAGTCGCCGTGGGGATCGATATGCCACAGGCCCGCGATGGCGAGGAAGAAGTCTTCGGGGGTGACGCCGGAGCGGATGGTGCCGGCCTTCTCGTTCGCCTTCAGCAGCAGCGCGACCGCCTCCGTCACCACGCCGTGCCCCGGCTTGGCCGGGCTGCCGGACCCGCCTGCCGCCTGCCGCAGTGCGTCGGCCAGACCGGCCTTGGCCATCGCGAACCGGGCGAGGCGGTCCATCCACTCGCGCAGCGCCCGGTCCGGCGCGCGGGTCTCCAGCAAGCGGGACGCCGCATCGGCGACCTGCTGCATCTCGTGGCGGTAGATCTCCAGCAGGAGTGCCTCGCGGTTGGGGAAGTTGCGGTAGAACGTGCCCTGCCCGACCCCTGCCTTCCTGGCGATCGCGCTCAGTGGGACGTCCGCCGCGAGCGTCAGCTCCGCGAGCGCCACTTCGAGGATGCGCTCGCGGTTCCGCTGGGCGTCCGAACGCTGAGGCGTGCCCAACTCCTCGCGCATTCCTCCTCCTTCCGGAAAGTACGGCAGAGCCGGCCTTGCTAAGCGGACAGCTGTCCGTTAGGTTCGACGGGTAGTGGACAGTTGTCCGTTTAGAGCTCACTCTACCGGCAGTACGGCCTGTTCGGACCGCCGGGATCGCGTGCCGACCGGCGCTTTCGCGCTCCCCGTGGGCTCAGGGATCTCCTCGTCCGGCTTCGACGCGCCCCATACCCGCGAGAGAAGGCTGATCATGGCCCCAGCGACGTCCAGCGTCATCACCCTCGACATCAACGGCGAGAAGTACACGCTGCCCGTCGACCACCGCACCACTCTGCTCGACGCCCTGCGCGAACGCCTCGACCTCACCGGCACGAAGAAGGGCTGCGACCAGGGCCAGTGCGGCGCCTGTACGGTGCTGCTCGACGGCCGCCGGACCGTCGCCTGCCTCCAGCTGGCGGTGGCCGCCGAGGGGCGTGCCGTCACCACCATCGAGGGCGTGGCCGACGGCGACCGACTGCATCCGGTACAGCAGGCGTTCCTCGAACTCGACGGCTACCAGTGCGGCTACTGCACCCCGGGCCAGATCTGTTCGGCCCTCGCGGTGATCGAGGAGCACGCGGCGGGCTGGCCCAGCGCGGTCACCGCCGACGTGCGGCCCGAGGCGGGGCCACCGCCCCTCACCGCCGAGGAGATACGGGAGCGGATGAGCGGCAACCTGTGCCGCTGCGGTGCGTATGTGTCGATCGTGCAGGCGGTCGCACGGGCGGCGGAGGAACGGCAGACCGAGGCGCAGCCGGCCGAGCTCAAGGAGGCCGCGGCATGAGGGAGTTCGAGTACCGGCGTGTGTTCGACGTCTCCGGCGCGGTCGCGCTGCTCGACGCGGATCCTGACGCCCGCTTCCTCGGCGGCGGTACCAATCTCGTCGACCTGATGAAGGCCGGCGTGGAACGTCCGGCGCGGCTCGTCGACGTACGCGAACTGCCCCTGGACCGCATAGAGATGACGGCCGACGGCACACTGCGCATCGGCGCCACCGTCACCAACAGCGACCTCGCCGCGCATCCCGAAGTCCGGCGCCGCTACCCGGCGTTGACCCAGGCCGTCCTGGCCGCCGCCTCCGGCCAGCTGCGCAACATGGCCACGGTCGGCGGGAACCTGCTCCAGCGGACCCGCTGCGCCTACTTCGCCGACGTGACCCAGCCCTGCAACAAGCGGACCCCGGGGGCCGGTTGCCCCGCGTTGAAAGGCGAGCACCACAACCACGCGATCCTCGGCGCCTCCGAGCACTGTGTGGCCACCCACCCCTCCGACATGGCGGTCGCACTGGCCGCCTTCGACGCGGTCGTGTCGTACGAAACCACTGACGGGCCGGGCGAGTTGGCGCTTGCCGACTTCTATCTCCCCGTGGGCGACACCCCGCACCGGGAGACCGCGCTGCCGCCGGGCGCGCTGATCACCGGCGTCACGCTGCCCGCCGCCCCGGTCGCCGCCAACTCCCGTTACCGGAAGGTGCGCGAGCGTGCCTCCTACGCGTTCGCGATCGGCTCGATCGCCGCCGCGCTCGACGTGCGGGACGGTGTCGTACACGAAGTGCGGCTGGCCTTCGGGGCGGTGGCGTCCCGGCCGTGGCGGGCGCGGGAGGCGGAGCGGTTGCTGACTGGGGGACCGGCGAGCGCGGAGGCGTTCGCGGCGGCGGCCGACGCCGAACTGGCCGCTGCCGAGCCCCTTGCGGACAACGCCTACAAGGTCACCCTGCTGCGCAATCTGGTCGTGGCCGTGCTGACCGAACTCGCCGAGGAGACCGCCCGATGACCACCACGACCCAGCCCGTCCGGGTACCGGGCGCCCACGGAACCGCCCACACCCGCGTGGAGGGACGGGACAAGGTCACCGGCACGGTCCGCTACGCGGGAGACATCCCCTTCGCCGAACTCGCCCACGGCTGGCTGGTGTTGTCCACCGTCGCCCGCGGCCGCGTCCGCGCGGTGCGGGCCGAACCGGTGCTCGCGATGCCCGGCGTCCTCGCCGTCCTGCACCACGCGAACGCGCCCAGAGTCAACACCGACTACATGAGCATCGTGGGCCCCCCGGACCCGGCCCTCGGCATCCTCCAGCACGACCAAGTGCCGTATGTCGGCTGGCCGGTGGCGCTGGTCGTCGCCGAGACGTCCGAGCAGGCCAGGGAGGCCGCCGAGGCCCTTGTCGTCGAGTACGACGAGGAGCCGCACGACATCGCGTTCTTCGCCGGACACCCCGACGCCTACACAGCGGCGGGCTCGCCCGCCGGGCCGCCCGAGGTGGTGAAGGGCGACGTGGAGGACGCCCTCGCCCGGTCCGCCGTGGTCGTGGACGAGGAGTACACGACCCCCGAGGAGCACCACAGCGCCATGGAACCCCATGCCGCGACGGCTCGTTGGGAGGGCGGCCGGCTCGATGTCGTCGACTCCAACCAGAGCACCGTGTGGGTGGCCGCCGAGCTCGCGAAGCTGTTCTCCCTCGACCCGGAGGCCGTGCGAGTGCGGGCCGAACACGTCGGCGGCGGCTTCGGGTCCAAGGGGGTCCGACCGCACCAGGTGGCCGCCGTGATGGCCGCGACCCTTCTGCAGCGCCCGGTCCGCGTGGTGTTGACGCGCCGTCAGCTGTTCTCCCTGGTCGGCTACCGCAGCCCCACCGCACAGCGCGTCAGGCTCGGCGCCGATCCCGACGGACGGCTGCGCGCCCTCGACCACCAGGCACTGAGCCGCACCTCCACCGTGCACGAGTTCGTCGAACCGAGCGCCGCGTACGGACGTCCGCTGTACGACGCCGACACCCACCGCAGTGTCTTCAAGGTCGTACGGCTCGACGTGCCGACCCCCACCTTCATGCGTGCCCCGGGCGAGGCCCCCGGCTCGTTCGCGCTGGAGTCGGCGCTCGACGAACTCGCGGAGAAGTGCGGCATCGACCCGATCGCGCTGCGCGTCCGCAACGAACCGGCCGTGGGACCCGTCTCCGGGCTGCCCTTCAGCAGCCGCAACCTGCTCGCCTGCTTCGAGGAGGGCGCCGGGCGCTTCGGCTGGGCCGACCGCGACCCGTGTCCCGGCGTGCGCCGCGAAGGGCGCTGGCTGCTGGGTACCGGCATGGCCGCGTCGACGTTCCACGTCGGGGTCGGCCCGTCCACAGCGGCGGTGACCGCGGAGGCGGACGGCACCTTCACCGTGCGGGTCAACGCGACGGACATCGGCACCGGCGCGCGCACCGCGCTGACCCTCGTCGCCGCGGAGGCGCTGGAGACGCAGCCGGGCCGGGTCCGGGTACACATCGGGGACAGCGACCTCGGAGCAGCGATGTTCGCCGGCGGCTCCATGGGCACCCGTTCCTGGGCCTGGGCGGTGATGCGGGCGGCGGCCGACCTGCGGGAGCAACTGGCCCTGGGCGGCGACATCCCGCCGGAGGGCATCACCGCGCGAAGCGACACTGCCGAGGCCGTCGCCGCCCTCAGCAAGAAGGAACGGCACTCCTTCGGCGCGCAGTTCGCCGAGGTCGCCGTGGACGTCACCAGCGGCGAGGTCCGCGTACGGCGCCTGCTCGGCATCTTCGCCGCCGGACGGATCGTCAACCCGCTGACCGCGCGCAACCAGTTCGTCGGCGGGATGACCTGGGGCATCTCCATGGCCCTGCACGAGGAGGCGGTCCGCGACCCGGCGTCCGGCGCCCTGGTCGGCCCGGACCTCGCCCACTACCACTTCTCCGCCAACGCCGACGTACCGGCCATCGAGGCGGACTGGGTCGACGACCCCGACCCGGACGACCCGGTCGGCATCAAGGGCATCGGCGAGATCGGGGTCGTAGGAACCGCGGCGGCGATCGCCAACGCCGTATGGCACGCCACCGGCGTCCGCCACCGCGACCTGCCGATCCGGCCCGACCGGGTCCTGACCGCGGGCGGGACGCCAAGTGCTTGACATCGCCGAGGAGTTGCACCGCTGGGTGCGGGACGGCCGGGACTTCGCGGTCGCGACCGTCGTCTCCGTCGGCGGCAGCGCACCGCGCCCACCCGGTGCCGCGCTCGCCGTCGACACCGACGGCACGGTCATCGGCTCGGTCTCCGGCGGCTGCGTGGAAGGCGCGGTGTACGACCTGTGCGTACAGGCCCTCCAGGACGGCGAGCCGGTCAGCGAACGCTTCGGCTACAGCGACGAGGACGCCTTCGCGGTCGGCCTGACCTGCGGCGGGGTGATCGAGGTCCTGGTCACGCCGGTGCGTGCGGGCGACCCGGTGTACGCCGCGGGGTTGGCCGCGGCGGCCAGGGGCGAGCCGGTGGCGCTCGCCCGGGTGGCCCGGGGGCCGGCCGAACTGCTCGGCAGGGCGCTGCTGGTGTATCCCGACGGGAGGCACGAGGGCAGCCTCGGCCCGAGGGACGCGGACAGCCCGGGCGAGGTCGGGGCGGACGGGAGCGGCCGCCACCGACCGCACGAAGGCCCCCGCGCCGGCCGGTCCCACCTGGACCGCACGTCGGCGGCCCAGGCCCGCGCGCTGCTGGACCTCGGCCGTACCGGAACCGTCGAGATCTCGGAGGACGGCTCGCACTGCCCCGGCGGCCTGACCCTTTTCGTCGAGTCCAGCGTGCCCCCGCCCCGCATGATCGTCTTCGGTGCCGTCGACTTCGCGGCGGCGCTGGTGCGGGCGGGCAGGTTCCTGGGCTATCGGGTGACCGTGTGCGACGCCCGGCCCGTCTTCGCCACCCGGAGCCGTTTCCCGGACGCCGACGAGATCGTCGTCGACTGGCCGCACCGCTACCTCCTGCGCACGGCGACGGACGAACGCACGGTCCTGTGCGTGCTCACCCATGACGCCAAGTTCGACATACCGCTCCTCCGCGAGGCCCTGCGGCTGCCCGCCGCCTTCGTCGGCGCCATGGGCTCGCGCCGCACCCACGAGGACCGGAACCGTCGGCTGCGGGAAGGCGGCGTCACCGAGCGGGAGTTGGCCCGGCTGCGCTCCCCGATCGGCCTCGACCTCGGCGGCCGTACGCCCGAGGAGACCGCGCTGTCCATCGCGGCCGAGATCGTCGCCGTACGGAACGGAGGCTCGGGTGTACCGCTGACCGACTCGGCGGCGCCGATCCACCGCGACCGGGACAAGCCCGTGCTGCGGGTGTCCTGACGCGTCCGGTCAGCTCCCGGTGAGCCAGTCGTACGCCCCCTGCGCGCTGAACTCCGCCTGGCCGCCCCGGAGTAGCAGTCCCGCCGTGGCGAACTCGGGGGCGTCGGCCTGCGCGGTCACGTACGGGATCGCGATGCAGCGCATTCCGGCCGCGTGCGCCGCAGCCGCGCCCGGAGCGGCGTCCTCCAGGACCACACAGTCGGCCGGGGACGCCCCGAGCCTACGGGCGGCCTCCAGGAAGACGTCCGGCGCGGGCTTGCCCCGCGCCACCTCGTCCGCCGAGACGACGGTCCGCAACGACGCGTCGAGCCCGGTGCCCGACAGGATCGCCTCGATCGCCTCCGGCGACGAACCCGAGGCCACGGCCATCGGCACGCCCTCGGCCGCCAGCAACTCCACGAACTTCCGCATCTCCGGGTACACGGGCGTGCCGGCCCGGGCCAGCGCCAGATAGCGGCGGTTCGTCTCCGCGAGCAGCTCCTCCACCGGCGCCTTCAGGCCGTGGCGTTCCTTCAGGAGGGTGAGTGTCTCCTGGGTGCTGATGCCGACGTAGCGCTCGTGCTGGGCCCACGTGAAGTCCGGGACGCCGTGCTCGGCGAGGGTCTGCCGGGTGGCTTCGTAGTAGTTCGGCTCGCTGTCCACGAGTGTTCCGTCGAGATCGAAGATGACCGAGAGGCCGCCGAGGTTGCTCATGGGTTCAGGATGCCAAGGGTCACTTCCCGGCCGCACGGCCGATCGACTCCACCAGCGGCAGCAACCGGTGCGGGACGCGCTCGCGCAGCGCCATCTCGGTACGGGTGCGGACCACGCCCGGCAGGCTGATCAGCTGCTGGATCACGTCCTCCAGGTGGCCGTTGTCCCGCGCCACGACCCGGGTGAGCAGATCTCCGCCGCCGGTGATCGAGAACGCCTCGACGATCTCCGGTACGGCGGCCAGCGCGTCCCCCACGTCGTCGAGATGCCCTTGTGTGACCTCGATGTGCACGAACGCGAGCACCGGGTGCCCGAGCGCGGCGGGGGAGAGGAAGGGGCCCGTACCGGTGATCACTCCGTCCCGCTCCATCCGGTCGAGACGGGCCTGGAGCGTGCCGCGGGCGACACCGAGCAGGCGGGCGTACTCACGCACGCTGGTACGCGGCTGCTCCAGGAGCAGCTTCAGGATGCGGGTGTCGAGTTCGTCCACGCTCATGACACAAGACTGTACCAATGGCTCAGTCCACTGCGATCGGGCCAATGGACCAGTAGATCGAGCGCCACTTGAGCCACTCGATCGGATGATGCTCTCATGGGTATGTCGATGGCGCTGCGGACCTCCGCGGCGCCTTTTTCATGCCGGTGTCCACCGGTGTCCAGGGGTATTCGCAGGGGGCGGGGAGCAGTGCGGGAAGCAGTGCTGAAGAGGGTGTTCGTGGCTCCGGACCCGGGGCGTACGCGGCTGCGCTTCGCCGGTCGGGCCGTCCTCGGTATCGGTCTGGCGGTCGTCGTCTGCGGGCTGACCGGGCAGTCCCTCGCGGGCGCCGTCACCGGCGGTCTCGCCGCGCTGCTGGCCCTCTTCACGGTCACGGACGCCACGGTGCGCGGGCAGGCCGTGACCACCGCACTGCTGCCCTGCGTGGGCCTGCCGGTGCTCGCCGCCGCGGCCGAACTGCACGACCACCCCGTCGCCCGGGACCTCACCTTCCTCGCCGTGGTCGGCGCCGGCGTCTACGCCCGCCGCTGGGGACCGCGCGGCCACAGCCTCGGCGTGTTCGCGTTCATGACCTTCTTCGTGGCCCAGTTCCTGCACGCGACCACCGCCCAACTGACCGCGCTGTACAGCGCAGTTGTCCTCTCCGTGCTCACCGCGGCGACGGTCCGCTTCGGCTTCTGGTGCTACGAACGCCGACTGCCCCCGACCGCCGTACCCGCTCCAACTGCCGCTCGCGGCTTGGCCCGTGTGACCACGCGGCAGGCGGTCCAGGCGACCGCCGGCGCCGGATTCGCCCTCGTCGTGGGTCAGTTGGTGTCCGGGCAGCGCTGGTACTGGGCCGTCGGCGCCACCTGGTGGATCTTCGTGAACACCGCCTCGCGCGGCGAGACCGTGGTCCGCGGCTTCCGCCGCGTCCTCGGCACGGTCCTCGGCATCGGCCTGGGCCTGCTGGTCGCCGTACCGGTCCACGGCGCCCCCGTCCCCACCGCGATCCTGGTCGCCGCCTGCGTGTTCGGGATCTTCTACTCGGCCGCCGTCTCCTACACCTGGATGATGCTCTCGGTGACCTTGATGGCCGAGCTGCTCTACGGCCTCCTCGGCGTCCTGAACCCCGGCCTGCTGGCCCTGCGGTTCGCGGAGACCGGCGTCGGCGCGCTCGGCGCCGTACTGGCCGTGCTCCTCGTGCTGCCGGTGACTACGCACACCACCACGGACGCCTGGATCCAACGCGCCCTGCGCTGCGTCCGCACCTGCACCGCCGAGGCCGCCGCCCGCCTCGCCGGTTCCGCGACCGCCGACCCCGCGGGACGCGTCGCCGAACTGGAGCAACTGCTCGGCCGGGTACGGCTCTCCGTCGCGCCCCTCGTACACCCGCTGAACCCCGTGCTCGGCCGCAAGCGCCGTGCCCGCCGGGTGGTCGCCCTGCTCGACGACTGCGCCCGCGAGATCCGTGGCCTCGTCGCCGTGGCCGCCGACCCGGAGGCCTCCCACGACGCCCGCCTCGCAGCCGCCTGCCGGCGCGTCGAGACCGCGGTCGAGGCACTCACCGACGGCGACGCCTCGCGGCTCGTCGCCACTTCGGCCCGGCCCCCGGCGTCACCCGCGCTGGCCCACCTCCACGGCCTGGAACGCGCCCTCGCGGAGCTTGCCGAGCCTCTGCGAGCAGGGTCAAGCTCGCGGCTCGTGGGAGCTTGAGCCGGTTCGGCCTGGTGGAACCGGAGGCCTCGCACAGCGCACCCCTGTCAGTCGCTTGCTGGTGGGCGACGCCTCGCGGCTCACGGCCACTTCCGCTCGGCCCCCGGTGGAACCCGCGCCGGCCCACCTCCACGGCCTGGAACGCGCCCTCGCCGAACTCGCCGAGCCCCTGCGCGCACGGTCCGGCATGCCCCGCTTCAACAGACTCGGCACTTTGGTCTAGACCGGTCATGATCGACTGCTATACCGTCACCCCGGACAGCACTGACCGAGAGGGGACAGCGGTGGCAGACGGCGGCAGGCGGGGACGGCGGGCGTTCATCGGGTCGTTCACAGCGGCGGGCGGCCCGGGTGTCGTCGGGGCGACCGTGGACGCGGACAGCGGCGCGCTGACGGTCCTGAGCAGCGTCGACGGCGTCCCCGACCCCTCGTACCTGGCGCTGGCTGCCGATGGCACCACCCTCTACGCGGTGAGTGAGACGGCCGAGGGTGCCGTGGCCGCGTACCGCGTGCACGGCGACAAGCCCGAGCTCGCGGGTCCGCCGGTGCGGGTCGGCGGCGCGGGACCGACGTACCTGAGCCTGTTCGCCGGGCACCTCCTGACCGCCGACTACGGCTCCGGCACCGTCACGGCCGTACCGGTCCGCGCCGACGGAACGCTGGCCGACTGCCCCTCGGGACAGCTCCGGCACACCGGCTCGGGCCCGCACGAACGGCGCCAGCAGGGGCCGCACGCCCACCAGATCCAGCCCGACCCGAGTGGACGTTGGGCGGTCAGCGTCGACCTCGGCACCGACTCCGTGCGGGTGTGCACGCTGGACGACGGACATCCCGTACTGCACCGCGAGATCGCCCTTCGGCCCGGTTCCGGCCCCCGCCACCTGGCCTTCCACCCGGACGGCACCCACGCGTACGTCCTCAACGAACTCACCCCGACCGTCACCGTCTGCCGCTGGGACGCCGAGAGCGGCTCACTGAAGCCGCTGACCGAGACACCGGTACTGCCGGGTGCCCCGGACGGCGACGCCGCCTACCCCTCGGGCATCGTGACCTCACCGGACGGCCGCTTCGTCTGGACGGCGACCCGCGGCGAGGACGTCCTGTCCGTGCTCGCCGTCGAGGACGAGGGACTGCGACTGGTCGGGACGGTGCCCTGCGGGGGCCACTGGCCGCGCGCCCTCACCGAGGCCGGGGGCAACCTCTACGTGGCGAACGAACGCTCCGGCGACGTCACCTGGTTCGCCGTCGACCCCGCCACGGGCGTCCCGCGACGCGGCGGTTCGATCGAGGTGACCGCCGCGTCCTGCGTGGTGTTCGACTGACCCCGCTGTTGTCTCCACGACATGCCGAAGGGCCCGCTCCCGCGTGAGGAGGGGCCCTTTCGGCGCTACGGCGTTACGCGTGCGGGGTGGGTCAGCGAACCGGAGCGCCCTGCGGCTGCGGCGGGGCGATGCCCAGCGCCGTCGTGTACTTGGCGAGCGCGAGCTTGCCGATCGCCGGGTACGGGCCGAGCGCCTCGGCGGCGGCACAGCCGGCCTCGGCGGCAGCCGCCTGCAGCAGAGCCGGGTCGATCTCCGGGCCGATCAGATACGGCGCGAGCGCCAGCTGCTGCGAGCCCGAGGAACGCAGCTGCTCGGCGATGGCCGCGATGGAACCTTCCTGGTCCAGAGCCGCCGCCATCACCGGCACGGCGAGCCGCGCGGCGAGCAGCATGCCGGTGATCCCGGCCGCCTGTACGGCCTCCTCGCCGCCCACAGAGGCGAGGATGATGCCGTCCGCGGCGGTCGCCACGGTGAACAGCCGGGCGCGGTCGGCGCGGGCCAGCCCCGCCTCGGAGAGCCGCACGTGCAGCGCCTCGGCGAGCAACGGGTGCGGGCCGAGCACATCGGTCAGGTCGGCCGCGACACGGCTGTCCATGACGGCCTGGCGGACCTGGCGCAGCAGCGCGCTGTCCGGACCGGCGAGGAGCGGCACGACGACCGCCACGGGACCGTCGGGCTCCTTGACGTCGGAGCCGGCTGCCCTGGCCTGCTCGAAGCGGGCGGTGCGCTCCTCGGCCGCGTGCGCGAGCACGGACGTCAGCGAGGGGAACTCGGCGTCGCCGCCGTCGAGGTAACCGATGCGCCCGTCAAGGCCGGGCAGCTCGGAGCGCGCGATGCTCACGACCTCCTCGGCGAGGCTGCGCGTGGCGGCGCTGGGCGTGCCCGGCACAGCGAGGACGAGCGCGGGCGCGCCCTCGGGAGCCGCCAGCTGCTCGGGGCGGCGGTGCCGCCCGGGCTGGCGAGGTCGCGGCATTCGTACTGGCAGGCCGGACGCGGGCCCAGTGGGGGAGCTCATGGCGACGCATGTTACTGGCTTCCTGGGCTCCCCTGTTCGGGGAGGGTGCAGGTGAGCGGTATCCGTCCTGTTTTGTCTGATGAGTTACGTACGGATCAGAAGTGATCACCTTGTCCCTTTGAGCTCGCCACGGACAACATCACGTCGTCACACGGCAGAGTGAGCGCGCCGGCAGCAAGATCCCGTGCGATCCGCACGGCACCGTCCAGCGGATCACCCTCCGCCGCAACCAGCCGCGCATGCGGCAGCCGTTTCGCCAACTCCTCGTGCAGGGGTACGAGGAGGGGGTCGCCCATCTTGAACAGGCCACCGGTGAGGGCTACTTGGGGCTCACCGGTCGCCGGGCAGACCGCGGCGGCCGACTCGACCATGTGCCGGGCCGCGGCACGCAGAATGCCCGCGGCCACCGGATCGTCCGGAGCACACCGGGCGACTCGGGGCGCGAAGGACGCGAGTACGGCGGGACGGTCCGGCCGTGGATAGAGCTTGCCGGGCAGCCCCGGCATCGGCCCGAACTGTTCCTCGGCGCAGGTCAGCAGCGGTCCGGAACCGCCGTCCCGCCCGTCGTGCGCACGCAGCGCCGCCTCCAGCCCGGCCCGCCCGATCCAGGCCCCGCCACCGCAGTCGCCGAGCAGATGGCCCCAGCCGTCCGCCCGCCGCCAGCCGGTGAGGTCGGTGCCGATCGCGATGAGTCCGGTACCGGCGGCGACCACGGCACCGGGCCGCGCCCCGAGGGCGCCGACGTAGGCGGTGACGGCATCGGCGGCGAGCGCGACCGTCCGCACCCCGAACTCCCGCGCCAGCGCGTCCGGCAGTTCGGCCCGCAACCCGTCCCCGAGGGTGGCGAGCCCGGCGGCCCCGATCACAGCCGTACCCACCTCGGCCACCCCGAACGCCTCGGCCTTGTCGGCCAACGTCCGCACCATCGGGACCAGTTGCTCCATGAGATGCCCGGCGTCGATCCCACGGGCACCGGTCCGAACAGGTTCCCCGGACGAGAGCGGGCCCGATCTTCGGCCACTACCGACCTCGCCCACGACGACCCGGAGCCCCGAGCCTCCCGAGTCCACGGCGAGGAACCTGCCCACGGCATCCGGTGAACCGTCCCCCGCAATCGTCACGGCAGGCGCCAGTCCACCGGTTGTCCTCCCTGCCGGACCAGCAGGTCGTTGGCGCGGCTGAAGGGGCGGGAGCCGAAGAAGCCGCGGTCGGCCGACATCGGGGACGGGTGGGAGGACTCCACCGAGGGCAGGTCGCCGAGGAGCGGGCGCAGGTTGCGGGCGTCGCGGCCCCACAGGATCGACACCAGCGGCTTGCCGCGCGCGGCCAGCGCCCGTATCGCCTGCTCCGTGACCTCCTCCCAGCCCTTGCCGCGATGCGCGGCCGGACTGCGCGGCGCCGTGGTGAGTGCCCTGTTCAGCAGCAGCACCCCCTGCTGGCTCCACGGCGTCAGATCGCCGTTGGACGGCTGGGGCAGCCCCAGGTCCGTGTTGAGCTCCCGGTAGATGTTCAGCAGGCTCGGCGGCAGCGGACGTACCTCGGGGGCCACCGAGAACGACAGCCCCACCGCGTGCCCCGGAGTGGGGTAGGGGTCCTGGCCGACGATCAGGACGCGGACGTCGTCGAACGGCTGTTGGAAGGCTCGGAGGACATTCGGTCCGGCCGGTAGGTAGGTGCGTCCCGCGGCGATCTCCGCGCGCAGGAAGTCCCCCATCTCGGCGACGCGTCCGGTCACGGGTTCCAGGGCTTTCGCCCAGCCCGGTTCGACGATCTCATGCAACGGTCGTGGTGCCACGGGCGTCACCCTACTGCCGTACCGGGCCCGGCGATCAACCGGTGGCCCGAGCCCGACCGAGAACGACCGAACCGTCGACTCCTCCGAACGAAGCCTCCCCGCCCGGGAGTTCGTGCCCTCATGCGATGACCGCGGCCCGGACGCACAGCACGTCGGGGAGGTGGGACGCCAACTGCTGCCAGCTGTCGCCGTCGTCGGCCGACGCGAACACCTCGCCGTTGCGATTGCCGAAGTACACGCCCGCCGGGTCCGCGCCGTCCGTGCACATCGCGTCGCGGAGCACCGTGCCGTAGTGGTCCTCGGACGGCAGCCCCGCCGACAGCGGCTCCCAGCTCCGGCCCGCGTCCGCCGTACGGAAGACCCGGCACCGGTGCTCGGCGGGCACCCGGTCGGAGTCGGCGTTGATCGGGAACACGTAGGCGGTGTCGCCGCGATGGGGGTGGGCCGCCGCCGCGAAGCCGAACGTGGACGGCAGGCCCTCGCCGATGTCCGTCCAGTGCCCGCCCGCGTCGTCGCTGCGGTACACCCCCCAGTGGTTCTGCAGATACAGCCGGTCCGGGGTCGCCGCGTCCTGCGCGACCTTGTGCACGCACTGGCCGAACTCCGGGTTCGGATCCGGCAGGAACACCGCGGCGACACCGGAGTTGGACGGTTCCCAGCTCGCGCCGCCGTCGCGCGTACGGAACACCCCGGCCGTCGAGACGGCCACCGTGACGGCCAGCGGGTCGCGCTCGTCGGTGAGGATGGTGTGCAGTCCCTCTCCGCCGCCGCCCGGTACCCACCGCGAGCGGGTGGGGTGTTCCCAGAGGGGGCGGACGAGTTCGAAGCTCTCGCCTCGGTCCTCGGAGCGGTACAGCGCCGCAGGTTCCGTACCCGCGTACACCACCTCCGGTTCCGCGGCTGCCGGGTGCAGCTGCCACACCCGCTCCAGTGAAGCCCCGGTGTCCTTGGGGAACTTGACCGCGGGCTGCGCCGGCTCGGCCCAGGTGCGGCCGAGGTCGTCGGACTGGAACACGGACGGACCCCAGTGAGCACTGTCACCACCGGCCAGCAGTCTCGGCGTGGCGCCGCGGGTGTCGACTGCGACCGAATACAGCGCCTGCGCGTTGAAGTACGGACTCTCGTCGAACTCCCAGACGCCACCCCGCCTACGCCCGATGAACAGGCCTTTTCGCGTACCCACCGCGAGCAGCACCTCAGTCATGCCGATCACCTCCGCTGCGATTTTGGCGACTTTGCCCCGCCACTGGCCAGTCTGCACCCCACCACTGACAGTCACCCCCGGAATCGGCGTCACCGCAGGTCAGGGCCGTGCCCCGGGCCTGGCGGACGGATCCGAGGGCCTTTCCCGTGAAGTCCCCGCGGACGCCTCGGAAATCATGGGACTGTCGAGTTGGGGTATTCGTCGTGAGCATCGAGGAGACGTCTCCCGTATGGGAGGGCGGTTCGGCATGTCAGTGCGTTCATGAGGAGGATGCCTTCGATGGCGTTCCGAGGTCCGAAGGTGTGGTTGTGGCGGTGGCGGCGCAATCCGCTCAAGCGTCGCGCCGATGCGATGGAGTCGTGGATCTTGCTCGGTGCTTGGCTGGTCACCGTCCTCGCAGGTGTGCTCGCCGGTCTGACGGCGACCCGGTCCGTCGAACACGAACTGGCCCAGGAACGCGTCACGTGGAAACCCGTGGTGGCACTGGTGACCCAGAACGCGCCCGGCCCGTCCCCGGCGGGCTCCGGCACGACGACCGGCGAACCCGTCTGGGCGAAGGTCCGCTGGGCGGCCGTGGACGGCTCCTCGCACACCGGCCAGATACGCGTCCCCGCCGGCAGCGCGATAGGCACTCCGGTGACCATCTGGACCGACCCACAGGGCCACTTGGTCACCCAACCCGCCACCGCCTCCCAGGCCCAGCTGCGCGCCACACTGATCGGCACCCTGCTGGGAGCGGGCGCCGCGGTGATTCCCTTCGTCGGCGCCCAAGCCCTGCGCGGTCGCCTGGAACGCCGGCGCATGGACCAGTGGGACGAGGAGTGGGCACGCTTCGGCCCGCTGTGGGGACGGAAGACGGGCTGACTGCCCGGGAAATGGCTTGAGCGCCCCCGGCATGCGGGTCGGCATGCAGGGGCCCTCGTCATGCCCGTCGCACCGACCTACCGGGTCCCACCCCTCCCGGCCACGACCGCCCGGCAGACCGCCAAGAGCCGCTCGTCCTCCAGAACGTCCTGGCTCCCATGCCCGCCCGACCGCGCCAAGTGCCGTCGCGGAGAGGCGAGTTCCGCCTCCACCAGGTCATGCAACGGCGCCCCGGCCATCCCCATGTCGACCAGACACGTGGCAACAGCGCCCCGTACGTACGGATGCTCTGCCCAAGCCGAGCGCAGCACCGGAAGCACTTGCTCCGCGTTCCCGGTGACCCGCCACAGCGCTTGCGCGCCCGCAGTCCGCTCCCCCTCGCACTCGGCCCCGAGCATCCGCGACAGCCCGGGCGACGCGACCCGCGCCGACGGCCCCATCCGCGCCAGCACCTCCGCGGCCCCCCGGCGCCGATGCGTGTCCGAACTCTCCAACTCCCTTACCAGAACGGGCAGTACAGCCGCCGGATCCCCCTCCACGGACCACAACGCACCCGCCGCGACGCCCGCGCAGTCGGACTCCAGCAGCCCCCGCAGCACCGGTACGACCCCGTCCGCGCCGCCCCCGAACGCGTCGAGGGCCAGGACCGCCGACTCCACGACCCGGTGCCTCGACCGCACTCCGTCCGGCATCCCGCGCAACAGCCGCAGCACCTCCGGCACGGCCTCCCGGTCGGCGAGCGCCGTCAGCGCGGACAGCAGCGGTACGGCACGGTCGAACGTCTCGGGGGAGTCGAGGGGTACCAGGCCGAGCCGGTGTCGTAGCGCCGGTGCGAGCGGTGCGGCGGACCGGCCCAGGTGGACGATCACCCGTCCCAGATCGTCGGGCACGACCGGCTGCGCGAGCACCTCGGCCAGCACCGGTGCGGCCCGTGGATCGCCGCTGCGGGCAAGGACCTTGAGCGGACCGCCCAGGGTCGGCGCCCGACCTTCCCAGCGGTGCACCCAGAGGTCGGGACGCGCGGTCACCAGCGCGTGGAGGTGGTCGGCGGCCGGTGCGGCCAGCTGGAAGAGATCCCCCAGGACCGACAACGCGGCATCGCGCAACTGGTCCGCCCCCGGGCCCAGTTGCCCACCGATCAGTTCGACGAGCGCCGCACAGTCGGCCCGCCACTCGCGGAACAGCCCCGCCGACATCCACACACCATTGCACCGGTCGGCCGGGTCCCGGCTGGTCAACTGCCCCTCCAGCAAGGCGATCCGGTCGGTCACCCGCCCGTCGAGCGCGGTGTGCAGGGTACGCAGCAGATGCGCGCCCTCCTCGTCCGAGGGCCGCAGGCGGCGTAACCGCCCGGCGAGCGTGCCCGGGTCCCGGTGATCGATGTCCGCCGGCCCGGAGAGGCCCGACCGGCGCCGCTCGGACCGCTCCCCGAGCAGTCCGACAACGGTGGGGACCAGGTCGGCGGGGAGCCGATCGGGTGCGCAGCCCGCGAGTTGACCGAGGGCTGCGAGCCGTAGCGCGGGGTCGTACGGTGGAACACTGTGCGCTGCCAGGACGTCCACCGCCTCGGCGGCCTGCGCCGGGTGCTGTCGTACGAACAGGCCGAGGCTCTCGGTCAGGGCGAGCAGGACCCGGTCGTCGCGCTCGACCGCGATCCGCTGCCGCAACAGGCCCAGCACACGCGCCGGTTGATCGAGAAACCGTACGAGCGCCTCCGCCGCTGCCCCGCGCACGCCGGAGTCCCGGTCCCCGACGAGCACGGCGAAGACCTCGGCCCCCAAGCGGACGGCGGCGTCCGCCGGTCCACGCCCGCCACCCGCTTCCCCCTCCGGCCGGTGTCCCTGTCCGATGCTGACCAGAAGTTCCACCAACCCGCCCCGGTCCGCGACCTCCTCACAGGCGACGAGCGCGAGCAGAAACGGAACGCAGGCGAGCGTCGAGTCGTACACGATCCCCTGGTGGTGCACCGCGCCGTACATCCCGTCGAGCGCGTTCGCCCGCTCGACGGGGTCCGCTGAGGCCAGTCCCCGGAGCAATCCGGGCACGTCCTCGGCACTGCCGTACGCATGTCGCAGTGAGGCCCAGTCGACCTCGTCGATCCCCGTGAACACGTTGCCCTCCCCAGACGAAGTGCCCGACTGATCGCGAGTCTGCACCACGCCACTGACAACGAAGCGGAATCGGGGGGTGACCGAGGGTCAGTCTTCTTCGGGCAGAGCGCGGGCGAGGATCGTGTCGAGGTCGGCGGAGTCGGGAAGTGTGCCGAAGGCGTACCCCCAGTCGCCGCCCAGCCGGGTCGCGCAGAAGGCGTCGGCGACCGCGGCGGGGGCGTGCCGTACCAGGAGGGAGGCCTGCAGGGTCAAGGCCATCTGCTCGACGAGACGGCGGGCACCCGTCTCGGTGGCCTCGCTCAACCCGTTCTTCAACCGGCTCACAGCGGCGTCCAGGCGGGTGTCCGCGCCCTGCGCCAGGGCGAGTTCGGCGAACAGCGCCTCCGCCGTGCCGGGGTCCCGGGTCAACGCCCGCAGTACATCGAGGGCGTTGACGTTTCCCGAGCCCTCCCAGATCGAGAGGAGGGGAGCCTCGCGGTAGTGCCGGGGCATGCCCGAGTCCTCGACGTAGCCGTTGCCGCCGAGGCACTCCAGGGCCTCCGCCGTGAAGGCCGGGCCGCGCTTGGTGACCCAGTACTTGCCGACGGCGGTGGCGATCCGGCGGAACGCCGACTCGGCGCCGTCCCCGCGCACCGCACGGTCGGCCGCGCCCGCCAGCCGCAGCGTGAGCGTCGTGGCGGCCTCCGACTCCAGCGCCAGATCGGCCAACACGTTGCGCATCAGCGGCTGTTCGAGCAGTCGCGCGCCGAACGCGGACCGGTACCGCACATGGTGGCCCGCCTCGACGAGCGTCTTGCGCATCAGCGTCGCCGACATCATCACGCAGTCCAGACGCGTGCAGTTGACCATCTCGATGATGGTTTTGACGCCGCGTCCCTCGGGACCGACGAGCCAGGCGACGGTCCCGTCGAACTCGGGCTCCGAGGACGCGTTGGAGCGGTTGCCCAGCTTGTCCTTCAGCCGCTGGATACGGAACGTGTTGCGGCTGCCGTCGGGCAGCACACGCGGCACGAGGAAACACGACAGACCGCCCGGAGCCTGCGCCAGGACGAGGAACACGTCGCACATCGGCGCCGACGTGAACCACTTGTGCCCGCGCAGGGTGTACACACCGGGTTCGGCGGTGGGGGTGGCCGCCGTGGTGTTCGTACGGACGTCGGAGCCGCCCTGCTTCTCGGTCATCCCCATCCCGGCCAGCAGCCCGCGCTTCTCGGTCGGGACGCGCAGCACCGGGTCGTACACCCGGCTGGTGAGCAACGGCTCGTAGACCGCGGCCAGTTCGGGTGTGGCGCGCAGGGCGGGGACGGCGGCGTACGTCATCGACGTCGGGCAGCCGTGCCCGGCCTCGGTGTGTCCCCACACCAACCCCCGTGCGGTACGGGCCACATGGGCGCCGGGGCGCTCGTCCGCCCAGGGCGCGCCTGCCAGGCCCTCGGCCACGGCGACGCCCATCAACCGGTGCCAGCTCGGGTGGAACTCGACCTCGTCGATCCGGTTGCCGTAGCGGTCGTGCGTGTGCAACTCCGGCTCGTGCCGGTTCGCCTGCTCACCCCACTCCTGCGCCTCCTCGCTGCCCGCCGTCCGGCCGAGCCGCCGCACGTCCTCCTCGGCCCAGCCGGCGCCCTCCCGGCGCAGCCCCTCCAGCAGGGCCGCGTCCTCGGAGGCGTCGTACGGGGACAGGGGTGGGGGCTGGTTGGTGACGTCGTGCGTGGCGTTCCGCGGCTGCGGCGGTATGTGCGCGAGTGTCTGGGCCATGCGGCCAATGTTGCACTATCCGTGCGATCGTATCAATGATGTAACAAGGGTATCGCCACGTAGAGTACGAGGCCATGCGGATGAACGTGTCAGAAGGGCCCGGCGAGGTGGACCTGCGCCCGCTGTCCGCGCGATCGGTCGTCCTCAGCCTGCTGCTGGGCACGCATCCGCCCGAACTGCCCGTACGGGATCTGCTGCGCGCCGTCGAACCCCTCGGTGTCGCCGGATCCACGCTCCGTGCCGCACTCAGCCGGATGGTGGCCGCCGGAGACCTGCGGAGCACGGACGCGGTCTACCGGCTCAGCGACCGCCTGTTGGACCGCCAGCGCCGCCAGGACGCGGCCGTACACCCCGAGACCCGCCCCTGGGACGGCGACTGGGAGATGACCGTGGTCACCGCGACAGGCCGCGGCCCCGCCGAACGCGCCGACCTGCGCGGCAAGTTGACCGCCCTCCGACTCGCGGAACTCCGCGAGGGAGTCTGGCTCCGCCCGGCCAATCTCCTACGACCCCGACCGGACGAACTCGGCGCGGTGACCCGGCACTTCACCACCCGCCCCGAGGAACCCGCCCGCCAACTGGCCGCGACCCTCTGGCCACTTGACGCCTGGGCGAAGACGGCCGAGTCGGTGCTCGCCCGGATCACCGCCACCACGGACCGCCCGACCGACCGTTTCACCGTACTCGCCGCCGCCGTACGGCACTTGCTCGCCGACCCGGTCCTGCCCCCCGAACTCCTGCCCGCCGACTGGCCCGGACCCGCCCTGCGCACCGAATACACGCGCCACCGACGGGAGTTGACCGCTGCCGTGCTGGGGAACCCGGCATAGGCAGCTCCGCTCGGTCGGGTTCGCCTCTCTGTTAGCGTGCGCGGATGGAAGATCTGGGACTCGTGGCCTGGCCGCCCGAGCCGGTCAAATCCGGGCGGCTCGTGCTCCGTGAGTCCGAGACGCGGGACCGTGCGACGTTCATCGAACTGCTCGCCTCGCCCGAGGTGCACACCTACCTCGGCGGTCCCCGCCCGCGTGACGAGCTTGAGCGCGAGACGCCTGAGGTGCCCGAGCACCGGCCCGGGAGCTTCGTCGTCGATCTCGACGGGGCGATGATCGGCCTGATCCTGCTCAGGAGAGCGACCGGGCACCGTCGCCCCGCTGCCGCAGGGAAGGTCGATCTCGGCTATCTGTTCCTGCCACGGGCCTGGGGATTCGGATACGCCGCCGAGGCGTGCGCGGCGGCACTCGGCTGGCTCGACGGCGTCCTTCCCGGCGAGCCCGTGGTGCTAACCACCCAGACCGCCAACGCCCGTTCGATGCGCCTCGCGGTGAAGCTCGGCTTCACCGAGGTGGAGCGGTTCGAGGCCTGGGACGCCGAGCAGTGGCTCGGCATGCGGTCAACGGCCGTGCTGCCTGGCTGAGTTCGTGCCGGAGCGGCCGTGCGAAGCGTCGTGCGGGGACGCTTCGTACGGCCGCCGTCACCGTGGCGGGCTCACTTGTACGTGATGTCCGACGACGCGTACTTGCAGTAAGTCCCGTCCGCGCCCGTGCCGTTGGTCGTCGGCTCCGCGCCCGTGTTGTTCCCGATGTACTTCTGGCAGGGGATCATCTTCTTGTTGGTGTCCCCGACGATCGTGATGCCCTTCAGGGTCGCGCTGTCACCGTAGTTGGTGTTGATGCCGACGATCCGGCTGCCCTTGTACGTCGCCTCGATGGTGTTGAGGTTGATCGTGCGCTTGTACTGCGTCTTGCAGTTGCCGCACGAGCGGACGAACGTACCGAAGGTCTGCGCCGCGAAGTTGGAGACGTTGAGAGTCCCGGCGCCGTTGAACTGGAACACCTTGTCGCTCGCCTCCTTCGCGCCACCGCCGGAGACGGTGTACACGTTGGACGACGAGGAGCCCAGGAAGGTCGCCGCGTCCTCGCCGACGTCCTCCCACCACACGTTCTGCAGCGTGCAGGCGCCCAGGCAGTGGATGCCGTCGGCGGCGGGCGAGCCGATGATGACGTTCTTGACGACGGCACCGGCCGCCAGCTCCAGGATGGGGCCCTGGTCCTCGTCCTGGCTGCCCGTGCCCAGGTCACCGCTGCCGTACAGGCGCAGCATTTTGTAGTCCTTGGTGCCCGAGACCGAGATCGTCGAGGTGACGGCCTGGCTGCCGCTCGCGGTCGGCCAGGTGGCGGCACTGGCCGACGAGAGCGTGCCGGATGCCATGATCATGCCAACGGACAGGCCGAAGGCGGCCAGCGCGCCGGTCAGTACGCGCGGTCGTACGGAAGAAGTCATGTCCCGATTCCTTCTCCGAGGTGGGGGAGTGGTCAGAGCTTTCCGGTGCCGGCGCCCGCGGTCACCGAGGCGACGACGGTCGAGGCGGGCTCGGCGGTGTAGCTGTACGGCGGGCTGGTGAACGTGCCGACCTGCGAGATCTCGGTGGCGGCTCCACCGAGGTCGTTGCCGCTGAGGTTGGCGTAGCCGTCCACGTCGCTGTCCCGGCTCGTCGTGACGGCGACCTCCGTGTCCCGGAAGACGTTGTTCTGGACGAACATCTGGGCGCCCATGCGCGAGTGCACGGCCGTCTCGGCGCCGACGACGTAGTTGTCGTAGAAGTGCCCGGTGCCGAAACGCAGGCTGGGGATACGGGAGTTGACCTGGTCGAACCAGTTGTGGTGGTACGTCACCCGTAGATGCCCGGTGTCCTCGCCGGCGTTGTTGTCGCTGTGGCCGACGAGCGAGCCCTTGTAGTGGTTCTTGAACGTGTTCCAGGAGACGGTGACGTAGTCGGAGGCGTGGCTGATGTCGACCAGGCCGTCGTAGAAGTCCTTGCCGTGGTCGAGGTCGGACGAGAAGGCGTTGTGGTCGATCCACACCCGCGTCGAGGCCTGCACGGTGATGCCGTCGGCGGGTGCGACCGGCTTGCTGATGTTCAGGTTGCGGACGACGACGTTCGTCACCTTCTTCAGGCGTAGCCCGCCGCCGGTGAACCCGGACGCCGAACCGACGCCCAGGACCGTCGTGTTGGACCCGATGTCGACCTGACCGCTCAGCGAGATCAGGCCGTTGACCTTGACCACGTTCGAACTGCTGCCGGTGACCGCCGACTTGAAGGCGTCCAGCGTCGAGACCGTGACGGCGGTGGCGCTGCCGCCAGAGCTGATCTTCGAGTACGCATGCGGGTGTGTCCCTTCGAGAGGGTGGGGTGATCGTGTACGTGAACGATGTACTCCGTGAAGGACCGTGCGGTCACACTCCTGAACGGAACGTAGGGTGCAAGCGCTTTCTAGTCAACGCTTGTGCAGAAACTATTCGAGGCGTGGGAGCGCTTCCATGGAGCTCATGTCCATGTCACGATGCCGATTGTTCTCCCCCGATTGCTTTGCCTGAGTGATGCCGCACGAGCCGCGATCAGGAAGGGGCGAAGTCATGGCACCCGCAGCCGCCAACACCCTCAAGTCCTCCAGAAAACCCCCGCGTTCGGTGCTCGTCGCCCTCTTCGCAGCGCTGGTGCCGTTACTCGCGGCGCTGACGCTCGTGGCACCCCCGGCCGCAGCCCGCACCGAGGCCGTCCCCACCGCGACCCTCACCGAGGTCACCGGCTTCGGCGCCAACCCCAGCAACCTGCAGATGTACGTGTACGTCCCGGCGGCCGTCACCGCGCACCCCGCGGTCCTGGTGGCGGTGCACTACTGCGGGGGATCGGGCCCGGCGATGTACTCCGGCACCGAATACGCCTCGCTGGCAGACCAGTTGGGCTTCATCGTCGTCTACCCGTCGGTCACCCGGGCCAGCAAGTGCTTCGACGTCTCCTCTTCCCAGGCCCTGCGCCGCGGCGGCGGCAGCGACCCGGTCGGCATCAAGTCCATGGTCGACTGGGTGACCTCGACCTACTCCGCCGACACCTCCCGCGTGTTCGCCCTGGGTATCTCCTCCGGCGCGATGATGACGAACGTCCTGCTAGGCGACTATCCCGACGTGTTCGCGGCCGGCGCCGCCTTCGCCGGAGTGCCGTTCGGCTGCTTCGCCACCACCGACGGCTCCGAGTGGAACACCGCCTGCGCCAACGGCACGGTCATCCAAACCCCGCAGGAATGGGGCGACTTGGTCCGGGGCGCCGACCCCGGCTACACCGGCCCCCGCCCCCGCATGCAGCTCTGGCACGGCACCGCCGACGACACACTGCGATACCCCAACTTCGGCGAGGAGATCAAGCAGTGGACGAACGTGCTCGGCGTCCGCCAGACCCCGGCCGCCACCGACTCCCCGGCGACCGGCTGGACCCGCACCCGCTACGGCGCCACCGGTGACCGGGCCCCCGTCGAGGCCATCAGCCTCCAGGGCGTCACCCACAACCTCTACACCTACGGCATGGGCGCCCGCGTCCTCACCTTCTTCGGCCTCGACTCCGGCTCCGTGCCCCAACCCCCTGCGGGCGCCTGCAAGGTGACCGTCACGACCAGCGCCTGGAACACCGGCCTCACCGCCTCCGTGACGATCGCCAACACCGGCACGAGCACCGTCAACGGCTGGCAGCTCGGCTTCGCCCTGCCCACCGGTCAGACCATCACCAACGGCTGGGGCGCCACCTACAACCCGGCCTCCGGCACGGTGACAGCCACCAACGCGTCGTACGACGGCACGATCGCCCCCGACGCGAGCGTGACCATCGGCTACCAGGCGAACCACACCGGCAACAGCGCGGCGCCGACGGCCTACATGCTCAACGGGACGGCCTGCACGGTCGGTTGACCTGCACTGGGCGCGCAGCTTGCCCCTCATCCCTCCCGATTCCCTCCCGAGGAAGGCGGATTCCGTGCAGCCCACGAGACGGACCGCGCTCATCGCCACGACATCGGCGCTGTCGGCCCTGGCCGCCCCCAACTCCGCACGTGCCGACGGACGTTCGTCCTCCGCCGCGCACTGGGTGACCAGCTGGACGGCGATGCCCCAGCTCACCGAGCCCGCCAACCTGCCACCGGCGCCGTTCACCGGGACCAGGTCGGTCCTGGTCGACACCACCCTGAGACAGACGCTCCGCGTCACCACAGGAGGCCGGAAACTGCGGCTGCGCTTCTCCAACGCCTACGGCGACACCCCGCTCCCGCTCACCGCGGTGACGGTGGCACTCCCTCAGGACGGCAGAGCGGGAGCGAGCGCGATCGTCGCCGGCAGCAGCAGACCGGTCACGTTCGCCGGACGCAGATCCGCAACCGTCCCCGTCGGCGCCCAACTGGTCTCCGACCCCTTGGACTTGGCCCTGCTCCCCGCGTCCGTCCTGACCGTGACGACCTACCTGGCGACTGGCCAGCCCTCGCTCGCGCTCACCTCGCACCCGGGCTCCCGCACGACGTCGTACCTCCGCACCGGCGACCACACCGAGGCCCAGGACCTGCTGCCCGGGGCGACCCCGGTCGACCACTGGTATCTGCTGAGCGACGTGGAGGTCCTGGCCCCGCGCGCCACCACGGCCGTAGCCATCCTGGGCGACTCGCTCACCGACGGCCGGGGCTCCACGACGAACGCCGACGACCGCTGGCCGGACCAGCTCTACGACCGCCTCCGCACCCGCCCCGACACCGCGGCCGTAGCCATCCTCAACCAGGCCGCCGGCGGCAACCGCGTCCTCAACGACGGCCTCGGCCCCAACGTCCTCGCCCGGCTGGACCGCGACGTCCTCTCCCGCAGCGGAGTCACCCGTCTCATCGTCTTCGAGGGCGTCAACGACATCGGCACCGCCGACGCGACCCCCGCCGCCCAACACCAGGTCACCGAGGACCTGTTGGCCGCCTACGGCCAGATCGTCGTCCGCGCCCACGCCCAGGGCATCCGCGTCTACGGCGCGACCCTGCTCCCCTTCGGCGGCAACACCTACGACGACCCGGCGGGCGAACGCGAGTCCTCCCGCCGGGCGGTCAACACCTGGATCCGCACGGCGGGTTGTTTCGACGCGGTCCTCGACTTCGACCGTGCCGTGCGCGATCCCGCCGACCCGCGCCGTCTGCTTCCGTCCCTCCAGGTCGGGGACTGGCTGCATCTCAATCCGGCGGGGTACGGGGTGCTGGCGGGGGCGGTGCCGGCGGGACTGCTGCGTCGCTGAGGGCGGTCGGTGCGGACGCGCGTGTGCCGGGTGCATTTCGGGTGGTACGGGCGGGTCTCATTTGTCGGCGCCGGGCTTATTCTCGCGCCAGGGCCGACTCGGGGGAGTGCTATGCGGTACTGGCGGCTTGTGGTCTGGGGCGGGGTGGCCGTGGCCACGGGGACGGTGTTCGCCGTCGCGGCCGGAAGCGGTGAGTTGAGCGACGCCGCGATGCTCACGACCGTCCTCGGCTTCGGTATCTCGGCATCGGGACTGGCCCTGAACTTGGCCCGCGGACCGTCCCGCGCACCCGAACCCCCGCCCCCGGACGAGGTGTTGGGCGCCCGCGCGGACCGGCTCGCCGACGCCGTACGGCGCCAGTGGCAGACCGAGTGGCGGCTGCGGCGCCTCCAGGACCCCGAACCCATGGCGATCCACTGGACCTCGGCGGAACCATGGCTCGCCGACGAACTCGACCACGACGACGGGGAGTTGCCCGACGCGTCCGACGGCATCGCCACCGCTCTGGAACAAGCGCCGTCACAACGCCTGGTCGTCATCGGGGAACCCGGCAGCGGCAAGACGGTGCTCTGTGTCCGGTTCCTTCTGGAGGTGTTGGAGGGCAGGGAGCCCGGAGGTTCCGTCCCCGTCCTGTTCCCGTTGTCCGACTGGCGCCCGCAGAGCGAGAGCCTGGACACCTGGCTGGCGAGATACACGGCCGACCACTACCCGGGTGCCTCCTGGGCGCGTGAACTGCTCGACGCGGCACGGGTGATACCCGTATTGGACGGGTTGGACGAACTGCCCGGGTCACTGCGCACGACGGCGCTGCGCCGCCTCAACGCCGACCTCGACGACGGCCGCCCTGTCCTGCTGACCTGCCGGAGCGACGTGTACGCCGAAGTGGTCCGGGCCGGCGACGTCCTCACCTCCGCCGCCGTAGTCGAACTGCAAGCCCTGTCCTTCGAGACCGCGACCCGGTATCTGCTGCGTACCGCCCGGCCGGTCAGGGGCGCCGACGGTCGACGCGCCACCCGATGGCACCCGGTGGTCGAACGGCTGCGGGCCACCCCCGAGGACCCGCCCTGCGCCATGCTGCGCGCCGTACTGCGCACACCGCTCATGGTGACCATGGTGCGCACGGTCTACGAGGACTCGGACGCCGACCCGATGGAACTCCTGGACCGGCCGTGGCCCGACCTCGCCGCGCTGGAGGCCCACCTGCTCGACGCGTTCGTACCGGCGGCGTTCCGGGACGACACACACCGGCTCGACCGGACCCTCGACGCCCTCGTCTTCCTGGCGCGTCACCTCGAACGGCGGCACACCCGCACCCTCGCCTGGTGGGAGCTGCGCCGCGAACTGCCGTGGCCGCTGCGGGAGTGGGGGCCGCTGCTGCTCTTCGGCTCGGTGCTGCTGGCGGTGGTTCTGGCGGCGACGGGACCTCGGGGCGGATGGACGTTCGCGTTCATCGGGGCACTTCTCGTCCCTGTTTGCGTAGGTCAGACGGTGTTCCTGAAGGCCGGCGGGTGGCGATCGAACCGATCCTCGACGGCACGACTGGGGCGTGTTCCCCGTGAGTTGGTGCTGCTGACGGCGGGCGCCGTGACCCTGGGCGCCGCCCTCGGTGTGTGCAGCAGTCTGGACGGACGGTCGTTCTCCTCCGATCCGGTACGGTTCCCACACCTGGGGGCGATGGCTCTGGCCCTGACCGCGGGTCTGGCACTGGCCACCGTGCTGGCGGTGCTGGGCCTGCTCGGCGATCCGGCACCCGTCATCGTGCCGTTGAGCGTCGGCCGGGCGAGCCGTCCCTGGCGGTGGGGCCTGGGGATTCTGCTGGTGCTCCTGGCCGCGGGGCTCGGCGCACTGCTTCCCGCCGCCTTCTTCCTCGGCGTGCAACTCATCGTGGTGTGCGCCGTGTTCGGGGGACTGGGCGCGGCGCTCGCGATCTGGCGGTACCCGCGCGCCGACGTACGTCCTCCGGGCGGGGGAGTCGGCGCGCGGCACCTCCCGAGCCACGGTCGGCGGCGCGCGTTCGCCGGGCTGAGCCGGGGACTGGCTGCCGGACTCCTGCTTGGCGTGGCGTTCGGCGCCGCGGACGCCGCCACGCTCGCGGGCCGCTCGGCCACCTACCCGGAGTTCCCGTCCGGCGGTGTGTGGAGCTCCGCCGCGGACGGCCGTTCCGTGCTGGTGACGCCCGACGGCTGGAAACACCTCCGGCTGCCGGACGGGACCCGCGTCGCGATCACCCCGGGAGCGATCGACTGGACCGTCGATCGGTGGCACGACGGCTCGCTCTACGCCGAGACGACCGACGAGCCTTGCTACGGCCCATGTGACGAAAGGTTTCATCGACCGGTCGAACTGGAGATACGCCCCGGGCGCGAGGACCTGCTGGCCAAGTTGCCCGACGGCACCCTCGTGCTGAGCTCCGACCTGGAGAACGAGATGCCGCTCGCCACCGCGGAATGGCTGCTGAGGGGCACCCCCGGTGCTCTCTTCGGGCAGGCCCTCGGCGCGGGTGTCCTCTTCGGCCTGTCCCTCGGGCTCGTCGGCGGAGCGACGGCCGCTCTGCACCGGCGGCTGGTGACTCCCGCCGAAGTCACGCAGGTCGGTACACCGTTGGACGGTCTGCGGGCCGACCGTGCCACGGCGGTCAGCCGAGGCGTTCTCTTCGTGCTGTGCGGCCTTCTCGGCACCACGTTGGTGACCTATGCCGCACAACCGCTGCGTCTGGACGTGTGGGACGCCAATGGGAACATCTCGGGGACAGCGACCTTCGTCCTGCCGGCCGTCGCCCCCTTCGCCGTGGTCCTCAGCGCCTGGGGCTGGTTCCTCGTCACCCGCCTGTGGTTGTGCGGAGCCGGCCGGCTGCCCTGGCGGCTCATGGCCTTCCTGGAGGAGGCGCATCGCCGGGGCGTGCTGCGGCAGACAGGTGCGGTGTACGAGTTCCGGCACGCGCGCCTTCAGGAACGGCTGGCCGCGTGGCCGGTCGCCGACCGGCCCACGTGACCACCGCTCCGCTCATATCCGTGTCTAGGCCACCCCTTCCGGCGACTTCTCGACGACCACCGCGGGGGTCGTCGAACTGCCCTTCACAGGAAGGTGGTTGAAGATCAGGTTCAGCACGATTGCGGTCAGGCAGCCCGCGCTGATACCGCTGTTCATCACCGTCTGGAACCAGTCGGGGAACTGCGCGTACACCGTCGGCACCCCGACCGGGAGCATGCCCACGGCCACCGAGACGGCGACGACGGTGAGGTTGTGGTTGTCCTTGAAGTCGACCTGGGTCAGCGTGCGGATGCCGCTCGCGGCGACCGTGCCGAACATCACCAGGCCCGCACCGCCGAGCACCGGTGCCGGTATCGCCGCGACGACCGCGCCGAGCTTGGGCAGCAGGCCGAGCACGACGAGGATTCCACCGGCGACGGCGACGACCCAGCGGCTGCGGACCCGGGTCATGCCTACGAGGCCGACGTTCTGCGCGTACGCCGTGTAGGGGAACGTGTTGAAGATGCCGCCGAGGACGGTGGAGAGGCCGTCGGCACGCAGACCGTCGGCGAGCGAGCGCGGCTCGATCCTGCGGTCGGTCATCTCACCGACCGCGATCAGGTCGCCGGTCGTCTCCGTCATCGTCACCAGCGCCACCACCAGCATCGACACGATCGCCGAGGCGTGGAAGGTGGGCGTACCGAAGTGGAACGGCGTGCTGATGCCGACCCAGTCGGCGTCCCCGACCCCGCTGAAGTCCGTGAACCCGAACACCACTGCGGCCACGAGCCCCACGGCCATACCGATCAGTACCGCGATCCGGCTGAGGAACGCCGGCGCGAACCGCTGCACACCGAGGACGACCACGAGGACGAAGGCCGCGAGCGCCAGGTTCTTCGGCTCGCCGAAGTCCTTCGCGCCCTGGCCGCCGGCCGCCCAGTTGCCAGCCGCCGGCAGCAGCGACAGACCGATGATCAGGATCACCGTGCCGGTGACCAGCGGCGGGAAGAAGCGCAGCAGCCTGCCGAAGACGGGGGCCAGGAGCGCGATGGCGAGCCCCGCGATGATCACGGACCCGTAGATCGCGGGCAGTCCGCCGCCCGTCGTACCGATCAGCACCATCGGCGACACGGCCGCGAACGTACAGCCCTGCATGATCGGCAGGCGCACGCCGAACCGCCAGAAACCGATGCACTGGATGAGCGTCGCGATACCGCACACCAGCAGGTCCGCGGTGATCAGATACGCCAGATCGGCGGCCGACAGCTTCATCGCGCCGCCCACGATCAGCGGCACCGCCACCGCGCCCGCGTACATCGCGAGCACGTGCTGGAGCCCGAAGGCGGCCAGTTGCCGTACGGGTGGGACCTCGTCGACGGGATGCACGGGTGTGGTCGTTGCCATGGGCACTCCTGAGCGGCGGAGAGGGAGAAAGGGGGAGAACATGCGGACAGCACGAGACCGTAAGCGCCTTGAACAGTTTGTTGATTTCTGGGTTGTTGCCGCTGTGTGTCATGCCCTTCTGCTACGTGTGCGACCCACGTACCGCCGCCAGCAGCGCCTCCCAGTCAGGCAGTTTGACCACACCACCCCGCCCCAGCGAGGCCCCCAGCTCGGCCTCGGCCCGCTCGATGGCCTCCCACCCGGCCCACTCGACCGGCTCGATCCCTTCCGCACGCAGCACGGCGAGGAGGTCTTCGGGCGGTTCGTGCCGTACGAGCAGGGAGGCGTCCTCCAGCAGGGACGTCACCGTCTCCTTGGCGTCCGGGCGGTTGGTGCCGATGACGCCTGTCGGGCCCCGCTTGATCCAGCCGGCCACGTACTCGCCGGGCACGGTCCTGCCCCCGCGCACGACGCGGCCCGCCCGGTGCGGCACGGTGCCGTGCTCGGCGTCGAACGGCAACCCGTCCAGCGGCACCCCGCGATAGCCCACCGAACGCAGCACCAACTGCGCCTCGATGTCCTCGAATTGACCCGTCCCCAGCACTCCGCCCCGCCCGTCCGGCGCGGTGCGTTCGAAGCGCACGGCGCCCACGTGCCCCGCTACGGTGAGGAGTTCGACGGGGCGGAGGAAGAAACGGAGGTGGATACAGCGCGGGGCACCCTGGGGAGGCAGCGCGGCCCAGTGGCTGAGTGCCTCCACGTTGCGGCGCCGGGCAGGGGGCAGGGCGGAGGGGTCGAGACAGTCCGGGTCGAGCGCCAACTCGGCCGGATCCACGGTCACTTCGGTCTCCGGGAGGCCGCCCAGCTCGCGCAGTTCCTTGGTGGTGAAGCGGGCCTGTGAGGGGCCGCGCCGGCCCACCATGTGGATGTCCGCCACCCCGCTCGCGGCCAGTGCGGTGAGCGCTGCCTGCGGCATGTCGGTGCGGCTCAGCTCGGCCGGGCCGCGCGCCAGCATCCTTGTGACGTCCACCGCGACATTGCCGACGCCGATGACCACGGCCGAGCGTGCGCCGAGCACGAAACCGTCGCCGGTGGAGTCCGGATGGGCGCTGTACCAGGCAACGAACTCGGTCGCCGACCAGCTGCCCGGCAGCTCCTCGCCGGGAATTCCGAGGTGACGGTCGGTGGCGGCGCCCACGCAGTACACGACCGCGTCGTACAGCTCCCGCAGCCGCGCGGCCGACAGCCCGCCGGGCCCCACCGGCACCCCGCCGAGGAACCGCACCCGCTCGTGCTCCAGGACCGACCGCAGGCTGCTCTGCAGCGACTTGATCTTCTCGTGGTCCGGCGCCACGCCGTAGCGCACCAGACCGTACGGGCACGGCAGCCGGTCCAGGACGTCGACCAGCACTTCCGGATCCTGTTGGACGAGGCTCTGGGCGGTGTAGACCCCGCTGGGTCCGGAACCGACGACGGCGACACGCAGCACGGCGGAACTCCTCACCCTTCAGGCACACAGGAGATCGCTGAATCGCCAGACCACTGACAGCTCCAGGATCGCACTACTGGTGCTCCGCTGACAGGGTGCCGTGCGCACCCGTACGCGCCGGGGGCGTGCGTGTCCGTTCGTATGGAATGTGATCATGCGGTTACTTTGCGTGTGTGCTAGAAGCATCCTTTGTTAATCTTTCCGATCGCTGCCCGGCGGACGGTGCGGTGTCCGTGTGGCCCGCGTGGGAAGTGCAGGAGCACGACGGGGCCACCTCGTGGTTCCACGTCCGGCTGGCCTTCGCCGACGGCGCCCGGGTCGACGCACTCGCCGTGGTGTCCGACCAGTGCGTCTCCGTCGAGGACGTGCGGGCCCAACCCGCCCTCTCCCTCGACGACTTGACGGTGCTGGCCGACTGGATCGAGGGGCCTCTCTTCGAGGCGTGCGGACTGGAACCGGAGGCGGTGGAGGGAGAGGAGTCGGGCGGAGCGCGTCGAGCCCGGCCGGCCTGGCCGCGTGGCATCGAGGGGCGCTGGCTGGTGGCTCAGGAGTACCGCGCCGCCCAGGAAGAGGGTGTCGATCCCGTCCTCGCGGTGATGTGCGCGACCGGACACAGTCGGCGCCGGTCTCTCCGGCTCATCTCCCAGGCGCGCGACGCGGGTTATCTGACGCCTCGTCACGCCCGGCGCTGAGCGGGTCCGTTACGCGCCGGAGGACGTGGTCGGGCGGTCGTCGGTCGGGCGGTTGTCGGCGGACTCCTCGCCCGACGACCCGTTGTCCACTGGCCCGTCACCCGCTGACCTGTCGTCCGTCGCGAAGAATCGCGACAGATCCGTGTCGGCCGTCCCGCTCGGCGCACCCGCATCCGGCGGAACCCCCAACTCCCAGTCGAGTCCGTACCGTTCGAACAACTCGGTCCGCAGCACCGGAATCGACATCGGTACCCCTGGCACGAGCGCCGCGTACACCGCACCCATGAGGAGCGCCCGCAGCATCGGATAGTCGGACGGGACGTTCCCCGACCCGTACCCCGCGATCGTCTCCCCGAGCAACTCTTGCAGCCGCCGCTGCTCCGGGCACTGCACGAAGCCCTCGCCCTGGAGGAGCCCGGCCATGTGCTGGCGCATCAGCACGGGCCGGTCGTGCGCGAGGCCCAGGATCGCGTCGATGGCCCGCGCCATCCGCTCCCGCCCGTCCGTGGTCCGCGGCTCGCGCTCCAGCGCCTCCTGCAGGGTGCAGTGCATCAACCGGTGCACCGCGGACTGTACGAGCTGGCGTTTTCCGGGGAAGTAGTACGACACCAGCCCGCGCGCCGATCCGGCCCGGTCCGCGATGTCGCCCAAGGTCGTGGCCTCGAATCCGCGCTCACCGACCAACTCGACCGCCGCCTGCAGGAGCCGTTCCCGGGAACGCCGTCGCAACTCTTCATTGACCGAGGCGCTGCGCGGGGACATGCTGTAACTCCTGCGTTGACTGGCTATCAGCCAACTATACTCAGGACGTCCGGGTCCCCTGCCATAGGGGCCTGGCGAATGCTGCCGTCCGTCTGGGGCGACGCGGGGGATCGTCTCAGGCGGGCGGCTCCTTTTCACCCCAATGGTTTCCTTGGGCGACTTTTGACCGGGCCTCCGGCGCCGCCTTCCCGCACATCTGTCGCACGGCACGTGATCCGTCCCTAGAGTGGGCACGGGTGACGAGCCGAGGAGGCACACGGGCATGGAGCAGGACCAGCAGATCTTCGCGCGGATCAACGAGATGGTCGACGACGAGCGCAAGCTCCGGGAGGCACTCGCGTCCGGCACGATCGACGCCACCACGGAACACCAGCGACTCGGGCAACTGGAACGCGAACTCGACCAGTGCTGGGACCTGTTGAGGCAGCGCCGCGCCAAGGCGGAGTTCGGGGAGAACCCGGACGAGGCGCGGGTGCGCCCGGAGTCCGAGGTGGAGGGGTATCAGGGGTGACCGGTCGGGCCGGGTGCAGGGGTGGGGCCCGGCTCACGCCCTCAGGCCGGCTGACGCCCTTGGGTCGGCCCTGGCCCTGAAGTCAGCCCTGGCCCTGAGGCCGACCTGGACCGGCCAGGTCCAGCACCGGTCGTATGCTGTCGGGCCGTTCGGTCACCGGTCGGTGGTCCACGAAGTGCACTCCGCACCCCAGGGCCGCCGCCCCGCCGTCCGCCCGTCGGTCGTCGCCGACCATCAGTACGTCCTTCGGGTCGACGCCGAGCGCCTCGCAGGCGACCGCGAACAGCCGTGGGTCCGGCTTCTGGACGCCGTGTTCGTACGACAGGACGTAGGTGTCCACGTATGCGTCGAGGCCGTGCTCGCGGAACACCGGCCGCAGATCCCAGCCGATGTTGCTGACCACACCCACGCCGATCCCGCGCTCGTGCAGTGTTCGCAGCACGGCTTCCGCGTCCGGGTACGGCGTCCAGGCAGCCGGCGTCATGTGCCGCTCGTACAGCGCTTCGTGCAACGCCGGGTCGGGGAGCGGGACTTGGCGTGAGACGCCGGTGTACGCGGCCCGGTGCAGT
This sequence comes from Streptomyces sp. NPDC050508, assembly GCF_040655155.1. Taxonomy (NCBI): domain Bacteria; kingdom Bacillati; phylum Actinomycetota; class Actinomycetes; order Kitasatosporales; family Streptomycetaceae; genus Streptomyces; species Streptomyces sp. NPDC050508. Next base: position 227,282 of record NZ_JBFAJJ010000001.1, read on the forward strand.
GCGGAACTCTCGTCCCGGATCGCCCACATCTCGGCGAACTCCGCGGGTAGTTGCTCCGGCTGCGCTCCACCCGGCATCGCCCCCGCCGACTCCAGCGCCCGCGCCGCCTCGGCCAACTCCGGCTCGGGCAGCGCCGTCCCGGTCTCGCGCAGCACGGCACGCAGCCAGGACTCGGTGGACTCGATACGGAAGAGGGTTCCGGAGAAGTCGAAGAGGACGGCACTCATGTGGTGATCTTACGCAGCCACGTTCCACTGGACCGGAAGCTCACTCCCGCAGAACACGCAGACGAACTCGTCCTCACGCACGATGTTGATCTCCCGGCACGTTGTGCAGCGGCGGAACACCACGGCGTGGGTGAAACCGGCGGGACGGTCGATTCCGACCCGGTCGAGAGCGCGCGCCACCGCAGGCCAGGAGTCGAGGTGGGGACAGTAACCGGTGGACTGGTTGCTGACCTCCCGGACGACCCGGAGCCCCGCCGCGCGCCCGAATCCCATCTCACCCGCGCCCAGCACGTCGGCGCCCCCGGCACACGCCACATGCTCACTCCGGCGAGGCGCCAGGCGCAGCAGTCCGTCCAGGCCGACGACGTGGGTGAAGGGCTCGGCGAGTTCGTCCTTGTCCCGTCCGCTCAGCCAGGCGTCCAGATCGGCGGCCGACCGCACGACCCGGCCCTCCGACCCCGGCCGCACGAGGTCCAGCAGCTCGGCGGGTCCGACATAACGGTGCCGCCGCCCGGCCGTGCTCACACCCACCGCCGTTCGTACGCCCCGACAGCCACCGCCACCACGAACGCCCCCAGAACCCATCCGCCCACCACGTCCGACGGCCAGTGCACGCCCAGCCACACACGGGTCAGACCCACACCCGCCACGGAGATCACCGCCAAGATCATGGCCGTACGCCACACAGCGCGTCCGGCGCCATAGTGGTGGAGCAGCCACAGGAGCAGGCCGCAGACCACCGTGGCGGTCATGGCGTGGCCCGAGGGGAAGGCCGCGTAGTGGGCCGAGTCGACGGGGTCGGGCCACACCGGGCGGGCGCGGCCGACCAGTGCCTTCAGTGCCTGCTGCAGCAGTGTGCCGAGCGCACATGTGGCCGCCAGCCATAGGGCCGTCCACCATGCCGAACGCCGCCACACCAGCCACACCATGGCGACCGCACATACAAGGCGCATGGTCAGTGGATCCCAGACCCAGTCGGTCAGGATGCGGCACGCACGTGTCACCCCGTTGTCCTCGACCGCCCACCTGTGGGTGGTCCTGGCGATCCGTTCGTCGACGTCGATCAGCGGGCGCCATTCGACCGCGACCAGGGTGAGGAGAAGCGCGGAGCACAGCGCCAGGAAGATGCTGGTCTGCCGGAGAGTCGGGCGGGGCGGGTAGCGCATGGAAAGATCCTCGCCGACTCACGGTGAGCGGGGCCGGCCCGCCCCCACGGCGACCTCTTCCTCAGCGCTCAGTGCTTCCTCCTCGTCGGCTCTTCCTCAGCCGAGCGCCCGCAGCCCCGGTACGAACGCCACCAGCACCGGAACCACCGGGACGAGCGCCGCCGTCGCGGTCAGCCCGAGGCGGCGCGTCGCCGTGAGCCGGTCCGGGGGAGTGAGCAACCGGTGCACCCGCTGCGGGACATGGGCCTGCGGCGTGGGACAGGGCCCGAACACCCCACGGTCCTCGTTGAGTTCGACCAGTGCGAGCGCGGTCGTGAGGCGGCCGAAGCGGCGGGAGGCCATGTCGTCGGCGGCGAGTTCGACGAGCCGGTGCATCTCGTCCCGGAACGCGGCGAACACCGGTACCTGCGGAAAGCCGTTGGCGAGCGCGGCCGAGCAGTGCAGCAGCCAGTCGTGCCGGGCCTGCGCGTGCCCCTGCTCGTGCGCGAGCAGTGAGTCCAGCTGCCGGCCCTTGAGCCGTCGCAACGCGGCCGTGGTGATGACGAGTTGGGGCGCGGGGCCGGACATCCACCAGGCGTCCGGCCGCTCGCCCTCCAGCACGACCAACGGCTCGGCGCCGGGCTCCTCACCGGGCAACACCGGCGCGCGCACGAGGAGTTCGGCTCTCCGTAGCCGACGCCGCGACCGGGCTCGTACGACTTCACGGACCAGCATCGCCACGGTCCACGCCCCGCCGCACGCGAGGGCAACCGCGGTCGCCGCCGCCCAAGGCCCGGCCGTTACGAGGGGATAGGCGTCGAGAACAGCGTGCGGGGCGTTGGCGAAGACATGGCCCCGCACCGCCTGCCACGCGGCGGCGGCGCTGAGCGTCATCGAAAGGGCGCAGCACAGAAGGACGGCCGCCACCACGCACTGCCACACCCACAGCGCGACCACCGGCTCATGGTCCGGCCAGTCGGCCCGGGCGAGCAGCCGTGGGGCGACGACGGCGGCCAAGGCGCCGAGCAGCAACAGTGCCGCGGGGACCATCATGGGAGCACCCTACGAGCGCCGCGGTGATCAGGGGTACGGCTTGTTACGGCAAAGTGACGCAGACCACGATTTCGTACAGCGTCAGAGCGTCAGCAGCATCGCGACCATGGCGATCCCCATCGACAGCCGGCACGCCCGCGCCAACTCCGGCCGGTCACCCCATCCGACGCTCCCGCTCCCGTTCCTGTTCCCGCCTCCGCCCCCGGCTGCCGTCGCGGTGACGGGCACCAGCCGGACGCCGGACAGCAGCACGTATCCCACGAAGTAGAGGAGCAACAGGCCGGTCACGAGCGGGACTCCGGAGGTGCCGTGCTCGTGGTGGTGTCCGGGGGAGGCCCCCATCACGAGCGCCATGTAGACCATGGCGGCCGTACCCAGCAGATGGTGCACATGATGCGGGCTCCTGCGCGCCGCCCACAGGGCGCGCAGCGCCGCCGCGCCGAACACCGCCGCGTAGCCGGGCCACGCCCACGACGGTGGTGCGAACACCGCGGCGGGCACGGCCATCGCGGCCATGCCGAAGCCCATCAGCGCCTCGCCGCCCGCGGCCCGGCGCTGTTCCTCGACGGGGCTGCGCATCCGCAACAGGCAGTAGGCCCCGGTCGCCGCGCACAGCGCGACCAGCAGCCAGCCGGGCGAAGCCGGTCCACCATGCACGCGCATCCCCCCGCACTCGGCTTCACTCTCCGTCGACAGTCGGTCACAGGATGCCCGTGCCGCACGGGGCGCAACCAAGCGCAACGGGGTACACGGGGAGCACTCGGCGGAGCGCGGCAGGTCGGAGGTGTGCCGAAAGCGTGCTCGCGCAAAATATTTCACGAGTAAAACACCTGTTAAGCTTGTTTCTCATGAGCAGTGCGACCCCCGCCCCCGCCCCACGCGTCCGACGCCTTCCGCTCGCCGGCGTCCTGCGCCTCGGCAGGCCCTCCGACATCTGGTTCAAGCCCGCGCTCAGCGCGGTCGCCTCGGTCGCGCCGCCCAACCTCACGCTGCTGGCCCTCGGCCGCCTCGACCTGGCGATGTACGCGATGGCCGGCTCCCTGTGCGCGCTCTACGCCCACAACAAGCCCTACGCCGCCCGGGCCCGCGCCCTGGGGTGGGTGGTGCTCGGGATGATCGCCGGTCTAGCCGTAGCGCTGGTCACCGCCTCCCTCGCCACCAACGCCGTCGTGCTGGTCACCGTCGGCGCCGCCCTGGCCGCCGTACAGAAGGGGCTGTGCGACGTGACCCGGATCGGTCCGCCCGGCAACGTCGTCCTCACCTTCATCAGCTCCGCCTCGCTCTTCGCGCCGCAGACACTCGGCCAGGTTCCCGGGCACCTCGCGCTGGCCGCCGCCGCGGGTGTCTGGGCGTGGCTCGTCGGCATGGCGCCAGGGCTCGTCCGGCCGTACGGCCCGGAGCGCCGTGCCACGGCCCAGGCCCTGAACGCCGCCGCCGCGTACGCCGCCACGCACGGCACCGGCGACGGCCACGCAGACGGCCCCGGAGGCGGTGACGCACGCGCGCGTGCCGCTGCGGCAGCCGCCGTCCACGCCGCCTGGCAGTCCCTGCTCGCCACCGGTACCCGCGCCGCGCCCCGGCGTGCTCTCGAACGCCTCGTCGTTCGCGCCGAGGTCGCGCTCGCCGCGCCCGTGGACGCCGACCCGGAGCGGCTGCGCACCTGGGCCCGCGAACTGCGCGGCAGAGGGCCGGTCCCGGGGACCGACGACCCGGCAGGCGCCGTAGCGGAACTCCTCGGTGTGGACGCCGAACTCGCCGCCCCCGCCCGCCCGTTGTGGACCAGGTTCGGCCCGCTCACCCCCCTCGTGCTGCGCACGGCGATCGGGTGCGCGCTCGCCGGATACGTCTCCCTCGCCCTCGGTGTCGGCCGCCCCTACTGGGCCCTCGTCACCGCGGCCTCCCTCTACCAGGCCAACATCACCCTCACCTGGGGCCGGGGCGTGCAGCGGGTCGTCGGCAATCTCGTCGGGGTGCTGGTCTTCGCGGTAGTCGCCCCGCTGGCCCACGCGCACCCGGCGGCCCTCGTGCTGTGCTGCCTGGCCTTCAACTTCGGCGCCGAGGCGCTGATCGGCCGCAACTACTGGCTCGGCAGCGTCTGTGTGACCCCGATGGCGCTGCTCATCACGGAGTTCGCCCGAACCCAGCAGCCCGGCGAACTGATCACCGAGCGGATCGTGGACACCCTCGTCGGCGCCCTGGTCGGCCTCGTGGCAGCGGCCGTCGTCACCAACCGCCGCGCGACCGACCGCATCGAGGAGGCGCTGACCGCGGTCGAACAGGCCCGCGAACGGGCGGCGCGCCTCCTGGCGGAACCGGCTCCCGCGCGCGGGACACTGGAATCCGCGCACCGCGCACTCGCCGCCGCGCTGGTCGAACTGCGCGCCACCGTCGACGCGGCATCCGGCGAGTGGTGGCAGCGCGCACTGCCGCAGGAGCGGGTCGTGCTCGCCGAACAGTCCGGACACCGTACGCTCGCCGCGACGGTACGACGCCAGGAGTCGCACTCCTGGCCGACCGGTGATGGGCGCACGGGCAGGAAGACGGAGGGCGTACGGGGATGACGGCAACGAATGGACGGCCGGTGGACGGGGACGGCGCGGCCCGCCCAACCCCTCCGAGTGCGACCCGGCGCGACACAGTCGCCGCCGTCGTCGGACAGTGGCAGGCCGTGCACCCCGACCTCGACACCGGCCCGATGGAGATCATCGGCCGCATCAACCGGTGCGCCGCCCTGCTCCAGCAGGCCGAGGACGCGCCCTTGCGTCGGGCCGGGCTCAGCCGTCCCGAGTTCGACCTCCTCGGCGCGCTCCGGCGCACCGGGCACGAGCTGACGCCGAGCGAGCTGACCCGGGAGACCTTCTCCTCGGGCGCCGCCGTCACCAAGCGCCTCAAGCTGCTGACCGAACGCGGGCTGGTCGAGCGCCGCGGCGACACCCGCGACCGCCGCGTCGCCCACGTCCGCCTCACGGACACCGGCCGTGACCTCGTCGACGCGATCCTGCCCGAGCAACTCGCCTACGAGACCACCGTGCTCTCCGGGCTGGACAACCCCGGACAGGGCGAACTCGCCTCCCTGCTCGGCGAGTTGCTGGTCCAGCTGGAAGGCCGGCTGGGCATGCTGCGCGTCTGAGCCGCCGTACGAGGGCGCCGACGGACCGTTGACGCGAGTCGCGTGATCTCCCTACGTTCGATCAAGTCGGTTCGGGACACCGGCTGGCGTACGACATGTCGAACAAGGGATTGATGCCGTGGCAGCCGCAGCCTCCGCCGCCCCCACCTCCGGGAAGCTCACCATCGACCTCGGCACCGACACGGGCCCCTTCCACGGAGGCGCCAGCGGCACGCTGTACGGCCTCTACGGCGACGGCGTCCCCAGCCGCAACGCCGTCGAGGGCATGTACGTCCGCACGGTCTCCACCAAGGCCCAGGACGGCACCCAGCACCCGGGCGCCGACGCCCTGGAGATCCTGCGGCCCTTCGTCGAGGCCGGCGGCCAGGACGTCTACGTCTACATGACCGACATCTACCGCGGCTTCCCCTACGAATGGCCCGGCGCCACCGGAGCCGAGCGCCTCGCCGACTTCACGGCGCGCGTCCGCAGGCAGGTCGAACAGGTGCTGACGCTCGGCGCGTACAAGTCCCACGTCGTCTACGTCCCGTTCAACGAGCCCGAGGGCAACATGTTCGGCACGGGGGAGTGGAGCTACGACCAGATCTCCTGGCGCACCGAACCAGGTCACTACTTCACCGCCTGGCGGCACCTCTACCGCCTCATCAAGGAACTCGACCCGGGCGCCCGGATCGCCGGCCCCAACACCTGCATCCTGTACGACGAGGTCAAGAGCTTCCTGGAGTTCGCCAAGGCCGAGGACGCACTGCCCGACGTCATCACCTGGCACGAGCTGTCCTCGCCGGACGAGATCCGCACGAACGTCGCCAAGTACCGTGCGCTGGAACGCGAGTTGGGCATCGGCCCGCTGCCCGTCAACATCAACGAGTACGCCCACAACTACCACTTGTCCGTCCCGGGGCAGATGATCCAGTGGATCGCCGCGATCGAGGAGTCCAAGGTCGACGCCGACATGGCGTACTGGAACATCGACGGCAACCTCAACGACTCGGTCGTGGAAGCCAACAAGGGCAACGGGCAGTGGTGGCTGTTCAACGCCTACGGGCAGTTCACGGGCAACACCGTCAGGGTCACCGCGCCCCACCCCAACGTCCAGTACACGCTGCAGGCCGTCGCCGCGCTCGACCGGGGCAAGCGGCAGGCGCGGGTGCTGCTCGGCGGTACGGGCGGATCCGTGGACGCCGTGTTCGAGCACGTCGACCCCGAAGTCTTCGGTACGACCGTCCACCTGCGGATCCTGGAGATCCCCTGGACGGGCCAAGTCGGCGCCTCCGCAGAGCCGTTGCGGCTCGCCGATCACCAACTGCCCGTCGTGGACGGCAAAGTGACGCTGCGTCTGACGGAGCTGGAGGAGATGTCGGCGTACCAGGTGATCCTGTCCCCGGGGGGCGAGGGGGCCGTAGCGCTGCCGCCCTCGGTCGGCTGGCGGCGTTCGTACCAGGCGGAGGACGCGGCCTACATCGGTGACGGCCATTCCCTGAACGGGCCCGAGGGATCCCCGTCCGACGTCGACAGGTTCGCCACGTCGACCGGCTACCACGTGGGCGGACTCCGCACCGGTTCCGACGGCGTGCTCGCCTTCTCCGTGGAGGTCCCGCAGGACGGGACGTACGACGTGAGTGTCTTCGCCAACTCGTACAACCTGGCCGACGCGGTGCGCGAGCAGGGGCCCACCAACGTCTTCCTCCGCGTCGACGGCAGGCACCCGCAGGAACTCAGGCTGCCGCTCGGCTACAAGTGGGCGGTGTGGGGCCACACCGACACCCGGGTCGAGCTGACCGCCGGCGCGCACACCATCACCCTCGCCGCCATGGACCCCGACCTCGGCGCCACGCGCGGTGACGCGGTCGTCGACAAGATCGACCTCGCCCTCCGCGGCGACCAGGTGACCGGGCCCGCGCTGTACGACGCCGAGTTCGCTGCCCTGGGCGGCGGTGCCCGCGTCGACTACGCGCAGCGCGGAGCCTCCGGCCCCGGCGTCGCCGTACTCCCGCGGGGCGGCACCGCCACCTTCTGGGTGCACGCGGTGGGCGACGGGGAGGCGGCGGTGACCGTCGATCGGATCGGTCCCGGGGAGGGTGTGGTGACGATCAACGGTGAGGACGTGGGGATCATCGGCGGAGACGACATGAGGATTGTTGAACGATCCCCTGCTCCCCTGTTCCTCACGTCAGGCATCAACAAGGTCACCGTCACCGCCACTTCGGACCAACTGGTCCTGGACCGCCTACAGGTAGGGCCGTCACGCGGGCTCCTGCCCACCTCGACACACCCGGGAGAGGAAGGCACCACGACCGGCAGTGCCCGGGTCACCGGCGCCCATACGTTCGCCACCGGCGGCAAGGCGGTAGACGGGATCGGCGGCGGACCCGCGAACGCCCTCACCCTCACCGTGACGGCACAGCGGGCCGGCCGGCACGCGCTCACGATCCGCTACTCCAACGGCGAGCAGGCGCCCGCCACCCACTACAACCCGGACCCGGTCTGCCGCCACGCGGACATCGCGGTCAACGGGGCCGCCCCTCGACGCGTCCTGTTCCCGACCACCTTCCACTTCAACAACTTCCACGACCTCTCCGTCCCCGTCACCCTCGAACAGGGCGCCAACACCCTCACCTTCACCGCCGACGAACTCCCCGACCACGACGGCCATTCCAGGAACCAGTACGGCCAACGCTCCGCGTACGCGCCGGTGATCGACCAGGTGACGGTGACGGCGCTGGCGTGACACAGATGGTGCCGGGGTGTCACAGGACCTCGGTCGCCGTACGCCGGTAGCCGGACCGTCGGTCGTCGATGTCGGCCCAGCGGTCGCCGTAGATGGTTTGGACGACGGCCGGCTCCCGTACGAAGTCGTGCGGGAAGCCGAGGGCCACCGCGCTCACCTCGTCGAGTCGCGCGACGGCGTCGGCGTCGAGGCGGACGTCGACGCAGCCGAGGTTGTCGGCGAGTTGGTGTTCCTTGGTGGCCGCGACGATGGGGACGATGTTGCCGGCCCGGCCCAGCAGCCAGGCGAGCGCGACCTGGGCCGGACTCCAGCCGCCCTGTTCGGCGATCTCCAGGACGGCGGTGACGACGTCCTCCTCCCGAGCGTCCGGCTTGTCGCTCCAGCTGTCGAGCCGCCCCGCCTCACCTCGGCGGTACTTGCCCGTGAGCTTCCCGGCCGCCAGCGGCGCCCACGCCAGTACCGCCTGGCCGAACGCCCGTGCCTGCGGGAGCAGTTCACGCTCCGGTGTCCGCTCCAGCAGGTTGTACCGCAGCTGCGAACCGGCGAACGCGGTCCAACCCCTCAGCTCCGCAAGCGTGTTGGCCTGAGCGATCTCCCACGCGGGCCAGTCCGAGACACCGACGTACAGCACCTTGCCGGAACGGACGAGGTCGTCGAGCGCCCGCATCACCTCGTCGACCGGGGTGAAGTTGTCGCGGGCGTGCACCCACAGGACGTCGAGCCGTTCCGTGCGCAGCCGTTCCAGGCTCGCCTCCACCGACCGCACCAGGTTCTTGCGGTGGTTGCCGGCCGAGTTGACGTCCCCCGTGCGGGTCCCGCACGTGTACTTGCTGGCCAGCACGAACTCCTCGCGCCGCCCCTCCAGCAGTTCGCCGAGGATCCGCTCCGAGTCGCCGCCCGAGTAGATGTCCGCCGTGTCGATGAAGTTGCCGCCCGCGTCGGCGTAGGCGTCCAGGAGCCGGGCGCTGGTCTCCTTGTCGGAGCCGTGGGCAGAGTCGTCGCCCATGACCATCGCACCGAGGCTCAGCTCGCTGACGCGCAGACCGGTCTTGCCGAACAGTGTGTAACGCACGATCAGTTCCCCTTCAGGCAGGTCGTGCGTACGACGCTAGGAGCTGGAGCGCACTTCAGCGCAAGGACCCGTCTCAGCCCTCCCCACGGTCCGCGTACACCCCGAACACCGCCCCCTGCGGATCCCGCAGCACCGCGATCCGCCGTACGTCGGCGATGGACGTGGGTTGCATGAGGACCGTGCCGCCCGCCTCCGTCGCCGTCGCGGCCGTGGCGTCGACGTCGGTCACGGCGAAGTACGGCAGCCAGTGCGGGGACACCTCCGGCGGGAACTTCTCGTCCATCGTCATCATGCCGCCGAAGTCGGCCCCGTCGACGCCCCATTGGGGGTAGTGCTCCGAGGGGCGGACGGTCCAGCCGAACACCGTCGTGTAGAAGGTCTCCGCGCGCTCGGGGGCCCGGGTCAGCAGCTCCACCCAGCCCAGCGAGCCGGGCGCGTTGAACAGCCCGGCGCCGGGGAAGGTCCGTGCCTGCCACATCTGGAACGCGGCGCCGCCCGGATCCATGGCGACCGTGAAGCGGCCGATGTCGAACACCTCGATCGGTTCCATCAACACCGTTCCGCCCGCCGTGCGCACCTTCTCCGCGGTCGCGTCGGCGTCCGCCACCGCGAACGACACGTTCCACGCCACTGGTTGAGTCTCCTGGTACAGCGGCGTCAGCGCGGCGACCGCCGCGTCCCCGATGTGCGCGACCGTGTAGCCGCCCGCCTCCTGCCGGGGATCGGTCTCCGGACGCCAGCCGAGCACGTCCGCGTAGAACCGCTTGGCCGCCTCCAGATCACTGGTCCCCAACTCGGTCCAGCAGGGTCCACCGGTCACCGGCCTGTCGAGCTTCATGGCGTTCCTTCCGCAGAAAGCTCCCCTCCCAGCACGCTAAGCCCGGGCTGCGACCCGGGCCATCCGGCACGGAAGGGCACCCGGCCCACCGTAGGCCTAGATCCCCGGCCGATACCGCAGCGGATGATCCGCGGGCACCTCCACCAGTACGATCCGCGTCCCGTCCGGATCCGAGACCCACATCTCCACCAGCCCCCAGGGCTCCTTCACCGGCGGCCGTACGATCTCCACCCCCTTGCTCCGCAACTCCTCGTACACGGCCCCCGCGTCCGCGACCTGCAGCCACAGCTGTACGGCGGGGGAGGGCGGGACGTCCGCACGCCCCGAGACCTCCAGGAACCCTCCGCCGAGGAAGTAGACGGTCCCGCGCTCCGTCCCCGTGCCGAACTCCCGGTAGACGGGCAGCCCCAGTTGCTCGCCGTAGAAGACTCGGGAGCGTTCGGGATCGGTGGGGCGCAGCAGGATACGGCTGCTCAGTACGTGCACCATGCGGCCGGAGCCTAGGGCCTGTCCGGCGGATCCTGCCGCAGACGCGGGGTCTGGCACGCCCACCTGCGGCGTTGTCGTCGGTCGCCGACGGCTCCGCGTCGACTCCCTCCTCCGCCTTGCAGCTGCACGCACCAGACCCCGCTCAGCGGCGCTGATCAGGTGCCGTTGCTTTCCTGCGACCTGATCCGCCGGACAGGCCCTAGCCCCCGGGGTCGCGTTACTCTCGTCTCTGCCCGAGCCGCGCCCTGATCGGAGTTGTGCACCATGGACACCGCTGCCACCGGACTGACCTTCCGCGACGCCACCGACGCCGATGTGGACGCCTTGGTGGTGTTGATCGAGTCGGCCTACCGGGGCGACGACAGCCGGGCCGGCTGGACCACCGAGGCGGACATCCTCGAAGGGCAGCGGACCGATCCCGAGGGTGTGCTCGCGGTCATCAAGTCGCCCGACGGCCGACTGCTGGTCGTCGAGCGCGACGGCCAGGTCGTCGCCTGCTGCCAGCTCGAACACCGCGGCGACCACGCCTACTTCGGGATGTTCGCGGTCAGCCCGCAGCTCCAGGGCGGCGGCCTCGGCAAGGTGATCATCGCGGAGGCGGAGCGCACGGCCCGGGAGACCTGGGGTGTGCGGGAGATGCACATGACCGTGATCTCCGTACGGAACGACCTCATCGCCTGGTACGAGCGCCGCGGCTACCGCCGTACGGGCCGGATGACCCCGTTCCCGTACGGCGACGAGCGGTTCGGCGTGCCGCAGCGCGACGACCTGCAGTTCGAGCTGCTGGTCAAGGAACTCGCATAGCCGTCATGCCGTGAAGCGGCCCGTGCGTTTGATCTCCGGGTAGTCGGTGGTCGCGCCGTCCAGTCCCAGGGCGCGTACGAGCCGCAGCTGGTCCTGTGTGTTCACCACCCAGCCGATGATCTTCAGGTCCGCCTTGCGGGCCGCTTCGACGACCTCCAGGGTCAGCCTGCGGATGTTGAGGCAGACCGTTTCGGCACCGGCCTCGGTGGCGCGCTCCACCACGTCGGGACCGAAGCGGCTCGCGATCAGCGCGGTCCGTACGCCGGGTACCAGACGGGCGATCTCGGTGATCGCCTCGTCGTGGAACGAGGACACCTCGACCCGCCCCACCAGTTCCCGCCGGTGCATGACCTCGGCCAGTGCCCGGGCCGCCGCCAGGTCCTTGATCTCGGCCTGGAGCGGTGACCCGACGGCGTCCAGCACCTCCTCGAAGGTGGGGACACGCTCGCCGCGGCCCGCGTCCAGGGTGCGCAGTTCGCCGAGGGTCCGCTCGGCGATCGGACCGGTCCCGTCGGTCGTACGGTCCACGTCGGCGTCGTGCATGACGACGAGGGCACCGTCCTTGCTCAGATGCAGATCGAGTTCGATGACATCGAGGCCGGCCTGCTCGGCGGCGACGAAGGAACGGAGAGTGTTCTCGGGTTCGAGACCCATGACTCCGCGGTGACCGATGGTAAGGAAGTTCAAGGTTCAACTCGCTTCCGTCGACGGCGGCTGGGGGTCCCCCCGCTCGAGCGAAGCCGAGAGTGGGGGAACGCGAGCGTGGCGCGGCCGGACACCGGCGTCCACGCGGCAGAGCCGCAGCCTAACGGCCGGGCCCGGCGATGTACCCGTGCGTACACGGGGGATTGGGGGTGACGGGAGCGGCCGGCCTGCGCGGCGCCGGTCGGGGCGGTCACCCGCAGGTGGGCGAGTCCCCGGGGGATTGACCGGTGGCCGGTTTCACCGCTCCGGACCCCGGGTAACCGCGCGATGCCCGTATCGGCGGCCGTCATGGTTTCCGGCAGGAAAAAGTTCGGTCACAGGGAGGGGTCGGCAGGATAATTTCCCGAGGGTCCCCTTGCTGGGAGAAAGCACGTATGTATACGGTTTCCTGACGCGCGGTTCTCCTGTGGAGGGTGAGGCATGACGGAAATTCTTGTGCAGGTGGGTTCGGAGGAGCGGGTTCCTCCCGTGGTCGGGGTGGTGGAGCATCCGGCATGGCCCGTGCTCAAGGATGCCGTGGAGCGGATCCGGCCATGGCAGGCCAAGGACGGATCGATCGATTTCGAGGCGGAGGGCGCGCCGGACCGTACGACCGCGGAGAGCGCCGTACGCAGTGTCGTGGCGGCCGTGGCGGAGCTGTCCCCGCTGCTTCCGCACGACCGCGCCTACCACGAGGCCCTGGCCGCGGACCTGCGCCGCTGGGCCGACGGCGGCTTCCAGGTGCCCGACTTCCTCGACTCACTGCTGGCCTTCCAGCCCGCCGCGAACCGCCGGGACGGACTCCAGCACCTGGTCGTCTTCCCCATGTACACGCAGAACGGCAACCCGGACCGCAACCTCGAAGCGGTCGTCCTGCGCATGGTCTGGCCCGAATGGCTGGCCGAGCTGGAGGCGACCCGCTACGACAACCCGCTGTTCTGCGGCATCACCTTCGAGGACTTCACGTCCGGCTACGACACCAACTCGGCCGTGCTCTTCCCGGAGACCATCGCCGTACGCCAGGCGCCGGAACGGTTCTCCTGGGGTGGCATCTTCTGCGACCGCGAGGCCGCCCGCTTCCGCCGGGTCACCGAGGCCGCCGTCGACATCCTGGGCATGCGACTGCCCGAGGACATCGCCACGATGGTCGACGACCAGAAGCGCTGCGAGGAGGCCTTCGTCCTGTGGGACATGGTCCACGACCGCACCCACAGCCACGGCGACCTGCCCTTCGACCCGTTCATGATCAAGCAGCGCCAGCCGTTCTGGATGTACGGCCTGGAGGAGCTGCGCTGCGACCTCACCGCCTTCAAGGAGGCCGTGAAGCTGGAGGCCGACGGCGTCCCGCAGGCCCGTGACGTGCAGTACGCGGTCCTCTGCGACCGCATGTTCCGCTTCCCGGTCACCGGCGAGCGCGTGCGCAACTACGACGGTCTCGGCGGCCAGCTCCTCTTCGCCTACCTGCACAAGCACGACGTCGTCCGCTGGACCGACAACAAGCTGCACATCGACTGGCAGCGCGCCCCCGAGGTCACCAACCAGCTGTGCGCCGAGATCGAGGACCTCTACCGCGCGGGCATCGACCGCCCCAAGCTGGTCCACTGGTTCAAGGCCTACGAGCTGGTCGCGACGTATCTCGCCCCGCACCCGGGCTCCCGCTGGGCCAAGGGCCCGGACGCCCTGGACCTGACACAGCCGCCGCGGAAACTCGTGGATGACGTGCTTCCGGACGAGTTTCCGCTGAGCATGTTCTATGAGGCCCTCTCCAAGAAGCTGAAGAACGTGATCGCCTCGACCAAGGGCATCACCGCGGAGAGTGCAGAGCGGATCGCCGCGTGAGCGACCGCACGACGAAAGTGGCTCAGGAGGCGAGGACCATGGGGAACGGGGCGCTCAACGGCGCGGTGATCGCGGTGGCCGGAGCAGGCGGGCCCGCGGGCCGTGCCGTGCTGCTGCGGCTGGCCGAGGCGGGCGCGACCGTCGTCGGGGCGGACGCACATCCCGAACGCCTGGCGGAGGCCGTGGACGCGGCCCGCTACGCGCACGGCGGCGCCACCGTCGTCGGCGACACGGTCGACCTGCTCGACCCGCAGGCGACCCGCGACTGGGCCGAGCACATCGAGAAGGACTTCGGCCGCGTCGACGGCCTGGTCCACCTCGTCGGCGGCTGGCGCGGCAGCGCGTCCTTCACCGAGACCGACCTCGCCGACTGGGACCTGCTGGAGAAACTCCTCATCCGCACGGTCCAGCACACCTCCCTGGCCTTCTACGACGGCCTGGAGCGCAGTGACCGCGGGCGCTATCTCCTGATCAGCGCGGCCGGCGCCAGCAAGCCCACCGCGGGCAACGCGGCGTACTCCGCCTCCAAGGCCGCCGCCGAGGCCTGGACCCTCGCGATGGCCGACGGCTACCGCAAGGCGGGCGGCGCGGACGGGCCCAGCTCCGCCGCCGCCATCATGGTGGTGAAGGCACTGGTGCACGACGCGATGCGCGCCGAACGCCCCAACGCGAAGTTCGCGGGCTTCACCGACGTCAAGGACCTCGCCGAGGCCATCGCCGGCGTCTGGGACAAGCCCGCCACCGAAGTGAACGGAAACCGTCTGTGGCTGACCGAGAAGCCGTGAACCCTCCGAAGACCGACGCCCGTCGCCACCACGACCCGGAGATCCGCGGCTTCGCCAGCGACAACTACGCCGGCGCCCACCCCGAGGTGCTCGCCGCCCTGGCCCTGGCCAACGGCGGCCACCAGGTCGCGTACGGCGAGGACGACTACACGGAGAACCTCCAGGGCATCATCCGCAGCCACTTCGGCGCCACGGCGGAGGCCTTCCCGGTCTTCAACGGCACCGGCGCGAACGTCGTCGCACTCCAGGCGGTCACCGACCGCTGGGGCGCGGTGATCTGCGCCGAGAGCGCCCACATCAACGTCGACGAGGGCGGCGCCCCCGAACGCATGGGCGGCCTCAAGCTGCTCACCGTGCCCACCCCCGACGGCAAGCTCACACCCGAACTGATCGACAAGCAGGCCTTCGGCTGGGACGACGAGCACCGCGCGATGCCGCAGGTCGTCTCGATCACCCAGAGCACCGAACTCGGCACGCTCTACACGCCCGACGAGATCCGTGCGATCTGCGACCACGCCCACGCACGCGGCATGAAGGTCCACCTCGACGGCTCCCGGATAGCCAACGCGGCGGCCTCACTTGACGTCCCCATGCGGACGTTCACCAACGCGGTCGGCGTCGACATCCTGTCCCTGGGCGGGACGAAGAACGGCGCGATCTTCGGCGAGGCGGTCGTCGTGATCAACCAGGACGCCGTCAGCCACATGAAGCACCTGCGCAAGCTGTCCATGCAGCTCGCCTCCAAGATGCGCTTCGTTTCGGTGCAGTTGGAGGCGCTGCTCGCCAAGGACCTGTGGCTGCGCAACGCCCGCCACGCCAACGAGATGGCCCAGCGCCTCGCCGAGGGCGTGCGCGCGGTGCACGGTGTCGAGATCCTTTACCCGGTGCAGGCCAACGGCGTGTTCGCCCGCCTCCCGCACGACGTGAGCGAGCGCCTGCAGCAGCGCTTCCGCTTCTACTTCTGGAACGAGGCCGCCGGCGACGTCCGCTGGATGTGCGGCTTCGACACGACCGAGGACGACGTGGACGCGTTCGTGGCGGCGCTCAAGGAGGAGATGGCGCACTAGCGACAGAGTGTGCATAGGTATGCGGTCACCTGAAAAGTAATTGACTCTCGGGTGATCGCTTTCCTATGCTCTGCAGGCATGGAGCTGATCCAGAACACCCCCGACCTGTCCGCCTACTTGGCCGCCGACGAGGTCATCGACCACGACCATCCCCTCGTACGGGAGACGGCCGCGCGTCTCGCCAGGAGTGCCGCGGACTCGTATGGCTATGCGCGGCTGGCGTTCGAGTTCGTCCGCGACACCATTCCCCACTCGCAGGACTCCGGTGACCCGCGTGTCACCTGGCGGGCCTCCGACGTCCTGGAACAGGGCACCGGCGTCTGCTACGCCAAGGCGCACGCGCTGGCCGCGCTGCTGCGGGCCGAGGACATCCCCACGGCGCTCTGCTACCAGAAGTTCGACGTGGTCCACGGGCTGGTCGCCGTGCGGTTCAACGGGGCCTGGCACCGGCAGGATCCGCGCGGCAACAAGCCGGGCGTGGACGCGCAGTTCTCGCTCGACGGCGAGCAGTTGGCCTTTGTGCCCGACCCCGAGTTCAATGAGCTGGACTATCCAGACCTGTACGCTGAACCGCACCCGGTCGTGCTGAGCGCCCTCAAGGCCGCCCCGGACCGGCCGCACCTGTGGCAGACACTCCCGACCGCACTCTGAGGCAGACCATGACCCTCACCCTGACCGTGTCCGACGAAGTCCGTGCCCTCGCCCCCGGGTTCACCCATGTCGTGATCGAGGCGCACGGACTGGTCAACGGGCCGAGCACCGACGCGAGTTCGGCGCTCCTCGACGACGCGGGCCGCCGCCTGGCCGTACGACTGGACGGTCGCGCCCCGCACGAGGACCCGCACATGGTGGCCTGGCGCGAGACGTACACGGCGTTCGGATCGAAGCCGTCGCGCACCCGCAACTCGGCGGAGGCGCTGGCCAAGAGGGCGCTCACGGACGCCGGACTGCCCCGGATCAATCTGCTGGTCGATCTCTACAACGCCGTCAGCGTCGCCCACTTGATCCCCGTGGGCGGTGAGGATACCGACCGCATCCAGGGCGGGATGACCCTCGTACGGGCCACCGGGGACGAGGACTTCGTGACCGTCGCGGGCGGCGAGGAGGTCGTCGAACACCCCGACGCGGGTGAGGTCGTGTGGTGTGACGCGGTCGGTGTCACGTGCCGCCGCTGGAACTGGCGGCAGGGGCCGCGGACGAGGCTCACGGAGGAAACGACCGCCGCCGTCTTCCTGTTGGAGAGTCTGGCGCCGATGCCGGTCGCCGAGGTCGAGCGTGCGGGTGCCGAACTGGCCGAACTGCTGGAGAAGTTCAGCCCCGGGGCGCGGATCACCGTCCACGCCCCGGCGTGACGATTCAGCGAGCCTCGGCCGCCTTGACCTCTTCGGGGGTCGGTGCCGTGCCGCCGAGATGGGCCGGCATCCACCAGGTGTCGTCCGGGCCGTTCGGGCGCACCGGATAGGCGCGCTGGGCGGCCTCCAGGAGTTCCTGGATGCGCTCGCGCAGACGCCGGGTGATCGCACCCGCGTACTGGTCCTGGGGGGCCTCCACCGGCTCGCCGACCCGGATGGTGATCGGGGTGTGGCTGCGCTTGAAGTTCTTCGGGTGGCCCTTGGTCCACAGGCGCTGGGTGCCCCACAGCGCCATCGGGATCAGCGGTACGCCGGCCTCCTGGGCCATGCGCGCCGCACCGGACTTGAAGCTCTTCAGGGTGAAGGACTGGGAGATGGTCGCCTCGGGGAAGACGCCGACGATCTCGCCGGACCGCAGCGACTCCAGCGCGTGCTGGTAGGCCGTCTCGCCCTGCTTGCGGTCCACCGGGATGTGCTTCATGCCACGCATCAGCGGGCCCGAGATCTTGTGCCGGAACACCGACTCCTTCGCCATGAAGCGCACGAGGCGCTTCTGCGGCAGGGCGGCGAGACCGTCGAAGATGAAGTCCAGGTAGCTGATGTGGTTGCTGACCAGCACGGCGCCGCCCGAGCGCGGAATGTTCTCCGACCCCTTGCAGTCGATCTTGAGGTCCCAGGCCTTGAACAGCGTTTGGGCGAGACCGATGACGGGGCGGTAGACAAGCTCAGCCATGGACGGGGTGGACCCTTCTCTCTGCCTGGAAGGGGTTCTCCGGGCGGGAAAGTTACGCAGCCGTAGGTTTACGGCATTGCGCAGATCGTGCCCGAAGAACGGACGAGTGGCCAGTCCTCGTGCCGCAGAACGGCGAGATCCTCGTCACGTCCATCACTTGATCCACCTCGGCCTTTTAAGTTTCCTTTACTCTGCGCGAACCGTCACCCGGCGCACGAGCAGGTACATCTCGCACCCGAGGCAGTACCCGAACGCGGCATTGAGGAACGCGGCGGCGAGTGCGGCGCCGGTCGCCGCGAGCCCCAGCCAGTCCGGCCCGAGGCCGAAACCGACCAGTCCCACCACGGCGAAGCCCAGCCCGACCGCCTGCGCGAACCGCGGCGGCTCCGGTGCCTCGAACTCGGTCGGCGGCCCGATCCGGGGCCGTACGGCCGTCCGGAACAGCCAGCCGTACGGCGAACGGCCCACGCCGCCCACCGCGCCCAGCGCGAACGCCAGGGTCTGCCAGGCCAGCAGCCAGAAGCTGCCGGTGATCAGCACGACCGCCAGTACTACGGTCGTCATGGCCGCCCCGAAACGCGGCCCTCTCGCATCGATGTCCATGAATCAAGGATTCCGCAGCAGAAACGATTCGTAGTGCTGGGAATCTTTGCAGTCTTGTGAACGCTGGAGCAGTGGATGACCGGACTCGTGGTGTGCGTGGTGGTGCTCGCGGCGGCGAGCGCCTACGGAGTGCTGCATCGGCGGCGGAGCGGGAGAGTACGCGTGCGCGGGCGCGACGGCGGAAAACGGCTCGGCGCCGCCGAGTTGGGCGGCGATCTCGGCGAGAAGGCCACCCTGGTGCAGTTCTCCAGCGCCTTCTGCGCGCCCTGCCGGGCCACGCGCCGGGTGCTCGGCGAGGTGGCCGGCATGGTCCCGGGCGTGAGCCACATCGAGATCGATGCCGAGGACCACCTGGACCTCGTACGGGAACTCGACATCCTGAAGACCCCCACCGTGCTGGTTCTCGACGCCGACGGGCGGGTTGTACGGCGCGCCACCGGCCTCCCCCGCAAGGCGGATGTCATCGCGGCTCTGGGGGAGGCGGTCTGACGGTCGTGGCGACGACGGTGAGTCATCTCCCATATGCCGGAACGTACTTGACTGCGCGCACCACCTATCGTCAACCTGACCGTATGCCTTCGGAACTCCTTCTCTACGGGCGGGTGCACGTCGACCTGGCCCGCACCGCGAGCGCGCGCTGTCCGGGCTGTTGAGCAGCCACGGACCCCGCTCGTCCACTCCCCAGAAGGACACGTCCATGACGGCCACGCCCGACCTCGGCACCCGTACCCCTCAGCTCGCCTCTCCCGACTTGCTGCGTTCCGTCTTCCGGCAGCACGCGGCCGGTGTGGCGGTGATCACCGCGCGCGGTGAGAACGGCCCGGTCGGCTTCACCGCCACCTCGCTCAGCTCCGTCTCCGCGCAGCCCCCGATGCTGTCCTTCGGGATCAGCACCGGTGCGTCCAGCTGGCCCGCGATATCCGGGGCCGGCCATGTCGGCGTCCACATACTCGGCGAGCACCAGGAACAGTTGGCCGCCACCTTCGCCCGCAGCGGCGCCGACCGGTTCGGGGCTCCGACCGCATGGCGCGAGGGTCCCGAGGGCGTGCCGGTTCTCGACGGTGTGCTCGCCTGGCTGGTGTGCCGGGTCGTCGCGCGCGTGCCCGCGGGGGATCACCGCGTCGTGCTGGCCGAGGTCGTCCTCGGTGACCCCGCGGGCTCCGGCCGCCCGCTCCTCTATCACCAGGGGCGCTTCAACGGGCTGCGTGACTGAGACCACTCCGCGTGGGTGACGGGCCACCCTGCGGAAGCGTCGAGTTCCGATTACGCTGCGTTGCACAGGTCACAGTTCAAAGCGCTTGCTTAGCGGGCACCCCCTGGGGGAGCGTAGGAGTGCGTACTGGCGAGTAATATTTCGCTCGGAGCACCGGTCGCCCCCACCGGGAACGGCCGTTCAGGGCGCCTATGCTGCCTGGAAGTAGGCAGCCGAAAATGACGATGCAGTAGGAGAGCCGGCGTGAGCTTGAGGATCGTTGTCACTGTGAAGTACGTGCCCGACGCCACTGGCGACCGGCACTTCGCCGATGACCTGACCGTCGACCGGGACGACGTGGACGGTCTGCTCTCCGAGCTCGACGAGTACGCGGTCGAGCAGGCGCTGCAGATCTCCGAGAACTCGGACGACGACGTGGAGATCACCGTCCTGACCGTGGGCCCGGAGGACGCCAAGGACGCCCTGCGCAAGGCGCTCTCCATGGGCGCCGACAAGGCGATCCACGTCGAGGACGACGATCTGCACGGCACCGACGCCATCGGCACCTCCCTGGTCCTGGCCAAGGCGATCGAGAAGGCCGGCTTCGACCTGGTCGTCTCCGGCATGGCCTCCACCGACGGCACCGCCGGTGTGATCCCCGCCCTGCTGGCCGAACGCCTGGGCGTCCCGCAGGTCACGCTGCTCTCCGAGGTCTCCGTGGCGGACGGCGTCGTCAAGGGCCGCCGTGACGGCGACACCGCCAGCGAGCAGCTGGAGGCCTCCCTGCCGGCCGTCGTGTCCGTCACCGACCAGTCGGGCGAGGCGCGTTACCCGTCCTTCAAGGGCATCATGGCCGCCAAGAAGAAGCCGGTTCAGGCCTGGGACCTCTCCGACCTGGAGATCGACGCCGACGAGGTCGGCCTCGAAGGCGCCTGGACCGCCGTCGACTCCGCGGCCCAGCGCCCCGCGCGCACCGCCGGCACGATCGTCAAGGACGAGGGCGAGGGCGGCAAGCAGCTCGCCGAGTTCCTCGCGGGCCAGAAGTTCATCTAAGGCCCACAAGGGTCACGGCCCAACTCGCTTACCTCCCCTCAGACTTCGCACGCACGCAGGAGACCATTCCCATGGCTGAAGTTCTCGTCTACGTCGACCACGTGGACGGCGCCGTCCGCAAGCCCACCCTGGAGCTGCTGACCCTGGCCCGCCGTATCGGCGAGCCCGTCGCGGTCGCCCTCGGCCCCGGTGCCGAGAACACCGCCGCCGCGCTCGCCGAGCACGGCGCGGTGAAGGTGCTGACGCACGACGCCGCCGAGTACGCCGACTACCTCGTCGTCCCGAAGGTGGACGCCCTGCAGGCCGCCGTCGAGGCCGTCTCCCCGGCCGCCGTCCTGGTGCCGTCCTCCGCCGAGGGCAAGGAGATCGCCGCCCGCCTCGCGGTGCGCATCGGCTCCGGCATCATCACCGACGCCACCGACCTGGAGGCCGGTGACGAGGGCCCCGTGGCCACGCAGTCGGTGTTCGCCGCCTCCTTCACCACCAAGACCCGTGTCTCCAAGGGCACCCCGGTCATCACCGTGAAGCCGAACAGCGCCGCCGTGGAGGCCGCCCCCGCCGCCGGTACCGTCGAGGCCCTCGCGGTCACCTTCTCGGACAAGGCCACCGGCACCAAGGTCACCGCGCGCACCCCGCGCGAGTCGACCGGCCGCCCCGAGCTGACCGAGGCCGCCATCGTCGTCTCCGGCGGCCGTGGCGTGAACGGCGCGGACAACTTCGCGATCATCGAGGCTCTCGCCGACTCCCTCGGCGCGGCCGTCGGTGCCTCGCGTGCCGCCGTCGACGCCGGCTGGTACCCGCACTCCAACCAGGTCGGCCAGACCGGCAAGAGCGTGTCCCCGCAGCTGTACATCGCCAACGGCATCTCCGGCGCGATCCAGCACCGCGCCGGTATGCAGACCTCGAAGACGATCGTGGCCGTCAACAAGGACGCCGAGGCCCCGATCTTCGACCTCGTCGACTACGGCGTCGTCGGCGACCTCTTCGACGTCGTCCCGCAGCTCACCGAAGAGGTCAACTCCCGCAAGGGCTGATGCCTTTGAGGTTGTACGAGGCTCCCGTGACCCATGTGGTCGCGGGAGCCTTCGTTCATCCCAGGGTGATGGTGGACTGCACGGGCAGATGGTCGCTCGGGAACTGGCTGTTCTCGGAGAAGGTGTTGAGGGCCGTCCGGCGCACGGTGACTCCCGGGGAGACCAGGATCCAGTCGATGCGGGGACCTTCCGGCACGAGTGCGCGGTAGCCGTGGAAGCTGCCGTAGAGCTGCCCGCGCGCCGCCGCCGCGTCCCAGGTGTCCCTCAGGCCGGCGCCCGCGCCCAGCATCGTGGAGTAGACCGAGGTGGTGTACGCGGCGGTGTTGAAGTCGCCGGTCACCACGAGCGGCAGGGAGCGGTCGAGGCGGGCGATCCGTTCGGCGATGAGCGTGGCGGCGCGCTCGCGCGCGTACTGGCTCGCGTTGTCCAGGTGGGTGTTGAGGACGTAGAACTCCCGCCCGCCGTCGCCGAGATCGCGGAAGCGGATCCATGTGACGATGCGCGGGTGGGCGCCGCCCCAGGTGTTCGACCCGATCACGGCGGGCGTGTCGGAGAGCCAGTACTGGTCGTACTCGACGGGGGCGAGGCGGCGGGTGTCGTAGAAGATCGCCGTCTCCTCGTCGTGGCTGCCGCCCTTGCGGCCGCCGCCGATCCAGTCGTAGTGCGGCGCGAGGTCGTGCTTGATGTCCTGCAACTGGCCGTAGAGGCCCTCCTGGGTGCCGATGACGTCGGGGGCCGCGCGGAGCAGCAGGTCGCGCATCACCGGGCGGCGGACCTTCCAGCTGTTGGGCTCGTCGCTGCTGGCGTAGCGGAGGTTGAACGTCATGACGTCCAGCAGGCGGGTCTCGTGCCGGGCGGAGGCGGAGCGTACGGTTCCGATGAGTGGCAGGGCGATGGCGGCCGCCACCAGCGTGGTCAGCCCCGCGCGGCGGGTCACCGTTCTGACAGTCGACATGTGCACCCCTCCCCTTGCGAGTCAGGATGATGGGGCGAGGCGCTGGGCGGAAGAGGGCCTCGGGGTCGCAGTGAACGCCCGGGTTCAGGCGTGGACAGGGTGTTGACCGGCGGGAAGCTCCATGGATAACTTCGTTCTACGGATTGTTGATTCCGTAGAGCGGAAAACTGGAGGCTGTGGGATGGGTCAGGGCGAGCAGGAGAAGGTGGCGACGAGCCTCGCGGGCGCGGTCAGCGAGGAGATCAGCGCCTCCCTGGCACCGGTCGACGCCGAACTGGAGCGCCGCTACCCCGGCGACCCCGGCACCCGCCAGCCCGTCCACACGGTCTACGTCCCCGGTGACGTCTTCGCCGCCGACACGATCCGCTCCTGGGGCGACCGGGCCCTCGCCGCCCTCGACGAGCACGCCCCCGACGCCGCCTCCTTCGCCGCCGTCCTCGGCCTCTCCGACGATCTCGCCGAGCCCGTCCACGCGCGCGTGCGGGCCAAGTTGGAACGCGAGCCCATCGAGGACCTGCGCGTCGACTTCGAGGACGGCTACGGCCCCCGCCCGGACGCCGAGGAGGACGAGGCCGCCGCCCGCGCGGCCCGGCTGATCGCCGAGGCGTACGAGAAGGGCACGGCGGCGCCGTACATGGGCATCCGGATGAAGTGCATGGAGGCGCCGGTGCGCGACCGGGGCATCCGCACCCTCGACATCTTCCTGACCGGACTCATGGAGGCCGGCGGACTGCCGGACGGCCTGGTCCTGACCCTGCCCAAGGTCACGTACGCCGAGCAGGT
Source organism: Streptomyces sp. NPDC050508 (assembly GCF_040655155.1). Classification (NCBI taxonomy): domain Bacteria; kingdom Bacillati; phylum Actinomycetota; class Actinomycetes; order Kitasatosporales; family Streptomycetaceae; genus Streptomyces; species Streptomyces sp. NPDC050508. Next base: position 250,848 of record NZ_JBFAJJ010000001.1, read on the forward strand.
CACCGCGATGGTGCGCCTCCTGGAGGCCTTCGAGAAAGCACGCGGGCTGGAGCCGGGCCGGATCGGCTTCGAGATCCAGATCGAGACCAGCCAGTCCATCCTCGCCACCGACGGCACCGCCACCGTCGCCCGCATGATCCAGGCCGCCGAGGGCCGCGCCACCGGCCTGCACTACGGCACCTTCGACTACAGCGCCTGCCTCGGCGTCTCCGCCGCCTACCAGGCCAGCGACCACCCGGCCGCCGACCACGCGAAGGCGATCATGCAGGTCGCCGCGGCGGGGACGGGCGTACGCGTGTCGGACGGTTCGACCAACGTGCTGCCGGTCGGCCCGACGGCCAAGGTGCACGACGCCTGGCGGCTCCACTACGGCCTCACCCGACGCGCCCTGGCCCGCGCCTACTACCAGGGCTGGGACATGCACCCCGCTCACATCCCCACCCGTTACGCGGCCGTCTTCGCCTTCTACCGCGAGGGCTTCGAGCAGGCCGCCGCCCGCCTCGCCCGCTACGCCAACCACGCCGGCGGCGACGTCATGGACGAGCCCGCGACCGCCAAGGCCCTCAGCGGCTATCTGCTGCGCGGCCTGGACTGCGGCGCGCTCGACCTCGCCGAGGTGGCCGGGGCGACCGGGCTGACCCGGACGGACCTGGAGGGCTTCGCGTCGCCCCGGCGAGGCGACCTGACGGCGTCCGCCAAGTAGCGGACCTGTCACAGGTGTTGGCGCCGGGTTCTGTTGTCACTGCCGCCCCGTAGGCTGTACGGCGGTCATGGATGTGCCACAGGGACGGAGCGGCGGTGCCTTCGGGGGAGAGCGGACACGTGGACGGGGTCGGCCGACTGCTGGCCGGGCGCTATCGCGTCGTGGCCCGACTCGGGCGCGGCGGCATGGGCGTCGTCTGGCGGGCCGTCGACGAGGTCCTCGGCCGTGAGGTCGCCGTCAAGGAACTGCGCACCTTCACCGACTCCTACGGGCCCGAACTGGCCGACCTGCGGCTGCGGATGCAGCGCGAGGCACGGGCGGCGGCACGGGTCCGCCATCCCGGCGTGGTCGCCGTGCACGACATCGCCGAGGTCGACGGACGCCCGCTGATCGTCATGGAGTTGATCGACGGCCCGTCCCTGGACGACGTACTGGGGGAGCGCGGCCCCATCGGCCCCCGCGAGGCGGCCGGCATCGGCGCGAAAGTGATGGAGGCGCTGGCCGCCGCGCACGCCGTCGGTGTCCTGCACCGCGATGTGAAGCCGGGCAACATCCTGCTGGACCGTTCGGGCCGCGTCGTCCTCACCGACTTCGGCATAGCGACCATGGACGACCCGGGCGACGGCTCCGCCACACACCTCACGCGCAGTGGCGAACTCATCGGCTCCCTGGACTACTTGGCCCCTGAGCGCGCCCAGGGCGCCGACCCCGGCCCGGCCTCCGACGTCTGGGCGCTGGGCGCGACGTTGTACGCGGCGGTCGAGGGCGCCTCACCGTTCCGGCGTACGTCCACGTACTCCACCCTCACGGCGATCGTCTCCGAGCCGCTGCCGGAACCCCTCAGGGCCGGTCTCCTCGGCCCTGTCCTGCGCCAACTGATGGACAAGCGACCGGAGTTGCGCCCGGACGCCGAGCGGGCGCGGGGGATGCTGGAGACGGTGGCGAGAGGGCCGGCGACGGATACGCCCACGGCTGCGTTGCGTGGTTCGCACGGGGTGGCGGAGGGCGGGGCTGCCGCGGTGCCGCCCGGAGGAAGCGCGGCGACGGGAGCCGAGGCTCCGGAGTCGAAGGAGGCAACGGAGGCTGGGGGAGCGGGACTTGAGGCCTCGGAGCCCGCTCGGGCCGGGGAACCGGGTACGGATGCCGTTGAGCCGACGGCACCCGAGGAGAGCGCCGGGGCCGTAGACGCGGCCGGGAAGGGCTACGCATCCGCAGCGTCCGGAGCTCCGGACGGACAGGGCGTCGGACCGGGGAAGGCCTCCGATTCGGCCGAGCCGGGATTCGGTGGTGCGGCGTCGGACAGCGGCGGCCCGTCCGAGCAGTCGGGAGCGCGGGCGGCTACGAGCGGTTCTGCCGACGGGCCCGGGCCGGAGGATGTACTGGCACCTGGGTCGCCGAGGAATCCTTGGGCGTCGGCGTACCGGGCGGAGACAGCGGGGGAGCAAGGGCCAGGAGCTCCAGGACAGCCCAGGGCGGCCGTGCACGCAGCGAACTCCGCGCCGTGGTCCGCGGCGGACGCGCAGGGGCCTGGTTCCACGGCCCCTTCCCCAGCCGTACCCCAGGGCTTCGGCCCGCCTCTCGCACCCGTACCGCACACGTACGCCCCTACCGGTCCCGCCACTCCGTCCCGCCGAAGGGCGCGCGTCCTGATCGCCGCCGTGGCCGGCGCCGTCGTCCTCGTCGGCGCCGGAGTCGCCTATGCCCTGCACAACGCGCACGACAACGAGGCCGCCACCCGGCCCTCGGTGGCGTCCGCTCCGGCCGGTGCCGTCTCCTCGCCCACCGGGCGCACCGACGCCGGTCACTCGGACGGTCCCAAACCCACGGGCCAGGGCGAGGAGAAGACTCCGGCCCCGGCCGGGACGCCGGGCGGGAACAGCGAACCCACGCCCTCGGACCGGGGCTCCACCTCTTCCCCGACCAAGCCCACGAGCGGCAGCACGGCCGGTGGCGCCAACGGCGGTTCGGGCAACGGCGGTTCGACGGGCAGCTCCAGCTCGCCCAGCCCGGCACCGGCCTGCCAGTCCATCGGCGGCGGCAAGTACAACTGCCAGGTGTGGCGCAGCGCCAAGTCCTACACAGCGTCCGGCACCGAAGTCGGTGTCCTCGGCGCGGGTACCAACTACTTCTTCTGCCAAGAGAACCTGGGCCGCCGCGAGACGTACGGTCAGTGGACCAACACCTGGTGGGCGAAGACGGACGACGACAGCGGCAACACCAACGTCTATGTCAGCGACGTCTACCTCAAGGGCGGGGACAACGACGAGCCGGTGCCGGGCCTCCCGGTCTGTTGAAGTCTCTCTCCCGGAACTGTCGGAATTCCCGGAGTCGCTCGCACGAGGTGACGGTGGTGGACAACGTCCCATCCGCAGACGCGGATCGGCAGAAGCAGGGCACCATCGTGGTGTCCAGGGCACCGGACAGACCCTGCGCTTCGACTTGCCGGCCGGACCTCTGCGCCCCCGGTGGTGAGCCGTCCGAGGCGCTGAGCGCCGTGACCGTGGGCACAGCCGACTACATCGCGCTCCAGCAGACCGACGAGCCGATGGAGGCGGCCGGGGCTCCCCCTCGGCCCCGCCGACGCGACCTCACGAACGCAATGCCAACGACGTGCACGAGGCGCGCGCAATCGTCGCTCACCGTTCCAGGCCCGACGCCGTCACCAGCCCCTCCTCCCGGAACAGCCTCGTACCCCGCTCGCACAACTCCCGGTCCCCGCGCGCCCGTTCGCAGAACTCCTCCGGTGTTCGCCCGAACAGCGCCCTCAACGCCGCCGAGCTACCCAGCAGTTCGGTGAGCAGCGCCCGCTCGCCCGGGTGTCGACGCGGCACGCCCGTGCCGTCGTGCAGGACGCCATGCCGGTTGACGTAGACGTACGCGCCTCGCAGCAACGTCCCGGAGTCCGGCTCCAAACGGAACTCGGGCCCGACCAACCACATCCGGTCGTACGCCCCCTCGCTCGCGTCCACCACCGCGAGCTGTCGCGCGTCGAACCACGTCATGAACAACTCCCGTACGACCCCCGGTGCCTTGACGGGGGACGCCGACACGTACCCCACGCGGCTCACATGCGCGGAGACGCCGACATCGATACCCGTGACGCGTGTCTTCAGCATCGGGACGGGGGACGTGATCCCGAACTCGGCCATCTTGTGGCGCAGTTGGCCGGGGCAGGCGTTGGAGCCGATGGCGAGTACCGGGGTGCGGTTCTCGTACGTGACGTGGTCGTCGAGGGGCAACAGCCGGTCTCCGACGAGGAGTCCGGACGTGTAGGGCCACGCACCCGGGTAGGTGAGGGGATACTCGCGCGGCGCCCGAGCCAGCCCCAGTGCCTCCAGCGTACGGTCCACGTGGTCATCCACCCGGTCGTTCACGCGGCGCTCAGTCCGTCGGCGGCAGCTCGCCCGAGCCCCGGGTGATCAACCGGGTCGGCAGCTCGATCCGCTCCGGAGCGATCAGCGTGCCGTCCAGCTGGCGGAAGAGACGGTCGGCGGCCGTACGGCCGAGGGTCGCCGCGTCCTGGGCGACGACGGTCACGCCCGGCTGGAGCAGGTCGGCGAGTTCGAAGTCGTCGAAGCCGACGAGGGCGATCCGGCGGGACTGTTCGGCGAGGACCCGGACGACGGTGACCGTCACACGGTTGTTGCCGGCGAAGATCGCGGTGACGGGGGAGGGGCCGGTCAGCATCTCCTCGGCCGCCCGGCGCACCCGGACGGGGTCCGTCACACCGAGGGACATCCAGGCGTCCTCGACCGCTATGCCCGCGTCCTCCATGGCGGCCCGGTACCCGCGCAGTCGCTCGGCGGCCGTGTGGATGCGGGGCATGTCGCCGATGAAGCCGATGCGGCGGTGGCCGTGGGAGATCAGGTGGGTGACGCCGTCGCGTGCGCCGCCGTAGCTGTCGGACAGGACGACATCCGCGTCGATCTTCCCGGCCGGACGGTCCACGAACACGGTCGCCACACCCGCCTTGATCTCCGGCTCCAGGTAGCGGTGGTCGTCCCCGGCCGGGATCACCACCAGCCCGTCCACGCGCCGGGCGCACAGCGCGAGCACCAACTCCTGCTCGCGGTCCGGGTCTTCGGCGCTGGAGCCGTTGATGAGCAGGGCACCATGGGCGCGGGCGACCTCTTCGACGGCGCGGCTGAGCGGGCCGTAGAACGGGTCCGCGAGGTCCTCCAGGACGAGGCCGATGCTGGCCGTGCGGCCCTTGCGCAGGACGCGGGCGCTGTCGTTGCGGCGGAAGCCGAGGGCGTCGATGGCCTCCTGGACGCGGCGCTCGGTGTCCGGGGTGACGCCCGGCTCGCCGTTGACCACACGCGACACCGTTTTCAGGCCGACACCGGCGCGGGCGGCGACGTCCTTCATGGTCGGACGGTTGCCGTAGCGGTTCTCGGGGCGGCGGGCGGTCTCTGGCACGATGCGCTGTCCTGTCCTGTCGTCCACGGGGGATGCATAGGTCCATGGGTTTGTATGAGGATGTGGCGTCGAGCATAGAGCCTGGACAACGTTGTCATATGCGAGAGAGACTGTCCACCGATATCAACGGCCTGCGCCCCCACCGCGAGACCGGCCCAACTCACCTTCTGGTGGTTCTCATGTTTGACGGGGAGATCTGACACTGATGCACACCGACCTCGTGGCCGCGCTCGACATCGGCGGCACCAAGATCGCCGGGGCGCTGGTGGACGGCCACGGCAAGATCCTGGTGCGAGCACAGCGCCCGACGCCCTCGCAGGACGACGGCGACACCGTGATGCGAGCCGTGGAGGAGGTGCTCGCGGAGCTCACCGCATCGTCCTCGTGGTCCCGCGCGAGCGCCCTCGGCATCGGCAGCGCGGGTCCCGTGGACGCCTCCGCCGGCACCGTGAGCCCGGTCAACGTGCCCGGCTGGCGCGACTTTCCGCTGGTCGAGCGGGTGCGTGCGGCGGCCGGTGACCTGCCCGTCGAGCTGATCGGCGACGGCGTGGCGATCACGGCGGCCGAGCACTGGCAGGGCGCCGCGCGCGGGCACGCCAACGCGCTGTGCATGGTCGTCTCCACGGGAGTCGGGGGCGGCCTCGTCCTCAACGGGCAGTTGCATCCCGGGCCGACCGGCAACGCGGGCCACATCGGCCACATCAGCGTGGACCTGGACGGCGACGCCTGTCCGTGTGGTTCGCGCGGCTGCGTCGAGCGGATCGCCAGTGGTCCCAACATCGCCCGGCGGGCGGTCGAGGGCGGCTGGCGGCCGGGCCCCGACGGCGACGCCTCGGCCGCGGCCGTTGCCGCCGCCGCCCGTGCCGGTGACCCGATCGCCGTGGCCTCCTTCGAGCGGGCCGCGCAGGCCCTCGCCGCCGGTATCGCGGCCACCGCGACCCTCGTCGAGATCGACATCGCCGTGATCGGCGGGGGCGTCGGCAAGGCGGGCGACGTGCTGTTCACGCCGCTGCGCAAGGCGCTGAGCGACTACGCGACGCTGTCCTTCGTGCAGCGGCTGAAGGTGACGCCGGCTCAGATGGGCACGGACGCCGGGCTGGTGGGAGCGGCCGCGGCCGCGCTCGCCGGGCAGGCGAGCACGACCTCGGCCGGGGTGTGAGCAACCGAGCGGCCGAAACGTTCGTTCAGCGGCCTACGCACCGGTTCGGCACGTGGGTTCCGCCTTGTTCGGCGTTGCTCAGCACGTGAGTTGAGCGTCCGCCCAGTCCGCGTGGTCCGAGTCGATCCCGTCACCGCCGTCGGTGACGACGAGTCGGACCACCTGGGCGCCGGTCACGTCCGCCGTGATCGGCTGGGCGGGCATCGCGTTGGTGAGGACGCCGGTCGAGGCGACCTTCGTGCCGTCCGCCCAGATCTCGAAGGCGACGGTCCCGTTGGCGCCCTTCTCGTCGTCCACACCGACGTCCGCGGTGACCTTCTCGCACGCCTTCCCGGCGTAGTAGTCGACCTCGCTCTCGGCGTGCACACCGAGTCCCTTGGCGTACACCACTCCGCCGAGGGTGATCGGATGGCCGTCCCCCGCGGCACTCTCCCCGTTGCTGGTGTTGCGCTCAACGGGCCCCCATCCATTGGCCGTTGACATCCAGGGAAGGTCACCGAGGTAAGAGGTCCCCGCAGGGGGAGCGACCACCACGGACGCGGTGAACGGCAGGGTGTCGGTGACGCGCGTACCGCTCGGCGAGCGGTAACTCGCCTTGAGCGTCAGGTCGTACGGCCCCGTCGGCGTCCCCGCGGGAGCGGTGACCGTCCACTTCGTGCGCAGCGCCCGGCCCGTCCGTACGGCCTTCGCGGTCGTCGACGACTTGGCCCGCACCTTCCAGCCCGCGGGCCCGGTCAGGCTCACGGAGACCTGCTCGGCGGTCGTGCGGCCCAGGTCGGTGACCGTCGTCGTGAGCGGGGTCGGGGTCGCTGCTTGGACCAACGGGTCGCTGTCCAGGCCGAGTTCGACGGCGGGCGGGTTCTTCACCCAGTTCCGGTCGGCGGAGACCCGTACGAGGACCGTGCCGTGGGCCGGGACGGTCGCGGAGATCGCGCCCGCGGTGTTGTAGCTCTTGTGCTGCCACAGATCGCGCAGGGTGTAGGCGCGGGCGCCGGGGAGGCCGACGGCTGCCGCGGTGGTGGCGATGCGCTGGGCACCGGCAGATTCGTTGAACAGCGCGACCGTACGGCTGCCGTCCTGCATCTCCTTGGCGACGACCCAGCGTCCGCCCTCGGACGTGACAACGTTTCCCTGCTTGCCCAGCGGGTCCTGGTCGACCGCGATGACCTCCTTGTTGTCGAGGATGTCGAAGGTCGCGGGGGTCGCGGTGCGCAGGTCCGAACCGATGAGGAGCGGTGCGGCCATGATCGACCACATGGAGAAGTGCGAGCGGTACTCGGTGTCCGTCATGCCGCCGTTGCCGACCTCCAGCATGTCGGGGTCGTTCCAGTGCCCGGGTCCTGCGTACTGCGCGAGCGGCAGGTTCTGCTTGAGGATCGACAGCATCGAGCCCCAGTTGTCGCTGATGTCACCGGTCGTGCGCCACAGATGTCCGACGTCCGAGGCCCACTCCCAGGGCTTGTTCTCGCCCCACTCGCAGATGCTGAAGACAATGGGCCGGCCGGTCGCCTTCAGCGCGTCGCGCATGGTGTTGTAGCGCAACTTGGCGTCCACGCCTTGGTTGTTGCAGTTGTCGTACTTGAGATAGTCCACGCCCCAGTCGGCGAACTGCTGTGCGTCGCTGTACTCGTGGCCCAGGCCACCCGGGAATCCGGCGTCGTTGCACGTCTTCGTGCCGGCGCTGGTGTAGATGCCGAGCTTGAGCCCCTTGGAGTGCACGTAGTCCGCGACGGCCTTGATCCCGTGCGGGAAGCGGACCGGGTCGGGGACGAGCTTGCCGTCGGCGTCGCGGGACGGCAGGGCCCAGCAGTCGTCGAGGTTGACGTACTGGTAACCGGCCGCCTTGAGGCCCTTGTTGACGAAGATGTCCGCGATTCCCTCGACCATGGACTCGTTGAACTCGGCACGGCAGTTGGTCGAGTTCCAGTTGTTGAAGCCCATGGGCGGGGTGAGCGCCTGGCCGTCGGCCAGGGCGGGGGAGGCGGGGGTCTGCGCGGGGGCGGCGACGGCGGGCGCGGCGAGACCCGCCGTGCACAACAGCCCTGCGGCGAGCACTCCGACCACTCTTCGGCGGGTCGTGCGGGTGTGAGGTTGACGCATCGTTACGTTCCTCCGGACTCGCGAAAGATGGGATCACTTCCTGTGCATGTCATGTGCGCGATTACGTTAGGACGTGTCGGACTCTGTTGGAAGGGTTGCGTATTGGTTGTTCGATATTTCGCTGAATGGGTTTTGAACACGTTCAACTTTCTGCGTTAGGCTCACTCCGAACAGAAGGGGGAGCCCGGTGAAGATCGTCATTCCCGGTGGTACCGGACAGGTGGGCGCGGTCCTGGACCGCGCCCTGAGCGCGGCCGGTCACGAGGTCGTCATCCTGACCAGGCGGCCGACACGCGACCGCGAGGTGTGGTGGGACGGCGAGCACCTGGGCTCCTGGGCCCGCGAGATCGACGGCAGCGACGCCGTGCTCAACCTGGCGGGCCGCAGCGTCAGTTGCCGCTACACCCCCGCCAACCTGAAGGCCATGATGGACTCGCGCGTGCACTCCACCCGGGTCGTCGGCGAGGCCGTCGCCGCCGCGGCGAGTCCACCGCGCGTCTGGCTGCAGATGAGCACCGCCACCGTCTACGCCCACCGCTACGACGCCCCCAACGACGAGGCCACCGGCGTGCTCGGCGGCGCCGAACCCGACGTACCCGACTACTGGTCGTACAGCGTCGAGATCGCCAAGGCCTGGGAGCGCGCGCAGGAGCGCGCCGAGACCCCGCGCACCCGCAAGGTGGCGCTGCGTGCCGCCATGGTGATGAGCCCCGACCGCGGCGGCGTCTTCGACGTCCTGCTCGGGCTGGCCCGGCTGGGCCTCGGCGGTCCGGTCGCGGGCGGCGCCCAGTACGTCTCCTGGATCCACGACGAGGACTTCGTCCGCGCGGTCGAGTTCCTGCTCGACCGGGACGACATCGCCGGGCCGGTGAACCTCGCCGCCCCCGTTCCGCTGCCGCAGCGCGCCTTCATGCGCGTCCTGCGCGCCGCCCGGGGTGTCCCGGTGGGTCTGCCCGCCACGAAGTGGATGGCGGAGCTGGGCGCGTTCGCGCTGCGCTCGGACACCGAACTCCTGCTGAAGAGCCGACGGGTCGTCCCGGGACGGCTGCTGGCGGAAGGGTTCACCTTCGACCATCCGCAGTGGCCCGAGGCGGCCGTGGACCTCCTGCGACGGGCGCGGGACGGGGCGGCTTCCACCCCGCGGGCCGTTCGGGCGTGACCCCGGCGCGCTTCGTCAGTTGAACGGGGCATGAAGAAGCGCAGCATGCTGGCCATCGCCTCCCTCGCCACCGGTTTCGTCGTCGCCGCGATCACTCCGTCGCACTCCCACGACCACGACGTACTCGGTGATCTGAACGTCAAGGACACCGTGGGCGCCATGGATCACCTCGTCAGCGACGGCAGCTTCGCCGTCGACGAGGGTGCCCTGGGACAGAACAGCTGATACCCGTCGGAAGCGTGCGGCGCCGGTGCCTCGTCGGAGGGGGCACCGGCGCCGTCGTATGTGCCCTCTCACCTGGGGCTGGTTTCCGTGGCAGGGTGGAACGGGCAAGCCACAGGGGGCCAATAGAAGAGGGGGAACTGTCCGTGATCGTCTGGATCAACGGCGCGTTCGGTGCAGGAAAGTCCACCACCGCACGGGAACTGATCGACCTGATCCCGAACAGCACGTTCTTCGACCCCGAGATCATCGGCGGAGCACTCCCGAACCTGCTCCCGCCCAAGCACCTCGCGGAGGTCGGCGACTTCCAGGACCTGCCGATCTGGCGACGGCTCGTGATCGACACGGCCGCCGCCATGCTCGCGGAGCTCGGCGGGACCCTCGTCGTCCCGATGACCCTGCTGCGCCAGGAGTACCGCGACGAGATCTTCGGCGGCCTCGCGGCCCGCCGGGTCACGGTCCGGCATGTCCTCCTGGCTCCGGCGGAAACGATCCTGCGCGAGCGAATAGCAGGCCGGGAGGTCCCACCGGACCTCCCCGACGGCGAGATCCGGATGCGGCAGTGGGCGTACGACCACATCGAGCCGTACCGCGCCGCGCTCGCCTCCTGGCTCACCGCCGACGCGCACCTCGTCGACACCAGCGCGCTCACCCCGTACGAGACGGCCGCCCGGATCGCCGAGGCCGTCGGCAGCGGCACCGTGCCCGTCTGCGACATCGTGCAGACCCCGGAGCCCACCTCCGAGACCCTCGCGGCCGGTGTGCTGCTCTTCGACGAGCAGGACCGGGTCCTGCTCGTCGACCCCACCTACAAGGCCGGCTGGGAGTTCCCCGGCGGCGTCGTCGAACCCGGCGAGGCACCCGCCCGGGCCGGCATGCGCGAGGTCACCGAGGAGACCGGCATCGTCCTCGACGACGTACCCCGACTGCTAGTCGTGGACTGGGAACCGCCCGTGCCACCCGGCTACGGCGGTCTGCGCCTCCTCTTCGACGGGGGCCGGCTGGAGGCGGCCGAGGCCGATCGACTGCTGCTGCCAGGACCGGAGTTGCGCGGCTGGTGCTTCGCCACCGAACAGGAGGCCGCCGACCTGTTGCCGCCGGTCCGCTACGAGCGGTTGCGCTGGGCGCTGCGGGCCCGCGAGCGCGGGGCCGCGCTGTATCTGGAGGCGGGCGTACCGGTTGGCTGACGGCACGTCAATTTGCGGTCTGATCAACGATGTTGGAGGGGACTTTGCCTTTTCGGGGACGCGACCTGGCGATTTTGCGGGGTGCGGGTCATTCCGATAACAAAGCGAGGGCGAATTGTCGCCTTCCCGGTATGAACAAGAACGTGAAGAAGGTACATCGGACCTCTAACGTCTTTGCGCAGCTCAGTTCTCTCGCGGCCGCCGGCCGCCTTGACGGGACCGGACCTTTCGCCGGTCGAAGGAGAGGAACATGCGCGCGCCATCCTCGGCCCTCACCCGGGCCCTCACCCTCGCCGCCGGGCTCACCCTGGTGCTCTCCGCCTGCAGCAGCGGCGGCGGGGGCGGCGGCTCCAACAAGGGCAGCTCGGCCGGACTCACGTCCTGCAACACCGTGGGCAAGGCCAACACCTGCAACTCGGCCGCCACCAAGTCCGGCGGAACGTTCACCTATGTGCTGGAGAAGAACATCCAGCAGTGGAACGTCCAGGACGTCAACGGCAACACCTTCGAGAACGGGGAGGCCCTGGAGGTCGTCCTGCCGCAGGTGTTCGTACCCCAGCCCGACTTCACCGTCGCCCTCAACACCAACCTGGTGACCTCGGCGACGCAGACCAGCGTCAGCCCGCAGACCATCGTCTACAAGATCAATCCGAAGGCGGCGTGGAACGACGGCACGCCCATCACCGCCGACGACTTCATCTACTACTGGCGCACCAACAACGGCAAGGACTGCCCGCCGCCGCCCGCCAGCGACTCCACGCAGACCCACGGCTGTCTGCCGCAGAGCACCGCGGGCTACGACCGGATCAAGTCCCTCACCCCGTCCGACGGCGGCAAGACCTTCACCATGGTGATGACCAAGCCGTACTCCGACTGGAAGTCGCTGTTCGGCTCGGGTTATCCGCTCTACCCGGCCCACACCGCCGAGAAGGTCTCCGGTGCCAAGGCCGGTGACGCCGCCGCCATGACGGCCACTCAGATGGCGCAGGCCTGGCAGTACTTCCTGAAGACGCCGCCCACCAAGTACCCGACCGCGGGCGCCTACAAGATGCAGCAGTGGGTCGACAACGACCACGCCACCTATGTGCCCGACCCCAAGTGGTACGGCACGAAGAAGGCGACCCTCCAGCGGCTGATCTTCAAGGTGATCTCGGACGCCACCCAGGAGCCGACGGCCCTGAAGAACAACGAGGTCCAGGGCATCTATCCGCAGCCCGAGGTGGACCTCGTCAACCAGGTCAAGGACATTCCCGGCATCACTTACAACATCGGCAGCGGGCTGACCTGGGAGCACTTCGACCTCAACCTGCACGACCCGGTGATCGGCAAGTATCTGGCGCTGCGCCAGGCGATGTTCACGGCGATCAACATCAAGGACATCATCGCCAAGACGGTCGGCCAGTTCGATCCGGCCGTGAAGCCGCTCGGCAACCACAACTTCGTTCCCGGGCAGGCCGGTTACAAGGACGTGGTCACCGGTACCGGCCAGGGGTCGGGTGACCTGACCAAGGCGAAGAAGTACCTCACGGATGCCAAGTTCACCGGTGTGGGTACGGCGTTGAAGACGCCGGACGGCAAAGCCGTCGGACCCTTCAACTGCCGCTACACCACCGGCAACCAGATCCGGCAGAGCGAGTGCCAGATCCTGCAGAGCAACCTGGCGAGCCTCGGCATCAAGATCACCATCAAGCCGATCGGCGCCGCCGACCTCGGCACGGTCCTCGCCGGGCACCAGTACGACATCATCGTCTTCGCCTGGGTCGCACCGCCGTTCCCGAGCAGCGGTGCCCAGCAGAACTGGTTCACCGGCGGTGGCGGCAACTACGGCGGGTACAGCAACAAGACGGCCGACTCCCTGATCTCCCAGGCCATCGGTGAGACCGACGCGACGAAGGCCGCGGCGCTCCTCAACCAGGCCGACCAGCTCATGGTGAACGACGCCTACGTCCTGCCGCTCTACCAGAAGCCGACGTTCCTCGCCGTGCAGACGCGGTTCGTCAACATGCGGAACAACTCGTCGGTCGTGGGCCCCGCCTACAACACCGGCGAGTGGGGCCTGAAGAAGTAGCCCCACCGCCCGAGGAAGCAGTTCCACCGGCACGCCCGTCGAGCCCGGCCCCGGAGACACCGGGGCCGGGCCCCGACCACGGACGGCATCCCCGACCCGCCGGCCTCCGAGAGAAGACCGCATGCTCGCCTACACCGTGCGCCGCATCCTCGTCTCCATACCCGTCCTGATCATCTCGACGTTCATCGTGTTCCTGGTCGTCATCAACTCGGGCGACCCGGTGGCCAACTTCGCCACCTCACGGCAACCCGTGCCCAGCAAGGCGGCGGTGACCGCCTTCGCCCGGCACATCCACGCCAACCAGCCTGTCATGGAACGCTATTGGAACTGGATCACCGGCGTCCTGCACGGTGACTTCGGCCCGTCCGTGCAGGCCAACCTGAACATCGGGCACGACCTGTTCACCCGGTTCAAGGTGACCATCACCCTGGTCGCCGCCGCGATGATCCTCGCGCTGATCCTGGCCGTGGTGTTCGGCGTGTTCAGCGCCATCCGCCAGTACTCCGCCGCCGACTACACCATCACCTTCTTCGGCTTCCTGTTCCTCGCCATGCCGGTGTTCTGGTTCGCGGTGCTGCTCAAGCAGGCCGGGATCTGGTTCAACGAGAAGACCGGCAGCCAGTTCCTCGGCACCATCGGCGAGAAGTCGCCGTACCTCGAAGTCGACACCACCTGGAACCAGTTCACCGACCACGTGGGCCACCTCATCCTGCCCACCATCACCCTCGCCCTGGTCTCCTTCGCGTCCTGGACCCGCTACACCCGCGCCTCCATGCTGGAGGTCCTCAACAGCGACTACGTACGGCTCGCCCGCGCCAAGGGACTGCGCCGCGGCCGGGTCATGACGCGGCACGCCCTGCGCACCGCCCTCATCCCGCTTGCCACCGTCACCGCGCTCGACATCGCGATCATCCTGGGTGGCGCGGTGATCACGGAGACGATCTTCCAGTGGCACGGCATGGGCGAGATGCTGGTCCAGGCGGCGACCACCCTCGACGTCTACCGCACCATGGCCTGGCTCCTCCTCTCCGCCGTCGTCGTCATCGGCTTCAACCTCATCGCCGATCTGCTCTACGCCGTACTCGACCCGAGGATCCGCTATGACTGACATCGAGGCACCGGGGTCCGCGGGCACACAACTGCCGCCCGGCGACCCCGAGTTCACCGTACGGCAGCGCAGCCAGACCCAGTTGGTGCTGCGCCGTTTCGTGCGCCACCGGGCCGCGATGGTCAGCCTGGTCGTGTTCGTGCTGATCCTGCTGTGGGCGTTCATCGGCCCGCACCTGTGGCACTACTCGTACGAGAAGTACACCGAGGACAACTCCAAACCGCCGTCCTGGAAGCACCCCTTCGGCACCAACTCCTCGGGATACGACGCCTACGCACAGGTCATGCGTGGCACCCAGACTTCACTCAAGATCGCCATCATGATCGCGCTCGGCTCCACGCTGGTCGGTGCGATCTGGGGAGCCATCGCCGGCTTCTACCGGGGTGTCGTCGACGCGATCATGATGCGCATCGCCGATCTGGTGCTGACGCTGCCCCTGTTCGCCATCGCCCTGGTCATCTCCTCCCGCACCGGCGGCTCCTGGTACTGGATCGCGATCGTGATCGCCGGACTGACCTGGGCGTACGTGTCCCGGGTCGTGCGCTCGTCCGTACTGGCGCTGCGCGAGAAGGAGTTCATCGAGGCGGCGCGGGCGCTCGGTGCCTCGGACGCGCGGATCATCTTCCGGCATCTGCTGCCCAACGCCCTCGGCCCGATCATCGTCAACGCGACGATCCTGGTGGCGACCGGCATCCTCACCGAGACCGCGCTGTCCTTCCTCGGCTTCGGCGTCCAACCCCCCGACACCTCCCTGGGGTTGCTGGTCTCCCAGGCCCAGACGGCGGTCGACACCCGGCCCTGGCTCTTCTACATACCCGGCGCGTTCATCATCGCCATCGCGCTGACCATCAACTTCATCGGCGACGGACTGCGCGACGCCTTCGACCCCCGGCAGCAAAGGGTGCGACAGTGACGACCACGAGTCATGGAGTGCGCGAGGTCCCCGTCACGTCCGCGGTGCTCGAAGTCGAGGACCTCAGCGTGGAGTTCGGCACGGAGGACGGGACGGTACGGGCCGTCCGCGGCGTCGGCTACCGGCTCGACCGCGGGGAATCGCTCGGCATCGTCGGCGAGTCCGGGTCCGGGAAGTCCGTGACCGCCCTCGCCGTGATGGGGCTGCTGCCGAGCGGTGCCCGGGTGCGCGGCTCGGTCCGCTTCGAGGGCACGGAACTGCTCGGACTGTCCGACGCGCGCCTGTCCGACCTGCGCGGCAGCGGCATCGCGATGATCTTCCAGGACCCGATGACCTCCCTCAACCCCGTCTACGACGTGGGCTACCAGATCAGCGAGACTCTGCTCCGCCACAACCCCGAGATGAAGCACAAAGACGCCCGCAAACGCGCGATCGAACTCCTCGGCACGGTCGGCATCCCCAGCCCCGAACGGCGCGTCGACAGCTACCCGCACGAGATGTCGGGCGGCATGCGCCAGCGCGTCGTCATCGCCATCGCGATGGCCAACGACCCGGACGTGATCATCGCCGACGAGCCGACCACCGCCCTCGACGTCACCGTGCAGGCCCAGATCCTGGAAGCCCTGGAGACCGCCCGCGCCGAGACGGGCGCGGCGCTCGTCCTCATCACCCACGACCTGGGGGTGGTGGCCGGCCACACCGACCGGGTCGCGGTCATGTACGCGGGCCGGATAGTGGAGACCGGCTCCGTCGAGGACATCTTCTACACCCCGCGCATGCCCTACACCCTGGGCCTGCTCGGCTCCCTGCCCCGCCTGGACCGGGAGGAGGCACGTCTCACCCCCATCACCGGATCACCGCCGAGCCTGCTCAACCTGCCACCGGGCTGCCCCTTCGCCCCCCGCTGCCCGATGCGCCGGGACGTCTGCGACACGGACGAACCGGCCCTGCGCAGGGCCGGAGGCGACCTTCACCTCAGCGCCTGCCACTTCGCGGACGAACTCGTCGACACCGGTGCCGACCAGGTCTTCGACGCCGTCGGCGCGGACACCGAGGCCCTGGCCCGCTTCGCCGACGCGGCCCCCGCCACGAACCCCGAGGAGGACGCCGTATGACCGCGCCCGCGCAGGCCGTCACCCCCCTGCCGCCGCTGCCCGGCCACGGCGGCACCGGCGAACCGGTCCTCCAGGTACGGGACTTGGTCAAGCACTTCCCGGTGATGTCCAAGGGCGTCATCCGGCGCCGCGTGGGCGATGTGCACGCCGTGTGCGGGGTCTCGTTCGACCTCCACGAGAACGAAACCCTGGGCCTGGTGGGCGAGTCGGGCTCGGGCAAGACGACGATTTCCCGCACCGTCCTCGGCCTGGAACGGGCCACCTCGGGCCAGGTCCGCTACCGGGAGCACGAGCTCACCCAGCTGAGCAGACGTCAGATGCGGCCCCTGCGGCGGGAGTTGCAGATCGTATTCCAGGACCCTTACGCCTCCCTCGACCCGCGGATGACCGTCCACGAGATCGTCGCCGAACCCCTGCGCATCCACGGCCGGTACGGGCCCGGGGCCGGCGGCGAGGTGAGCGAACTCCTGCGTCTGGTCGGACTCAACCCCGAGCACGGCAACCGCTTCGCCCACGAGTTCTCCGGCGGCCAGCGCCAACGCATCGGTATCGCACGGGCGTTGGCCCTGCACCCGAAGGTGATCATCCTCGACGAGCCGGTGTCGGCCCTCGACGTGTCGATCCAGGCGGGCGTCCTCAACCTGCTGATGGACCTGCAGAGCGAACTGAGCCTGTCCTTCCTGTTCGTGGCCCACGACCTGTCGGTGATGCGACACGTGGCCGGCCGGGTGGCCGTCATGTACCTGGGGCGGCTGGTCGAAATCGCCCCGGCCCGACAGCTGTTCGCCCGCCCGGCCCACCCGTACACGCAGGCCCTGGTCTCGGCCATCCCGCTGCCCGACCCGCGCAAGGAACGCGCCCGGAAACGGATCACCATCCAGGGCGACGTCCCGAGCCCGGTCCGCCCGCCCAGCGGCTGCCGCTTCCGCACCCGCTGCCCCAAGTTCGCGAACCAACTCACCGACAGCGAACGGACGTCGTGCGTTGAGGAGATACCGGCGCTGGTGGACCGGGGTGGTGGCAATCCGGTCGCCTGTCACTACGCGGAGAGCGTGGAGTTGCTGTAGTCGAGGCCGAGTTGCTCGGCGGACGGGTATGGGGTCAGTCTGCTTTCGTCGCACAGACGGCGGTTGAAGTCGCCCACCGTCGCGCCGAGTTGGGCGTACCGGGAGATGAGTTCCGCGGCTGCCCCGGGGATGCCCTCGGGCCGCTTGCCGTCGACGCACGCCCGGATGAAGTCCTCGCGCTCGTCCCTGCCGTAGCCGTACTGGTCCACGACGAGCCAGTGCACCAGGTAGGAGAAGGCGTAGGCGCGGTCGTAGTGCCGGTGACGGTTGTAGAAGTCCTGTTCGTCCGCGGCGAGTTGGAAACGCGGGGAGAGGGCGAGGCCGTAGTCGGCGAGGAAGAGCTGCTGTCCGTCGGTGAGGATGTTCCTGAAGTGGACGTCGAAGTGCGTGAGTTGGTGCTCGCGGAGGAAGCCGGTGACGGTTTCGAGGCCCCGTTCCACCAGGGCGCAGGCGGTGTCGGCGTCGTCGGTGCGCAGTTGGGCGGAGAACCAGTCGTGGAGGGTGTGCGGCAGAAGTTCCATGAACAGCGTGAGACTCGCGGATGCCGTGCGCAGGGCCTCGATGTGCTCACGGCCGGTGCCCCAGTAGGCCACGTTCCGCTCCACGTCGGCGAGTTCGTCGGGCAGTGACTGTTCCGGGTCGGGCAGTACGCGCCAGTGGTGCAGCAGCGGAAAGCCCGGAAAGCGGCCGGAGAGCACCCAGTTGGTCGTCATCTCGTGGACGGCCAGGTCGCGCCAGACGCTGAAACCGGCGTTGGGGACGGCACCGATGCCGTAGTGGCAGTAGGCCGGCGCCCCGAACACGTTGGCCGTGGATCGCACGTTCTCCGGTCGCCGCTCCACATCGGTGAGCGGCATCCGCTTCACGAACACCTTTCTCCCGTCCACCTCGATCAGCACGGAGCGACCGCCGACGCTGGATCCCAACGGCGTGCCGGTCTCAACCAGTTCGGCGAGTTCGTGGTCGGAGAGCAGGGCGAGGGAGGTGGCGATGTCACTGTGGGCGACGAGGCGTGAGGTGCGGGACATGCCCCCATCCTCCTTCAGGCAGCGCCGAGCCGGACGGTCATCTCCACGGTCACTTCGTCGTCTGCGCCGAGACCGCCCGGCTTGCGCACCGCAGTCTTGAGCGGCAGCAGATAGCCGCCGTCCTTGGGGAAGAGCGACGTGCTGAACACCACCTCACCGATCCTGGCCTCGACCGGGATGACACCCCAGCCGTACGAGGCCAGGGCGGCGACCTCACGGATGTCCGCCGACTCCTCGTCCGGCACGGGGACGAAGTAGTACGGCGAGGGCCCGCGCCACTCGATCACCCGGCCGGTGAAGACGAACCGCATGGGCGCGCTCAGCTGCCCGCGTAGTTCTGCAGGAACAGCGCCTCCGCCACCGACAGCCGCTCCAACTCCTGCGGGGACACGCTCTCGTTCAGCGCGTGGATCCGGGCCTCCGGCTCGCTGAGGCCGATGAGGAGGATCTCCGCCTGCGGGTAGAGGGCCGCGAGGGTGTTGCACAGCGGGATGGAGCCGCCCTGGCCGGCGTACTGCATCTCCTGGCCCGGGTAGGCGACCGCCATCGCGTCGGCCATCGCCGTGTACGCAGGGCTGGTCGTGTCGGCGCTGAACGGCTGGCCCTGGCCGATCTGTTCGATGCGGACGTGGGCGCCCCACGGGGTGTGGGCCTCCAGGTGGGCCTGCAGCAGCTTGGTGGCCTCGGCCGCGTCGATGCCCGGCGGCACGCGGAGGCTGATCAGCGCGCGGGCGCCGGCCTGTACCGACGGGGTGGCGCCGACGACCGGCGGGCAGTCGATGCCGAGGACCGTGACGGCCGGACGCGCCCAGATACGGTCGGCGACCGAACCCGAACCGATCAACTCGACGCCGCTCAGCACCTTCGCGTCCTTGCGGAACTGCTCCTCCTCGTACGTCAGCCCGTCCCAGGACGACCGGGCGTCGAGCCCGTCGACCGTCGTCGAGCCGTCCTCGGCGCGCAGCGAGTCCAGTACGCGGATCAGCGCGGCCAGCGCGTCGGGCGCGGCGCCGCCGAACTGGCCCGAGTGCAGGTTGCCTTCGAGGGTGTCGACCCGCACACGCATCATGGTCATGCCGCGCAGGATGGAGGTGACCGTCGGCAGGCCGACCCGGAAGTTGCCCGCGTCGCCGATGATGATCGTGTCGGCCCGCAGGAGGTCGGGGTGTTCCTCGGCGTACCGCTCCAGACCGCCGGTGCCCTGCTCCTCCGAGCCCTCGGCGATCACCTTGACGTGCACCGGGACACCGCCGTTGGCCTTGAGGGCGCGCAGCGCGAGCAGATGCATGATCACGCCGCCCTTGCAGTCGGCGGTCCCGCGGCCGTACCAGCGGCCGTCGCGCTCGGTCAGTTCGAACGGCGGGCTCGTCCAGCCGGCCTCGTCCAGTGGCGGCTGCACGTCGTAGTGGGCGTACAGGAGAACGGTCTTGGCACCCTCCGGGCCGGGCAGGTAGCCGTAGACCGACTGGGTGCCGTCCGGGGTGTCGAGCAGGGCCACGTCCTGGAAACCCTCGGTGCGCAGGGCGTCGGCGACCCAGTTCGCGGCGCCCTCGCTCTCGCTCTTCGGGAACTGGTCGAAGTCCGCCACCGATCGGAAAGCCACCAGCTCGGTGAGCTCCGTCCTCGCCGTGGGCATCAGCGAGGCGACGGTCTCGGCGACCGGATTCGACGGCATGGGCACGCTCCTGGTGGGTGCGACGTTGTACGAATGATGCCGTCGATCCTCCCACAGCGGTCTGTGGCGATGTCCGCCGTAGGATGCGGGGGACAGGTGCGGCAGCGGCTTGATCGGGAGCAGTAGACCATCGTGAGCAGCGAGAACTCTTCGGCGGACGACGACCAGCGGGTGTGGGACGTCGTCGTGGTGGGCGCGGGACCCGCGGGGGCTTCGGCCGCCTATGCGGCGGCGGTCGCGGGACGGCGCGTGCTGTTGCTGGAGAAAGCCGAGCTGCCCCGCTACAAGACATGCGGCGGCGGCATCATCGGACCCTCACGCGACTCCCTCCCGCCCGGCTTCGACCTGCCGTTGAAGGACCGGGTGCACGCCATAACGTTCTCGAACAACGGGCGTTTCACGCGCACCCGCCGCTCCCGGCAGATGCTGTTCGGGCTGATCAACCGGCCCGAGTTCGACCAGCAGCTCGTCGAGCACGCCCAGAAGGCGGGCGCCGAGCTGCGTACGGGCGTCACGGTGACACGAGTCGAGCAGCACGGCTCCGCGGTGCCGGACCGGCGGACGGTCGCCGTGGTCCTCCAGGGCGGTGAGACGGTCCTCGCGCGGGCCGTCGTCGGCGCCGACGGCAGCGCCAGCCGCATAGGGGCGCACGTCGGGGTCAAGACCGACCAGGTGGACCTGGGCCTGGAGGCGGAGATCCCGGTGCCGGAGACGGTCGCCGAGGACTGGAAGGGGCGGGTGCTCATCGACTGGGGCCCGATGCCCGGGAGTTACGGCTGGGTCTTCCCCAAGGGTGACACGCTCACGGTCGGGGTGATCTCCGCGCGCGGTGAAGGCGCCGCGACCAAGCGGTACTTGGAGGACTTCATCGCCCGGCTCGGCCTCGCCGGCTTCGAACCGAGCATCTCCTCCGGGCACTTGACCCGCTGCCGGGCGGACGACTCGCCCTTGTCACGCGGGCGGGTGCTGGTGTGCGGAGACGCGGCGGGACTGTTGGAGCCGTGGACCCGTGAGGGCATCTCGTTCGCGCTGCGGTCGGGGCGGCTCGCGGGGGAGTGGGCGGTCCGGATCGCCGAGGCGCACGACGCCGTGGACACCCGCCGCCAGGCCCTGAACTACGCGTTCGCGATCAAGGCGGGGCTAGGCGTCGAGATGAGCGTCGGCAAGAGCATGCTGGCGATCTTCGAACGGCGCCCCGGCCTGTTCCACGCCGCCCTCACCGGCTTCCGGCCGGCCTGGAAGGCCTTCATGGACATCACCCGGGGCTCGACGACGCTGGGCGAACTCGTACGCAGCCATCCGATGGCGCAGCGCGCGCTGACCGCGATCGACCGCAGGAACGCGGAGCCCGTGGCGTCCGTGGAGCCCGAGGAGGGCGCGGTCAGCTCCTGACCGTGACGTGGAACACCGGGTGGTCGGGGGCGATCCGGCGCAGCTCGTCGTCGGAGGAGTCCGGGCCGACTCCTCCGAAGAACACCCCGACCTCGGCCTTCCACCGCTTGAGGTAGGCGCGCAGCAGCGGCACCTTGTCGTCGCCGGTGACCTCGGTCGCGGTGAACGCGTCGACCTTCTTGCCGAGCCGCAGCTCGCCGCCGCCCGCCGCCCGCATGTTGTGCGTCCACTGGACGTGCCCGCGCGGGGCCACGAGGTACTGCTGGCCGTCCACCGTCAGCAGGTTCACCGGGGTGGTCCGCCACTCGCCGCTCTTACGGCCGCGGACCGCCAGCACTCGTGAGCCCCACACGCTGAGACCGCGGCGGGTGAACCAGGCGACGGCGCGGTTGAAGACGTTCACGGTGAACCAGCCGGGCTTCTGGACGTGCGTGCTCATGACGACTCCTGGGTTTTGGAGAGCGCGGCTCGCTTTTGTGAGCACTGCTCTCGTTCTCGGGAACAGTCTGCATCCGCTGGGCGATCCAATGCAAGAGCGGTGCTCTCTTTTTTGTGCGCCGCTCTTGTTTGTGTGCGGTGCTCTGATTCCGTGCCACACTGGCTCGCATGAGCACCACACAAGGCGCCCGCGCCCGAGCCAGGATCGAGGTCACCGCGGCCATCAAGGACGAGGCGCGCAGACAGCTCGCCGCCGAGGGCGCCGCGAAGCTCTCGCTGCGCGCCGTGGCCCGTGAGCTGGGCATGGTGTCCTCCGCCCTGTACCGGTACTTCCCCAGCCGGGACGACCTGCTGACCGCTCTCATCATCGACGCGTACGACTCCGTCGGGGAGAGTGCGGAAGCGGCGCACTCCGGTGTCGTGGACGCGGGCCCGTTGCGGCGGTGGGTCGCTGTGTGCGAGGCGGTGCGGGGGTGGGCGCTTGCACATCCGCACGAGTACGCGTTGATCTACGGGTCGCCGGTGCCGGGGTACGTCGCCCCCGAGACCACCGTCCCGCCGGCCGCCCGTGTTGCCCTCCTGCTCATCGGCATCGCGCGTGACGCCCACCAGGCCGGTGCCCTGACCGAGCCTCCGTTGCCGGCCGATCTCCACCCCGAGGCGGAGCGTATGGTCGCGGATTTCGCCGGTGACCTTCCGCCCGCGGTGGCCGTGGCCCTGGTGGCTGCCTGGGCTGAGCTGTATGGACTGGTCAGCTTTGAGCTTTTCGGTCAGTTCCGGCGGGTGGTGGAGGATCGGGAGGCGTTCTTTCGGCATGCGGTACGACGGCTTGCGCTTGGGGTGGGGCTCGCGGACGTGTGAGTGTGCTGATGGATAGGTGGTTCGTTGGCTGCGAGCCGGTGGGGGCTGGTCGCGCCCACGCGGCGGAGCCGCATATTGATACAGCCCCGCGCCCCTTTCAGGGGCGCTGTAGTGGAGCGGCGTTCATGGGGCGTACTCCCCGGGAAGTACGTGTGATCACCCCGTCCGGCTGACGCTTTCGACAGCGCTCGGCGTCTAGCGTGACGTGCATGGACGAGCAGTGGGTACGCGGCGGGGGACCGCCCTGGTGGCGCCACGGACCGCCGTGGGGCGGGGTGGCGGCCTCGGCGCGGTTGCCGTGGCGTTCCACGCTGCTGGTCACCGTGTTCGTGCTGGGCGGCAGCAACTTCGCCTCGCACAGCCAGCCCGACCGCGTCCACCTCGACTTCTACGCGCGCGTGCTGCTCGTCGCCGGGTCGGTGCTGCTCCTGTGGCGTCACCGGTACCCCGTGTGGGTGGCCTTCGGCACCGTGTTCGCCACCGTGCTCTACTTCGGCGCCGGATATCCGTACGGCCCCGTCTTCCTGCCCGTCGCGATCGGCTGTTTCAGCGCGGTCGTCGCCGGTCGGCGCCGGGCCGCTTGGGCCGCGCTCGGTGTGCTGTGGGTCGCGCATCTCCTGATCGCGCACTGGCTCTACCGGTGGCTGCCCCCGCAGCACGACCACGGAATGCCGTGGGGTCGTGAACTGGCCGTCGCCACCTGGATGGTGGCCATCGCCGCGATCTCCGAACTGGCCCGCACCCGCCGCGAACAGTGGGCCCGGGACCGGGCCGAGCGCGCACAGGCGGCCCGGCGGCGCGCCGACGAGGAGCGGTTGCGGATCGCCCGCGAACTGCACGACGTCCTCGCGCACAGCATCTCCGTCATCAACGTCCAGGCGGGCGTCGGCCTCGCCCTCCTCGACTCCGACCCCGAGCAGGCCCGTACGGCCCTCACGACCATCAAGGCCGCCAGCAAGGAGGCGCTCGGCGAGGTCCGCCAGGTCCTCGACACCCTCCGCACCCCGGGCGACGCACCGCGCGCTCCTGCACCCGGCCTCGACCGGCTGCCCGAACTGGTGCAGCAGGCAGCGAGCGCGGGTCTCACGGTCGCGGCCGACGGAACCCCGCCCCACCTGCCGCCCGGCACCGACCTCGCCGCCTTCCGCATCGTCCAGGAGGCCCTCACCAACGTCGTACGGCATTCGGGCTCGCGGCACGCGCGCGTGCACGTCGAGCACGACCCCCGGGAGCTACGGCTGCGGATCGACGACGACGGGCCCGCGACCGGCGCGGACGCCGGGGGCAGCGGCAACGGGCTGGCCGGAATGCGGGAGCGGGCCGCAGCGCTCGGTGGCACGATCGAGGCGGGCCCGCGCCCGGACGGCGGCTTCCGGGTGCTGGCCGTACTGCCGTTGAAGGTCACGCCGAAGGAGGACGACCGGTGATCCGCGTACTGCTCGCCGACGACCAGGCCCTGGTCCGGGCCGGATTCAAGGCGCTGCTGGACGCCCAGCCGGACATCGAGGTGGCGGGCGAGGCATCCGACGGCGAGGAGGCCGTGGGCAAGGTGGGCGAACTGCGCCCCGACGTCGTCCTGATGGACATCCGCATGCCGCTGCTCGACGGCCTCGCCGCGACCCGCCGCATCACCGGCGACGGCGACCTCAAGGACGTGAAGGTGGTCATGCTGACGACCTTCGAACTCGACGAGTACGTCTTCGAGGCGATCCGCTCGGGCGCCTCCGGCTTCCTGGTGAAGGACACCGAACCGGACGAACTCCTGCGCGCCGTAAGGGCGGTGGTCGACGGCGACGCGCTGCTGTCACCCGGAGTGACCCGCCGTCTGATCGCCGAGTTCGCGGCCCGCTCCAAGGAACCCGCGGCGGCCGACGCCCTCACCCGACTCACCGAGCGGGAACGGGAGGTGATGGCCCTGGTCGGCATCGGCCTCTCCAACGAGGAGATCGCCCGCCGCCTGGTCGTCAGCCCGCTGACCGCGAAGACCCACGTCAGCCGCACGATGGTGAAGCTGGGCGTCCGAGACCGGGCCCAACTGGTCGTGCTGGCCTACGAGTCGGGGTTGGTCCGCCCCGGCTGGCTGGGCTGAGCCGCCCCCTGCCGATACCGGAACAGCACGCTCGCCACACGCACGAAGAACACGACGGGCACGAGCACGAGCCCCGCACGCACGAGCAACGTCTCGACAGTGCCCGGCAGTTCGAACAGCAACGCCGGACCGGCGACCGCCCCGAAGACGACCGCCGCCGCGAACACCGCACTGACCAGCGCATACCCGATCTCGACGGTCATCGCGTCCCGCTCGGCCTGAGTGCGCCGTCCCCCCGTCATCGTCATACCGGAAGTCTCACACGTGTGCGCCCGGCGGGACGAACAACCCCGCCGGGCGCACACTCAGGGAGGCGTCCCCCTAGTCACGCAGCGCCACGCGCTCCGCTTCCGCCTCCGTCACAGTGGACTTGGCTACGACGATGGACTCCTGGGTACGGCGCGTGCGCAGCCCCGGCAGTGTGATCAGCAGGCCGGCGAGCGCGATGAACGTCACCACGACCAGCCCGGGACGGTAACTGTCCAGCACCGCCTGCGGGGTGGCGTGTGCAGGGGCGTGGGCCGTCACCACGGCCGTGACGACGGCCAGGAAGATCGCGCCGCCCACCTGCACCGAGGTGTTCAACAGCCCGGAGACCATGCCCTGTTCGTGGTCGTCGACCCCGTTGGTGGCCTGGATGTTGAGCGAGGGGAAGACCAGCGCGCAGGCCGCGCCGATCAGCAGCATCGACGGCAGGATCACCGCCGCGTACACCGGATCGAGGCTGACCCGCAGGAACAGCGCGTACCCGACGACCATCAGCGCGAAGCCCACCGCGATCAGCCGCTGCGTACCGAACCGGTCGACGATCGAGCCGACCTTCGTCGAGGACACCGCCACCAGCGCACCGGCCGGCAGGAACGCGAGCGCCGTGTGCAGCGCTGACCAGCCCAGCAGCGACTGCATGTACAGCGTGACCAGGAACTGGAAGCCGACGTACGACCCGAAGAACGCCATCGCGCCGAGCTGGGCGCGGATCTGGTTGCCGGAGCGCAGCACCCCGAGCCGGATCAACGGGCCCGCGGAGCGCCGCTCGACGAACACGAAGACGGTCAGGAGTATGGCAACTGCCAGGAAGGACAGGAGAGTTCGGGCCGACGCCCAGCCGGCCTCCGGCGCCTGCACGACGGTGAAGACCAGCAGCAGCATCGACGCGGTGCCGAGGACGGCGCCGGGGATGTCGTAGCCGTTGTGGTCCTTCTCGCGTTCGCTGCGCGGCAGCAGCTTCAGGCCGGTGAGCAGGGCGAGCAGCGCGATAGGTGCGGGCAGGAGCATGGTGAGGCGCCAACTGGCCTCCGTGAGCAGGCCGGAGAGGACCAGGCCCATCGAGAAGCCGGTGGCCGCGCAGGTGGTGTAGATGGACAGGGCGCGGTTGCGCAGCGGGCCCTCGGCGAAGGTCGTGGTGATGATCGACAGGCCGGCCGGTGCGGTGAAGGCCGCGCTGAGGCCCTTGATGAAGCGGCTCGCGATCAGCAGCGGGCCCGAGTCGACTAGGCCGCCGAGCAGGGAGGCCACCGCGAAGACGCCCAGGGCGACCAGGAAGACCTGACGGCGACCGAGCAGGTCGGCGGTCCGGCCGCCGAGGAGGAGCAGCCCGCCGTATCCCAGGATGTAGCCACTGACGATCCATTGGAGCGTCGAGGTGGAGAGGTCGAGTTCGGAGCCGATGGAGGGCAGGGCGACACCGACCATCGACACGTCCAGCGCGTCCAGGAACATCGCGGCGCAGAGCACCAGCAGGGTGCCCCACAGCCGGGGGGTCCAGCGGACCGCCGGGGACGGGGCCGCGGGAGAGGTGAGCGGAGAGGTCATGCCGCAGACACTACATGCGCATGCATCGAATGCAAGAGCATTTAATTCCGATGCAACAAACTCGCTTCTCTGCTACGGTGCGCTGTCATGGCGGCGAAGAAGGCCGAGCAGGCGCTCGTGGACCAGTGGCGGGAGATGCTGGCGCTGCACGCCCGCACGCAGTGCGAACTCGACCGCGCTCTGCATCAACACGGGCTGTGCGGCAGCGACTTCGAGGTGCTGGACGTGCTGTCCGGTGAGTCCTGCGCATTCCGCGTCCAGGAGATCTCCGAGCGCGTCCACCTCAGTCAGAGCGCGCTGTCCCGTCTGGTCGCCCGGCTGGAGAAGGACGGTCTCGTCGAGCGCGGCATGTGCGCGGAGGACCGGCGGGGCGTGCGCGTGACCCTCACCGACAAGGGGCGCACCCTGCACGGCGAGGTACTCCCGCTGCAGCGCGCGGTGTTGACGAAGATGCTGTCCGGCTGACGCACCGTCAGCTCCAGGTGACCGTGGACCTCTCCCGCCACAGCGCGGCGAGCGACGCGTCCCCGGTCACGCTCGGGAACGGCGCCCGGTTCCACAGCGCCAGATACAACTGCCCGGCGGGACCGGCCAGTTCGCAGTCGGCGTCCCCGGAGCCGTCCCGCTCGGCGGCGGGCGGTTCCTGAGACAGCCGTACGGTCCACACGGCGCCGTCCGTGTCCGTCGCCTGCACCCGGAGCACTCGGGGCTCCTCGCTGCGGACCCTGCTCTTGCGGCGGCCGTGGAAGCCGCGCAGCAACTCGTCGATGCCGTCGGCCGCGAAGTCCGGGGCGATCTCGGTGGGCGTCCCGCCGCGTGCCGACTCGGCGTCCACCCGGTGCACGGTCGTCTCGTGCGCCTGTCGCCGGGCCCAGAACGCGAGCGGCGACGGAGCCGGGAAGAAGTGCCAGCACTCCACGTCGGGCGGGGCGGCGGCGAGGGTGTCCACGAGGGCCCGGTGCCCCTCCCGGAACCAGGCCACCAACTCCGCCCCGTCGAGGTCCGGCAGGCCGCCGTCGGGGTGGTGTGCGGTGTACCCCTCGGCGACGTACGCGGTCGCCCAGCGATGCACCATCCCCGTGTGCCGCAGCAGATCCCGCACCTGCCACTGCGGGCAGGTCGGCACCGTGGCCTCGACGCCCGCCGCCTCGGCGGCCGAGGCCAGCAGACCGCCCTCCCGGTCCAGGGTCTCCACGAACGCATCGGTGTCCATGCGGCCGAGTGTGCCGTATTCGGCTGGGTGACGACCGTCGGTTACGCCGGCTGGGCAACGCCTGCGGTCAGGTGGGCGTGCTGTCGTTCTCCAACGCGGGGGCGAGGAGATGACAGAGGGAGTCGGCCAACAGAAGCAGGGGGTCGGCGGTCTCCAGTGGCCACTCGACGGCGATCCAGGCGGAGAAGAACGACTCGGTCTGCAGCACGGCCATCAGCGCCCGTTGACGAGCCTCCGCGGGATCGACACCCCGCCAACGCTCGGGGCGACCGACCAGCATGCCGACATAGCGCTCATGCGCCTCGACGTACTGCACCCGGCCCTCGCCGAGGCTGCGGAGTGCCGCCGGGGCCGCCGCGTTGGCGACGCGGCGGATGGGCGCCATCTCCCGCCAGCGGGCCGCGGCCTCCTCCAGCCACGCCCGGAGGTCCGCCGGGGTCCACCGCGGCAGGGCGGCCAGATCGGCGTACGCCTCTCCCATCAACCCGTACAGACGCTCCACCAGCGCGTCGACGATCTCGGCCTTGCCGGGGAAGTGGGCGTAGACCGTGACCCGGGTGACCCCCGCGGCCTGCGCGATGTCCTCCATCCGCGCATCGAGAAAGGGCTTCTCGGTGAACACCGTGACGGCCGCTTCGAGCAGCCGGCGATGCGTGAGGATCTTCTGTTCCTCGCGCAGGTTCCTGCGGGGTGTCGGCTCCATCCGCCCAGTGTCCTGCATGAGTTGACCATACGCCGTGTGTGGCACACCTCGGTTGCCGCTGAGGCTCTGACCAGGCCTTTTGGGGTGGTTGCTCCCCGGGATCCGGCCGGGGAGGGCGATGTCAGTGGTCACCACTACGTTGGAGTCACTGGAGATCGGCCGTACTGGCCGACCGGGCCTTTGGGGAGGGGTGTGCTGTGTCCGCTGCGCAGACACGACAGTCGGGGAACACGACGTACCTGGAGCTGTCTCAGGAGAGTGGTGGGGCCCACAAGTTCTACGAGGTGACTGTCGAGGGGACCATCGTCTCCGTGCGGTACGGACGGATCGGCGTGGACGGGCAGCACCAGAGTTCCGCCTTTCCGACCGTCGAGAAGGCGCGGGCGGCGGCAGCGAAGAAGATAGCCGAGAAGGTGCGCAAGGGGTACGCGCCCGCCGTCCAGGGACAGCGGGCGGCCCGCCCCGTGACGCGCCGTCAGGTGACGTCCGCCCCGTCGACGGCGCGGGCGACCGCCCCGGTGCTGTGGCGGTTCCGTACCGGCGCTTCAGCGTTCGGCATCCACGTGGACGAGGACCGCTGCTGGGTCGGCAACCAGCACGGCAGTGTCTACAACCTGAGCCATGACGGCGAGGTGCTGGCTCACTACTCCCTGCCCGACGGCGTGAAGTGCCTGGTGGCCGATGACTTCTGGATCTACGCGGGCTGCGACGACGGCCGGGTCTACGACCTCTCCTCGAAGGTGCCGTTCGCGGCCTACGACATCGCGGCCGAGGTCGACATCTTCTGGCTGGACATCCACGCGGGCGTCCTGAACGTCTCCGACCGCAACGGCGGTCTGACGGTCATCGACCACGAGGACGAGCTCCAGTGGTCCCGCAACTCGTCCGGGGACAACGCGTGGATGGTGCGGGCCGACGACCACGCCGTCTACCACGGGCACAGCCACGGTGTGACGGCCTACGCGGCGGACGGCGCCAGACAGCTCTGGCACACCGCGACCAACGGCAATGTGCTCTTCGGCTGGCAGGAGGAGAACGCGGTCTACGCCGGGACGGGCCGACGGGTCGTCCAGCGCCTCGCGAAGTCCTCCGGAGCCATCGAGGCCTCCTTCCAGTGCGATGCCGCCGTGTACTCGTGCGCCACGTCCGCCGGTGGACGGTACGTCTTCGCGGGCGACTCGGCTTCCTCCGTCTACTGCTTCACCGCTGACGGCACCCGGCTGTGGAAGCTCGGCACGGGTGGTGGCTCGGCGCTCTCCATGCAGTACCACGACGAGAGGCTGTACATCGTCTCCACGGACGGCTCACTCGCCTGCATCGATGCGAGTGAGGCCGCGATCAGTGCCGCCCAGTCGGGCACCGTCCCGGTCGCCGCGGACATCAAGCTGGCGGCTGCCCTGCCGACGTACGCACCGCTCACCGCCGCCGCGTCCGTCGCCACGGTCAGCGTTGTCCCCGCAGCGGGGAACGGAGTCGTGGTGGAGTGCTTCGAACAAGGAGGCCGAGTGCGTGTGCATGTGGTCTCCGAGGGCTATGAGCGGGGCTGGAACGTCCAGTTCCCACGCGCGATACGCGAGCCCGGCGCACGCTATGTGGTGGACGCGTTGCATTCCTCCTCGGCCGGTTTCTACCGAGTGCGCGGAGAGATCAGACGTCTGGTGTGACAAGCCAAGCCATGTGCAATGGCAGGGAATTGAGGAACAAAGCCCCCTTGGTAGGGTGCGCCGATGTCATCGATCAAGCAGTTCCAAGTCACCTTCGACTGCGCGGAACCCGAGCGTCTCGCCCGCTTCTGGTGCGAGGTGTTGGGGTACGTCGTACCGCCGCCACCGGAGGGGTTTGCGACGTGGGCCGATTACAAGCACTCGCTGCCGGCTGAGCAGCGGGACGCGTGGTTTGCGTGCGTTGATCCCTCAGGTGTGGGCCCGCGGCTGTACTTCCAGCGCGTGCCCGAAGGCAAGGTCGTCAAGAACCGGGTGCATCTTGATGTGCGGGTCGGCACCGGACTCGTGGGGGAAGAGCGCCTAGCCGTACTTGAGGCCGAGTGCGCACGACTGGTCCCGCTCGGCGCGGTACACGTGCAAACGCTGTACGACGGCAATGACGCGTGCATCCCGATGCTGGACATCGAGGGCAACGAGTTCTGCATCGACTGAACATCCGCACAGGCCTCCCCGACCCCGGTGCATCGTGGTCTCCGTCGGCTCGTCGCCGGTGTCGACGTCCGCCTACGAAGGGGCGGGCAGCCGCAGCGTGAAGACCGAGTTGCCGGGCCAGGTCACCGTCAGTCCCCCTCCGACGCGCTCGCCACCGAGTCCGTGGCCCTGTCCGGCCTGGGCGGCCTCGTCGGAACCCTGCTGGGCGTGCTGGCCACGATCGGCTACGCGACCTCTCAGGGCTGGCCGCCCGTCGTCCCCCTCGTATCGGTCGCGGGTGGCTGCTTCGGGGCCCTCGTGGTCGGCATGGTGGCCGGCGTCTACCCGTCCGTCCGCGCTTCGCGCCTGACTCCGACCGATGCCCGGTCGACGACATGACGCGGGTGGAGGCCGACGCCCCCCCGTGACGTGCGCGCGGGGTTCCGTTCGGGACCCGTCCCAGGGGGCCGGCTCCGACGACTGTTGCCTCGGCCGGTCCCGCCCGCGTCGGTGGATCCGGTGATCCGGCGGGTGGATCCGACGGACGGCCTACGTACGGCAACACACGCGTGGCCCGGCCACGTAGGACTCGCCGGAGCCGTCCGTCCGGAGTGCTACGGCGCGGTGGGCAGGTGCGGGGAGCGGAGCACGAGGAGGGTGATCTCGCTGGGGGCGAAGACGCGGAACGGCGGGCCCCAGAAACCGGTGCCGCGGCTGGTGTAGAGGAGGGTGCGGGTGCCGTGCCGGCTGAGACCGGCGAGGGCGGGCTGGTCGATGCGGACCAGATGGTGGAAGGGCCAGATCTGGCCGCCGTGGGTGTGTCCGGAGAGCTGGAGGTCGATGCCGGCGGCTGCCGCCCGGTCGACGAACTTGGGCTGGTGTGCCAGGAGCAGGACAGGCAGGTCGGGGTCGGCGCCGTTCAGGGCTCCGGCGAGGTGGGCGCGGTGGCCTGCCAGGCCGGAGGACTCGGCGGTGACGTCGTCCACGCCGGCGACCACGAGGGTGTCGCCTCCACGTTCGAGCAGCAGATGGCGGTTGCGCAGCGGCTCCCAGCCCAGCTCGCCCATCAGGTCGACCCAGCCCTGGGCCTCGCTGTAGTACTCGTGGTTGCCGGTGACGTAGACCCGGGCCTGGGTGGCCCGCACGGTGCCGAGCGGGACGGCCTGGGCGCGGCGGCGTTCGGCCGTGCCGTCCGCGATGTCGCCGGTGTGGCAGACCAGGTCGGCTTCCAGCGTGTTCACCGTCTCGCACACCCGCGCCGACCAGCGGGCGCGATCGAGCGGGCCGTAATGGGTGTCGGTGATGAGGACGACGCGGAGACCGTCCAACCCGGCACCCAGCCGCGGGAGTTGCACGTCGAGGCGGCGCACGCGCGGCACGCGGCGGGCTTCGGCGTACCCCCAGGCGAGGAGTACGGCGGCTGTGCCGAGGATCGTCCAGGCGACGATCCGGGCCCGGTCCTGACTCTCGCCGACACCGGCCAAGGTCAGGGCGAGCCGCAACAGGACGCCGAGCAGAACGGACCAGCTGAACAGAATCCAACTGGCGCCCAGCAGCGTGTCCCCGACGATCGCCGCCCGGTCCTGCTGACGCCGGCCGTGGCCGCGCATCATCGCGAGCGGCATGCCGACGAGGCCGAGGACGAACAGGGCGGTTCCGGCCAGCGTGACGGGAAGCGGCCAGTGCTGGCCGCTGTACAGGAGCACCCCGCAGGGCACGGCCCACAGCAGGACGGGGGCGATCAGGGGGAGGTAGCGCATCAGGCGGAGCAGTGGGCTCCGCCGAGGGGCTTGCACTTCGCCGTCGGCGGGACGGGTGTTGTTGGTGTCGGTCACGCTTCCCCTATCTGACCGGGCTGCCGTCTCGCGCACTGTATCCGGTCGTCCTCGGGCCGGACGGACGGGCGTTGAGGGGGCAGCCCCGTGGGGAGGGGGAAGGGGTGTCTGCGGGAAGGCAGGACTCCGCCGTGGACACCTTGAGGACTTTGCCCGGGCGTCGACATAAGACGTGAGTCACCGAGGAGGTTCGCCCGTTCCAGCTCGTGCAGAGTGCCTTCGGAGAAGATGCCTCTTGAGCCGCCTCTCCGACCGATCGGGATTCCCCTCCGAGACGCCAACACCCGTCGTGAACCTCACTACCGTGGGGACCAGTTGGGGACCACGCGATGCCCGCGCCCCTGAACAGCACACACATGGGCGTACGTCCCGAACGGGGGTCGCAGGTTCAAATCCTGTCGTCCTGACGGTGCGAAGGGTCTTCGAGGTCGAGCACGCCGCTCATCGGCGCCCCTGCTCGGAGGCTCGCGAAAATGCCGCTGCCGGCCATACAGGGTTGATCTGAAGTCGTGCTGATCAGAGGCTGTTGTCCGTAGGGCGCTGATCGTGAGGTTGCGCCGGTCGGGAGCCGAGCACCTCAGCGGCCCCGACCGCATCCGGATGCAGAGCGTCTACCTGCACACCCCTGTCGTCGAGGCCTTCGACGGCATCGTCAGCACCCCTGCCTCCACCGTCACCGATCTGGAGAAGTCATGACCAGCAGGTTCACCGAGTTGGTAGTCGACTGCCGTGATCCGGAGCGGCTCGCGGCCTTCTGGTGCGAGGTCCTGGACTTCAAGGTGATCGACCGGAGCGCGGACATGGTCGAGATCGGTTCCTGGGAGCCGATCGTCGAGGAGGTCCGGGCCGGGCAGATGCCGCCCACCCTGGTGTTCATCCGGGTACCCGAAAGCAAGACCGTGAAGAACCGGCTCCACCTCGACGTGAGCCCGATCGACGCCGGCACCGACGACGAGGTGGCCAGGCTGCTCGGCCTCGGTGCCGCCAAGGTGGATGTCGGCCAGGGCCCCGCCCGGAGCTGGGTGGTCATGGCCGACCCCGAGGGCAACGAGTTCGATGTCGTGCACCCTGGCACCGCCCAACCACCCGACCGGGCCCAAGGGTTAGTGGCCGTAGGCGACCGTACCGGGCGGCCCATGCCGCTCGGCGGTGGCGTTGCTCGTCACCAGGGCGCGGTGGCGCCGCCGTCCTACGCCGATTCCCTGATCACCAGCTCCGTCGGCAGGATCAGGGGCGTCGGCTCCTCGCCGCCCAGTACGCGGACCAGCATCCGGGTCATCTCGCTGCCGAGGGCCACGATGGGCTGGCGGATCGTCGTCAGGGCGGGCTGGGTGTGCCGGGCGGTGAGGATGTCGTTGAAGCCGACGACCGCGACGTCCTCGGGGACGGCCCGGCCGCGTTCGCGCAGGACGTGCAGGGCGCCCGCCGCCATGGCGTCCGAGGCGACGAACAGCGCGTCCAGGTCCGGGTGTTCGTCGAGGAGACGGGCGGTCGCCGTGGCGCCGCCTGCCTCGCTGAAGTCGGCGTGGGCCACGCGGTGGTCTGCGAGTCCGGCCAGGGCGACCGCCTCGCGGAAGCCGAGGTAGCGGGAGACACCCGCGTGCATGTCGAGCGGCCCGGTGACGGTGGCGATGGCACGGCGGCCCGTCGAGATCAGGTACTCCACCGCCTCTCGGGCCCCGCCCCGGTTGTCGGCGTCCACGTACCAGCGCGGAGCCCGATCGAGGGGGCGGCCTCCGTGTACGACGGGGACGCTCCCCGCCTCGGCCACCTTCGCCAGCGGATCGTTCTCGCGCAGGGCGAGCAGCATGACGCCGTCCGCACCGCGGGACTGGAGGATGCGGGTGAGCCGGTTCCGGCCCCGCTCGGAGGCGGCCAGGATCAGCAGGAGTTCGAGGTCGGTCTCCTCGATGACCGCGTTCACACCGGTGATGACCTCCGCGAAGAAGAGGTTGGCGAACAACGCCGGGTCGTCACTGGAGATCGCCAGGACCACCGCGCCGCGCCGCTGCGAGGCGAGCGAACGGGCCGCCACGTTGGGCACGTAGCCCAGTTCCGCCACGGCACTCTCCACCGCCTGCCGCGCCTTCTGGCTGACGTGCCGGCGGTTGTTGATCACCCGCGAGACGGTTCCGACCGACACCCCGGCGCGCAGCGCCACCTCGTCGAGCGTCGGCGGCCGTGTGGTCATGTGGGGCAGCTCCAGTTCGTACGGATGGCCGGTGCGGTGGGCAGTAGCAGCACTGTAAGCGCTGACGGCGTCACAGTCCGCCGCGCCGGATCACCTCGGCGTACCAGCGGGCGCTGTCCTTGGGCGTGCGGCGTTGGGTCGCGTAGTCGACGTGCACGATGCCGAAGCGGGGCCCGTAGCCGAAGGACCACTCGAAGTTGTCGAGGAGCGACCAGACGAAGTAGCCCTTGAGCGGCACACCGTGGCTGATCGCCCGTGCGCAGGAACGGAGATGGCCGTCCAGGTAGGCGATCCGGTCGGTGTCGTGCACGCCGTAGTCCTCCAGCACGTCGTCGAAGGCGGCTCCGTTCTCCGTGATGTAGAGGGGAACGGCCGGATAGTCGGCCTTGAGTCGCAGGAGGAGCTTCACGAGTCCCCTCTCGTCGATCTCCCAGCCCATCGCGGTCTTCGGCCGGCCGCCGTCGGCGACACGGACCAACGGCGAGCCCACGTACGCGGATTGGGTCGGGGTAGTGCTGCCGCCGACCAGCATCGGCGCGTAGTAGTTGATGCCCAGATGGTTCAGCGGCGCCCCGATCCTCTTCAGGTCGCCGTCGCGGACGTGGCCGAAGCCGGTCACCTCCCGGAGATCGTCCAGTACGTCGTCGGGGTAGGCGCCGCGCAGCAACGGGTCGAGGAAGAGGCGGTTCTGCATGCCGTCGATGCGGCGGGCCGCGTCCAGGTCGGTGGGCTCGGTGCTGAGCGGGGTGACATGGGTGAGGTTGAGCGTGATGCCGATGTGCGAGTCGCCGTCCCGTATCGCCTCCGTCGCCAACCCGTGGGCGAGCAGCAGGTGGTGGGCGGCGCGAACCGCGGCGGCGGGTTCGCGGCGGCCGGGGGCGTGGCGGCCCGTGGCGTAGCCGAGGAAGGCCGAGCACCACGGCTCGTTGAGGGTGGTCCAGTGGGCGATGCGGTCGCCCAGCGCCTCGTGGGCGAGGGCGGCGTACTCGGCGAACCGCTCCGCGGTGTCCCGGACCGGCCAGCCGCCGGCGTCCTCCAAAGGCTGGGGCAGGTCCCAGTGGTAGAGCGTGGGCCAGGGCTGGATGCCGTGGTCCAGGAGGGTGTCCGTGAGCCGGCGGTAGTAGTCGAGGCCGCGCTGGTTGGCCGGGCCGGAGCCGTTGGGCTGGATCCGGGGCCAGGCGAGGGAGAACCGGTAGGCGCGCAGGCCGAGTTCGCCCATCAGCGCGATGTCCCCGGGGAAGCGGTGGTAGTGGTCGGCCGCGACGGCTCCGGTGTCACCGCCCCGGACGGCGCCCGGGGTGGCCGCGAAGGTGTCCCAGATGGAGGGCCCCCGGCCGTCCTCCGTGACCGCGCCCTCGATCTGATAGCTCGATGTGGCGGCGCCCCACAGGAAGCCGGGATCGAACGTACTCACTGAGTTGAACCTCCGTCTGCGGGAAATCCGAGAGCGGTGACAATCGGAGTTCCCTCGTCCTCGATGCGAATAGCGGTGCTGACCTGGGTTGACGCCACAGCTCGGCCGGTTCCTGTGTGATGCCTCCGGAAATAACTGGAAGCGCTTACAGTCGCAGACTAGGAGTGGCACGTTCGGTCTGTGAAGTGTCCGGACCCGGAAAAGACTGCGAAGAGGCTTCTGTGTGTGAAGTCTTGACAGCTTCGCCGCCTCCCGCCCACCATCTGGCACTGACGCCGCACCGAGCCGGGAACCCTGTCGCCAAGAAGGGCCCGGTATGTTCCGCAGGACCAGATTTCGCAGGACCGGATGGGGCGCGGTCTTCCTCGCGCCCGCCCTGACCGTCGCCACCCTGGCCGCGACCCCCGTGATTCCCGTGACGTCCGCGCACGCCGCGGACGCGGCCTACGAACGGGTGCTGAACGGCACGTTCGACAGCGTGAAGACCCCTTGGTGGAGCAGCGGGAACACGCCGTCCACCGTCGACCTGGGCCGCCTGTGCGCCGACGTCCCCGCCGGGACCGTCAACGTCTGGGACTCGATGATCGGCCAGAACGACATCCCGCTGGAGGCCGGCCAGCCCTACACACTGCGCTTCACGGCCTCCGCCACCCGGGACGTGTCGATCCACGCCGTACTGCAGGTGCCCACCGCTCCGGTCACGACCACCCTGAACAAGACCGCCGCCGTCACCACCGCACCCAAGGCCTTCCAGTTCACCGGCACCTCCATGACGGCCAACCTGCACGCCCAGCTCTCCTTCCAACAGGGCGGCGCGACCCAGCCGTTCACCCTGTGCCTCGACGACGTCTCCCTCACCGGCGGCGCGATACCACCCGGCGGCGGACGCGACTTCGGCTCGCCGGTGCGGACGAACCAGTACGGCTACGCGGTCGACGGCCCCAAGAAGGCGTCCATCGTCAACTCCTCGACGAAGCCCGTGAGTTGGAGCCTGCTCGACGACTCGGGTGACGTCGTGAAGTCGGGACGCACCCACGTCCAGGGCACGGACGCCGCCTCCGGCGACCATGTGCACATCGCCGACTTCAGCTCGGTGCACCGGGCCGGTACGGGATACACGCTCGTCGTAGGCGACGCGACCAGCTACCCGTTCGCCATCGCGGAGAACCCCTACACATCCCTGCGCAAGGACGCACTCGGCTACTTCTACGACGTCCGCAGCGGCATACCCATCGAGGCCCAGTACGCCGGTGACGCCTACGCCCGGCCCGCCGGACATGTCGGCGTCGCACCCAACAAGGGCGATGTCGACGTGCCGTGTCTGCCCGGCACTTGTGACTACTCGCTGGACGTCCAGGGCGGCTGGTACGACGCCGGCGACCAGGGCAAGTACGTCGTCAACGGGGCACTCGCCGCCTGGCAGTTGATGGACTCCTACGAACGCTCCCGCGCCCAGGGCGACACCGCCGGACTGCGCGACGGACTGCTCGGCATCCCCGAGAACCACAACGGTGTCCCGGACGTACTCGACGAGTCCCGCTGGGAGACGGAGTTCCTGCTGAGCATGCAGGTGCCCGCGGGCGAGCCGCTGGCCGGGATGGTCCACCACAAGATCCACGACCTGGCCTGGAGCGCTCTCCCCACCCAGCCCGACAAGGACTCCCAACCCCGGTACCTGCACGCTCCGTCCACGGCCGCCACCCTCAACCTGGCCGCCGCGGGCGCCCAGTGCGCCCGGGTCTGGGCCCGCTACGACGCGGCCTTCGCCCGCAAGTGCCTGACCGCCGCCGAGACCGCCTGGCAGGCCGCGCTCGCCCACCCCGACGTGTACGCCCCGAGCAGCGACAGCGTCGGCGGCGGAGCGTACGCCGACACGGACGTGTCCGACGAATTCTCCTGGGCCGCAACGGAGTTGTACGCCACCACGCACGACCGCGCCTACCTGTCCCGCATCGACACGGAGATCACCCCGGCCGGGTTCTCCTGGCGGGACACCGGCGCGCTGGCCGACCTCACCGTCGTCCGGCTGCCGAGCCGCTTCCCCGCCCGCCTGGTCTCCGCCGCCCGCAAGCGGGTCCTCGCCGTCGCGGACGGGTTCGTACGGGACGAGCGGTCGCAGGGCTACCCCAACCCCAACCTGCCGACCGACGGCGCCTACGTCTGGGGCTCCAACAGCGTCACCGCGAACAACGCCATGGTCATCGCGACCGCCTACGACCTCACCCACCGGGACAGCTACAGCAGCGCCGTCCTGGAGTCGCTGGACTACCTCCTCGGCCGCAACGCCCTGAACCAGTCCTTCGTCACCGGCTACGGCACCCAGTACAGCCACAACCAGCACAACCGGATCTGGGCCCACCAGATCGACCCCAAGTTGCCCAGCCCGCCGCCCGGTTCACTGGCCGGCGGCCCCGACTCCGCCCTGCAGGACCCGGTTGTGCAGCAGAACCTGGTCGGCTGCGCCCCCGCCACCTGCTACATCGACGACATCTACTCGTACTCGACCAACGAGATCGCCATCAACTGGAACTCCGCGCTCGCCTGGGTGGCCACCTTCGCCGCCGACGCCGCGCGCTGAGAGGAAGGGATTCCCCGTGCGCTGGAACACCCTGCTCAAAACCGTCTCGCTCCGAACTGCCCTGATCTGTCTGCTCGTTGCGCCGCTGCCGCTCCTCGCGGCCGGCTCGGCGGCAGCCGCCAGCCCGGTTTCCCTGACGAGCGGCTTCTACTCCAACCCCGACTCCGGCCCGGCCGTCTGGGTCCGTAACAACCCCTCCGACTCCCGCGCCGCGCGCATCCAGTCGGCCATCGCCTCCCAGCCGATCGCCCGCTGGTACACCGGTGGCGAGAGCGGAGGGATCGGACCGGCCGTGGCCGGCTACGTCGGCGCCGCCGACAGCCACGACCAGCTGCCGGTCCTCGTCGCGTACAACATCCCGTACCGGGACTCGTGCGGTGGCGAGTCGTCCGGGGGCGCGGCGAGCGTGGCCGCCTACCGCACCTGGATATCCACGTTCGCGGCGGCGGTCGGCAGCCACCCCGCCGTGGTCGTCATCGAACCGGACGCCCTGTCGGACTTCAGCTGCCTGACCAGCACGCAGATCAGCGACCGCCTCGCGATGCTCGCCTACGCCGGCCAGATGTTCCAGCAGAAGGCACCCAACACCTGGGCCTACCTGGACGCCGGACACACCAACTGGGTCGCCCCGGCGACCATGGCGAGCCGCTTGAACTCCGCGGGCGTGGCCGACATCCGCGGCTTCTCCGTGAACGTCTCGAACTTCTACACCACCGGCTCCTCGGAGACCTACGGCAACTCGATCAACTCGGCGCTCGGCGGCGGCTCCCACTACGTCGTCGACACCAGCCGCAACGGCAACGGCTCCAACGGCGAGTGGTGCAACCCGGCCGGGCGCAAACTCGGCGTCACCCCGCGCGTGGGCGGCGCCGAGGACCTGCTGCTGTGGGTCAAGACACCGGGCAACTCCGACGGGCAGTGCGGCATCGCCCCGACCGTCCCGGCCGGCCAGTTCAGCCCCGACCTGGCCGTCCGGCTCATCGACGGCACGTGATCCGGGCCCACGGCACCTGAACCCGGCGTGGGGCGCGGGCCCCTGACAGCCCGCGTCCCACGCCGTACCCTCACTCGTCAACTCGGCGGCTCCAGGCGGACGTTGTCCTTCGTCCCGTCGGGCCAGGCGACCGAGACGAGGGCG
Source organism: Streptomyces sp. NPDC050508 (assembly GCF_040655155.1). Taxonomy (NCBI): domain Bacteria; kingdom Bacillati; phylum Actinomycetota; class Actinomycetes; order Kitasatosporales; family Streptomycetaceae; genus Streptomyces; species Streptomyces sp. NPDC050508. Next base: position 290,570 of record NZ_JBFAJJ010000001.1, read on the forward strand.
GTGCCGTCACCGTCGTAACAGACCTCCAGGCGTACGGCTTCGGCCGCACCCGGCCCATCGACCACTCCGGAGAGGCAGACCAACGCGGCGTACACCGTGCCCGGTTCGACCTCGGTGGTCGTAGCGAGCCACGGTGTTGCCGAGTGCGCGCCGAAGGCATTGGCGTCACGCGCGGTGGTGATGCCCGACACGTCGAAACCGCGCAGCCCGACCACCGTGCTGGACAGCCCGGTCGGACGGCTCACCCAAGCGGCGGGCCGGGTCGCCTCCTGGGCGAGCGGCGGCTCGGCGGCGGCCAGGCAGTAGCCGCCGAGCCGTAGCCGCAGCGGTTCCTGGAGCGGGCCGTCGACGCGCGCGAGCCGGATCTCCAGCGGGCCGTTCAGCATGGACGCCGTCGTGAGCCACGGGCCCGTACGGAAGGCGGGCGCGGCGTCGTGGGCGTACGGCGCGGGTACCGGGCCGAGCGGCCAGTGCGCGCGATGGCGGGACACAGCGGTGCGTACGCCGAGGTGCAGGCGGGTCAACGGGCGGCGGTGGGACGGCCGCCCTTCGGCGTCGAGCAGCCCGATGTGCGAGTCGAGCGGGTCGTTCAGGCTCGCCTCCGTGCTGTCGGGGGCGGCGTGGGAGGCGTAGGCGAGGCGGCTGTAGACCGGGTCGTCCGCCTCGGGGGCGGTGCCGTCGCCAAAGGCGTGGTCGCTGCCGTGGTTGACGACGCGCACGACCCCGTCCGCGGCCGTGCCGGAGACCAGCCACCCCGGGGCGGTCAACGTCCGCCGCACGTCCCGGGTCTCGATCGGCAGCGCCTCCTCCTTGTCCGACCAGACCGGATGCTCGGCCGGCAGCACGAGGCCGGCGAAGCCCTTGCTCGACCAGTACGGCGAGCCGGGCCCCGAGTACGGCTGCCGGATGGCCGTGAACTCCCCGTGCCAGCCCAGCGGTTGGAGCCCGCGGCCGTCGAAGCAGCCGGCTTCTGTGAAGTGCCGTAGCACTCCGCTCGCGAGGCGGCGGGTGCGGCCCGGCGGCAGGGGAGTGGCGTCGAAGACGGCGCCTGCCCACAGCGCGCAGAGCGTCGCGTAGCGGTACGTGAGGGAGCGGCCCTGGTACAGCGGGGCGCAGTCGGCCGCCACGAGGTGCTGGGCGTCGTCGAGGTAGCGGCGCAGCCGGGCCCGGTAGCGGGGGAGCAGCGCGGGATCGGCGTCGGCGCCGGAGACGCGGCAGTACCAGAGCGGGTAGTACTGCATGGCCCAGCCCGAGTAGTGGTCGAAGTGCCGCAGCGCGCCGTCCGTGCCGCCGCCGTCGGCGTACCAGCCGTCGCCCGCGTACCAGGCCTCCGTGCGCGCGATGGCATGGTCGATGTCGGAGGCGTTCCACGGGGCGCCGACCGAGCGCAGGAACGCCGACGTGGTCGCCCTGAACCAGACCCAGTTGTTGTCGGGGACGTCGCTGCCGAGCAGGTCCGTCATCCAGGCGACGATCCGCTGCCGTACGACGTCGTCGAGCCGGTCCCAGATCCAGGGCCGGGTCTCGTGCAGCGCGATGGCCACCGACGCGCACTCCACCTTGGCCTGCCCGCACTCGCGCATGCTCGGCCAGTGGTCCGGAGAGCCCGGGTCGGTGCCGGCGGCCAGGCCCTCGGCGTACCAACTGGCGTGGTCGCCCGGGTCGTTGTCGCCGGACCGGGCCAGGCGGAAGCCGGCGAGCAGGAAGGTGCGGGCGAAGCCTTCGAGGCCGTCGCTGTGCCGGCCGTTGCGGCTGTCGGGGCCGGGCAGGTGGAGCAGCGCGTGCCGGTCGGTGGCGTACGGGCGGACGGCGGTCAGCTGGGCGTCGGCCAGCGCCTCCCAGTGTGCGCGCGTCCAGCCGGTGCGGGGGGAGAGGAGCCGGTCCTCTGGTATCAACTGTCGGCCTTTCCTGGGGCGTTGAGGCGGGCCGGGGGTGCCACCGACTGGCGTACGACGACGTGCGAGCCGAGCACCACACGGCGGCTCGGCGGATCGGTGGGGCGGCGGTGCAGGGCGAGGCGGGTCGCGGAGCGGCCGAGCTCCTGCTGGGGGACGTGCACCGTGGTGAGGCGGGGGTAGAGGTCCTCGGCGAGCGGGATGTCGTCGAAGCCGACCACGGAGAGGTCGTCGGGGACCGAGCGGCCCAGGTCGCGGGCGGCGGCGATGGTGCCGGCGGCGCTCATGTCATTGGCGCAGAAGATCGCGGTGGCGTCGGTGTCGGTCAGGAGCCGGCAGGCCGCCTCGTATCCGGACTCGCGTGTCATGTCGCTCTCGGCGACGAGCGCCTGATCGGGCTTGATGCCGTGCGCGCGCAGCGCTCGCTCGTACCCTTCGAGGCGCTGGCCCGCCACGCTGAACTCGTGCGGGCCCGCCAGGTGGGCCACCCGGGTGTGGCCGGCGGAGAGCAGGTGGCTGGTGGCGGCGAAGGCGCCGCTCTCCATGTCGCACTCCACCACGTCCACCGGTGCCTTCGCACCACCCCGCCACGTCCGCCCGCACAGCACCAGACGGGCGCCGGCCCGGTCCATCCCCTCGGCGGCGGCGGTGAGTTGGGCGAGGTGCTCCTCGGTCTCGGCCATGCCGCCGACCAGGATGATCGCCTCCGCGCCGCGCTGGCGCATCAGGTTGATCACCGACAGTTCGCGCTCCGGGACGCCCTGGGTGGAACAGACGAGGCAGACCCGGCCGTCGGCGACGGCCTGCTCCTCCACTCCCGAGGCGACGTTCATGAAGAACGGCGAGGTGATGTCGTTGACCACCATCGCCACCATCCCCGAAGCGGTGGAGAGGGAGCGGGCGTTGGCGTTCACCACGTAGTCGAGGTCGTGCACGGCCTGCATGACCCGCTCGTGTGTCGCCGGAGGTGCCGTGTACGCCCCGCTGAGAATCCGCGACACGGTGGCGACGGACACGCCCGCGCGCGACGCCACCTCACGGATCGTCGCCCGACCTGCGGAACCCCGACCTTGAGCCATGCTCTGCTTCTCCTCGCCCAGGTGAACAGCCGATGTAAGTAACACCGATGAAAAAGTTACACAACTGGCGAGGGTTTCTCTACGGCCCGAGTGCAGGTACCTGTCGGAACTTATCCAGGATTGCCGAACCTCTTGACGGCTGTGAGACCTCCACTTAACGTCCCGATTACTGTAAACGGTTCAGTGAACGTTACATGCCTCGGAGGAACACCAGATGACTTCGTCGAACGTCTCCAGACGCGGCCTCCTGCGCACCGCCGCACTCGGCGCCGGCACCCTCGCACTGGGTGGCGGGCTGAGCGCGTGCGGCTCCGGCTCCCCCTCCTCGTCGGCGGACGCGCTCACCTACTGGGACTGGTACGTCACCCAAGCCCCCTGGGTCGACAAGGAGATCGAGCTCTTCGAGAAGGGCCACAAGGGGGTCGGCGTCAAGAAGACCACCCAACAGAACGCCAAGTACCCGGACTTGGTCGCGCTCGCCAACCGCAGCGGCAACCCGCCGGACGTCTTCATGATCCCGCAGGTCCCCAGCGTCGCCGAGCAGGTCGCCAAGGGCTGGCTGCACCCGCTCGACGAGTGGGCGACCCCGGCCTGGCAGTCACGCTTCCCGGAGGGCACCTTCCTGGAAGGCGCCAACGTCTTCGGCGGCAAGGTGTATTCGGCTCCGCTGAAGGGCTCGGGCCCGCAGCTGCAGCTCTACATCCACCACGGCGTCTTCAAGTCCGCCGGGCTGACGAACCCGGACGGGAGCGTGAAGCTGCCCCGCACCTGGGACGAGGTCACCAGCGCGGCCCAGACGATCACCAAGAAGAGCGGCGGCAAGTCGTACGGCTTCGGCTTCGGCAACGCCGACGGCATCGGCGTCCTCGCCTGGTGGCTGGACCTGTTCGTCCGCGGCGCGGGTGCACCGGGCGGCGCCCCCACCGTGCCCGGTACCGGCATGGACTACCGCGTCGGCAAGTGGACGTTCGGTACGGACCGTTCGTACGCCGAATTCCTGGAGCTGTTCGTCGAATGGAAGAAGCGCGGCTTCTTCCACCCCAACTCCGTGAGCCTGTCCGACGAAGCGGCCCGCGCGTTCTTCGAGCGCGGCAAGTTCGGCATGACCGTCGGCGGCGTGTGGAACCAACCCGAGTGGACCCAGCACAAGTTCACCGACTACAGCCTGGTCACCCTGCCCTCGCCCACCGCGACACCGAAGGGCTACTACTACGCCGACCCGGTCGGCAACGGCACCTTCGCCGCGGTCTCCGCCAAGAGCAAGAAGGCCCACGAGGCGTTCCAGTGGCTCGACGCGCTGACGTCCCCCGCCGCCGGACGGCGCTGGGTCGAGGACCTCAACGGCGTCTCGGCCCACCCCGCGAACAACAACCCCGAAGGCATCGACTCCAAGCCCTTCGCCGCCTTCATCGGCATGACCGAGCAGGTACTGCGCGGCCCGGTGCCCCTCGTACGCAACCCGGAGCTGGCCGGCGTCGCGCCCAGCGTGCCCAAGCCGGACATCAGCGATGTGGTGACCGGCATCTACACCGGTCAGATCAAGGACATCCAGGGCGCGTTGACCAGCCTGGCCGACAAGAAGTTCCAGCTCCAGTCCGAAGCGGTCGCCGCGGTGGCCAAGCAGGGCAAGAAGGTCAGCATGTCCGACTACGTCTTCGCGGACTGGGACCCCACCAAGCCGTACACCACGAAGAAGAAGGCGTGAGCCGTCACCATGTCACTCCTCGACACCCGTGAGCACAGGCGAGCGTCCCCGCCCCCACCACCCGTCGCCGCCCACCCCGGCCTCGGCCGCCGCATCCGCGCCGCCAAGTGGTCGTACCTCTACCTGGCCCCCATGGCCGTACTCCTACTGGCCTTTGTGGTCTATCCGATCTTCGCGTCCTTCGGCTACACCTTCTACCGCTGGAACGGCATCGGCGCACCCGGCAACTACGTGGGCCTGGCCAACTTCCGGCAGATCCTGCACGACAGCATCTTCTGGGGCGCGGTCGGGCACACCTTCGTCTACGCCTTCGTGCTCGTCCCGGTGCAGCTCCTGCTGGCGTTGGCGCTCGCGCTGGTGCTGAACAACCCGAAGCTCAAGTTCGCGCTGTTCTTCCGGACCGTCTACTTCATCCCCGTCGTCACCTCGGCCGCGGTCGTCGGCGTGGTCATCCAGCTCATGCTCGCCAACTTCGGTGACTCGGCGGGCAGTCTGCTCGCCAAGACCGGGATGACCGACGGGCACATCGACTGGCTCGGCGACCCGCACACCGCCCTGGCCGTGATCATCGCGATCGGCATCTGGCACACCCTCGGCTACAACCTCGTCTACTTCCTCGCCGGACTCCAGACCATCCCGGCCGAGCTGTACGAGGCGGCGAAGCTCGACGGCTGCGGACCGGTGCAGTCCTTCTTCCGCATCACCATCCCGATGCTGCGCCAAGTCGGCGTCGTCATCGTGGTGTTGGCGTTCATCGGCAGCTTCCAGGTCTTCGACCTGGTGCAGGTCCTCACCGGCGGCGGCCCGTACTTCGCCACCGAGGTCGTCAACACCTACATCTACCACCTGGCCTTCGGCGGCTCCGCCGGCGCCGCCGCCGAGCCCGACATCGGCCTGGCCTCCGCCGCCTCGTTCCTCTACGGGCTGCTGCTCATCGTCTTCTCCGCACTCCAGGTCCTCGCCCTGCGCGGGATCAGCCGACGGCGCACGGCCGCCAACCAGTAAAGGGTCACGTCGATGTCCACACTGTCCCAACGTCCGCGCCCGCGACCGCGGTTGAGCCTGCGCCAAGGCCGACGCGGGCTGCTCTACCTCGCGCTGCTCGGCGGCGGCCTCATCTGGCTCTACCCGTTCCTGTGGGCGCTCGGCAGTTCACTCAAGAGCACCGACGGCTTCTTCTCCGGCGGACTGAACCCGATCCCCTCCGAGTTCCACTGGTCCAACTACAGCGAGGCCTGGACACAGGCGGACTTCAGCCGGTTCTTCGTCAACACGGTCCTGTTCGCGACCGGCACGGTCATCGTGACCCTGCTCGCCACCTCCATGGCGGGCTACGTCCTGGCGCGCACCGAATTCCCCGGCAAGAAACTCTGGCTGGGCCTGGTCGGAGTGACGCTCTTCCTGCCGCACGGCTACACGATCATCCCGGTCTTCGACCTCATCCAGCGCCTCCACCTCCTCAACACGCTCTGGTCGGTGGTCATCGTCCAGTCGGCGGGCGGGATGGTCTTCGGCACCTTCCTCTTCATGGGCTACTTCACGACGATCGACCGGGGGTTGGAGGACGCGGCCCGCGTGGACGGGGCGAACTTCCACCAGATCTTCTGGCGGATCATGCTGCCGCTGTCCGGGCCGATGCTGGCGACCGTGGGCCTGTTCGCCTGCATCAACGCCTGGAACAGCTTCTTCATCCCGCTGGTCTTCACCCTCTCCCGCCCCGAACTGCACACCCTCTCGGTGGGCATGTTCAACTTCATCGGTCAGAACTCCACCGCCTGGACCCTGGTGTGCGCGGGATCGGTGATCACCCTGCTCCCCATCGTCCTGATCTTCATCGTGCTGCAGCGGTTCTTCATCAACGGACTGGCCGGCGCGGTCAAGCAGTAGCGAGAAACGATTGCCGGGTCAGCCGCCGCCGTCGAGGTCCGTCCGTTGCCGCAGCACCCGCACCTCGTGCCCCGCCCACTCCATCTCGTACAGCTTGCCGCGCGCGTTCTCGAACGGGCGGTGGAGGATCATCATCAGCCGACCGTCGAACGTGTGGAACAGCATGCCGTGACCGCTGTCGTTCCGGACCAGCGGTCGCCGCTGCTGCCAAGGCCCGTCGATCGCACCGGACTTGGAGACGGCACAGGTCTGCACATAACCACCGGTGAGGCTGCCGTCCGCACCGACCACGTTCTTCTCGTACGTCGACCACAGCATGAGCAGCGACCCGTCAGGGGTGCGGTACAACTGCGGGCCGTCCGTGACGTAGGGCGGGAGTTGGTGCGGTACACCGGCGGGGATCTCCTCGCCGATCCAGGGCGCGTCCGAGGCTTTGAAGAGGAAGAGCGGATCACCGATCGTCCCGGTCAGGTCGGGGGCCAGCCGGATCGCCTCCATCGTGCCGTCGACGGTCTGCAGCCACTCGTGCGCGTACACCATCCACGGCTGCCCGGACGGGTCCACGTACAGCGTGCCGTCCAGGGTCATGAGGTGCTCGGGCGGCGTGGGGCGGGCGGGGTCGACCATGGTGAAGGGTCCGAGCAGGGAATCGGACACGGCCGTGATCGTGCCCCGTCGGTGGTTCGCGAGCTGAAACGGCGTGCCCCACCGGCCGGTCGGCGGCACCGGAAGCGGGCTGTTCTCGTCGTGCAGCGTGGTGAACAGGTAGTACCTGCCGTGCCACGCGTGCACCTCCGGCGCCCAACCACCGTCGCCCGCCCAGAAGTTGTGCTGTTCCGCCGCCAGGAACACCACCGCGGGACGCGTCCAGTCGCGCAGGTCGTGGCTGCGGTAGACCATCGTGCCGACACCCCCCACACCCGACACGGACGGATCGTTGGACGTGTAGAGGTGATAGGTGCGGGTCGTGTCGTCGGCGACCACGAACGGATCGTGCACCGGCATGTCGGGAAGCCGCATCGGTTCGCTCACTGCATCGATCGCCATGGTGTCACCGTAGGGCCCGCAAACCCCGTGCGCATCACAGCTGTTGAGGGAAAAACGCTTGGACCGCACGGGTGTCGACGCGGGACACTGCCACTTCCGGCCTGCCCTTTTACCGGGCTGCCGTCGACATCACGGGGTGGGGATGGGATCGCCTGAATCGCGCAACACCGGGCCGCGCAGAGGCTCGGTGTTACTCGCTCTTCGTTACTACGGACGGGAGTTGACCCGGCTCCGCCGGTGGACCGCGCCCGCCACACTGCTGCCGGCGGTGGGCAACATCGGCATCAACTACATCGCACCGCTGATCGTCGCCAAGCTCGTCGGCCGTATCGCCGGGGACGCGGGCATCAGCGTCGGCACGACACTGCCGTACGTCCTCGGCTTCGCCGGAGTGCTGTTGCTCGCCGAGGTGTTGTGGCGCCTGGGACTGCACTGCCTGAACCGGCTGGACGCACTCGGCATCGAGCACCTGTACGTGATCGGCATGGACGAACTGTTCGCCAAGGACGCCGCGTTCTTCCACGAGAACTTCGCCGGCTCGCTGACCAAGCGGGTCCTGAGCTTCGCCTCCCGGTTCGAGGAGTTCGTCGACACGATGACCTTCCAGGTCGTCGGCAGCCTGGTACCACTGCTGTTCGGCTCGGTCGTGCTGTGGCGCTACGAACCGCTGCTGGTCGTAGGCCTGTTGGCGATGATCGGGCTGACCGCCCTGGTCGTGGCACCGCTCATCCGGCGCCGTCAGGCACTCGTCGACCTGCGCGAGGAGGCCATCGCCCGGGTGTCCGGCCATGTCGCCGACAGCCTGATGAACATGGACACGGTCCGCGCCTTCGCCGCCGAGGAACGCGAGGCCGCCGAGCACCGCTCCCGCGTCGCCAAGTCCCGCCGGCTCACGCTCCGTTCCTGGGACTACGGCAACCTGCGCATCGACACCCTCGTCGCACCGCTCTCCGTGCTGACCAACGCGCTGGGCCTGCTGCTCGCGGTGGCCCTCGGCGGGGGCGAGCACGGCGTCGAGGCGGTCGTGGTCGCCTTCACGTACTACAGCAACGCGACCCGGATCATGTTCGAGTTCAACCAGATCTACCGGCGCCTGGAAAGTTCGATGACCGAGGCCGCGCAGTTCACCGAACTGCTGCTGGAGCCGCCCACCGTGGTCGACCCGTCGTCCCCGGAGCCGCTGCGGTCCCGTGCCGCCGACGTCCGCTTCGAGAACGTGACGTTCGCCCACGCGGGCGCGGACACCCTCTTCGACGGGCTCGACCTGGCCGTCCCCAGCGGCACGAAGATCGGCCTCGTCGGCCGGTCCGGCGGCGGCAAGACCACGCTGAGCCGACTGCTGCTGCGGATGACGGACATCGACGCCGGACGCATCCTGATCGGCGGTCAGGACATCAGCAAGCTGCGCCAGGCCGACCTGCGCAGTCTGATCGCCTACGTGCCGCAGGACCCGGCGATGTTCCACCGCACCCTGCGCGAGAACCTCACCTTCGCCAGGCCCGACGCCACCGACGCCGAGGTCCGCCGGGCGGCCGAGGCCGCGCACGTCACCGAGTTCGCCGACGCGCTGCCGGACGGCTTCGACACGATGGTGGGGGAGCGCGGGATCAAGCTCTCCGGAGGGCAGCGCCAGCGCGTCGCCCTCGCCCGGGCGATCCTGCGCGACGCCCCGATCCTGCTGCTCGACGAGGCGACCAGCGCCCTCGACTCCGAGAGCGAGGTCCTCGTCCAGGAAGCGCTGTGGCGGCTCATGGAGGGCCGGACCGCACTCGTCGTGGCCCACCGGCTGAGCACCGTCGCCGGTATGGACCGGCTCGTCGTCCTCGACCGCGGCCGGATCGTCGAACAGGGCACGCACCAGGAGCTGTTGGCGGCCGAGGGCGCCTACGCGAAGCTGTGGCAGCACCAGTCGGGCGGCTTCCTCGACGAGAGCCCCGAGCAGGCCGCCGACCTGCACTGACCAAGGCCCGGCGGGAGCGGGCGGTTCAGGGGACCGTGATGTGCTGATCCATGCCCAGCCCCTTGTGACCGTCGACGGGGCAGTACAGCTCGTAGGTGCCCTTCTTGAGGGTCACCGTCAGCGCCGCCTGCTGGCCACCGCCGAGGTTCTTGGTCTTGACGTCGGACACGCCCGGGCCGTCGATCTCCAGGGAGTGTGTGACCTTGCCGGCGTTGTCCGCGGTGAAGGTGTACGTGCCGGGAGTGAAGGAGCTCTGGGACAGCTTCAGCGCGTATTCGGTCTCGGTGACCGTCACCTGGGTGCCGGACGCGGCCTTCGTGGTGCTCGTGCTGGCTGCGCCGCTGGACTGACTGCTGCCCCCACTGGAGCAGCCGGCCAGGACAAGTGCGGCGGAGAACGCCAGAGCCGTCGTAGTGAGTGCAACTCGTGCCGAGATCGCCATGTGGCTCATCTCCTTCGGGACCTTTCGGGAGTCGTCGGGCTTGTCCGCGTCTGTCGCGAGAGGTCCTCTATGAGGGATACGGATGCGTGGTGCGCCCTGTTCAGGGCGAGGACTGCGGCTGTGTGCTCCTCGCTACGCCCCGGCAAACCGGTCGAGAAGAGCCTCCAGTCCAACCGTCAGGCCCTCGGGTCCGCCCCGCTCGGCGAGCGTGGCGGCGGCCTCCCGGAGCCGGGGCAGTTCGTGCGACGGCATCCGGTGCAGTCCGAGGCGGAACGCGGGGTCGGGTTCCTCGGGGTTGTCCACCATGGCCTGCAGTTCCACGGACGCGTAGCCGAGCACCCACCCGGTGAAGGCGCGGAAGACCGCGGTGGCACGGACTTCGCCGAACCCGGCGTCCCGGAGCAGTGCGAGCACGCGTTCGTGCTGCCGCAGCACGGCGAGCGGCCGCCGGGCCAGCGGAACCGCCAGCATGCGGGTGGACAGCAGCGGCACCACCTGCGGATGGGCCAGGCAGACCTCGTACGTCGCCCGCGCGATCCGGTGCAGTTCGTTGCGCCACTCGGGTGTAGCGGTCCCGTCGGCGGTGGCCAGCCGTTCCTCCAGTTCGAGGTACAGCGCCTCGACCAAACCGTCCAGCAGGGCGTCCTTGCTCGCCGCATACCGGTACAGCGCCATCGCCTCGACACCGAGCTCGGCACCCAGCCGCCGCATGCTCAGCGCCGACAGGCCCTCCCGGTCGACCAGCTCCAGGGCGCTGGCCAGGACCCGCTCCCGGCTCAGTCGGCCGTACCGGCCGCGGTCGCCGGCCCGGCGCGCCGGACCCGCCCCGGCCCGGTCGTCCTTGTTCTGTGCGCTCGCCCGTTCCTTGGCCATGCCTCGCCTCCACCTGGTGGGCCGTGCCGGTGCCACTCGTGTTGACTCTATGCACCTACGGGGGCAAGGTGTACGTATACGACGTAAATATACGCCATTCGGACGTACGGCAGTGTGGACTGCCCCGCATGTCGTCACGCCCCCAGCAGCGCGGAACCGGGGAGCGAGCCATGACAGTCCACCGGATGAGGCCCCGGCAGGAACCGGTCGGTCACGCCCGGCTCGGCGTCGACGGAGTGTCCCTGGCCGCTGTGCACGCCGGAGAGCCGGACGTGCCCTTCGCCATGACCCGGATCAGCCCTGAGGCCCGACGGGCGGCGCAGCGTGTGCTCGCCTCCGGCTGGGTGACCACGGGCCCGGAGACGGAACTCTTCGAGCACGAGTTCGCGGCGTACGTCGGCGCCGGGCACGCGGTCGCGGTGAGTTCGTGCACGGCGGCCCTGGAGCTCGCGCTGCGTGCACTGCGGCTGCCGCCCGGTGGCGCGGTCCTCGTCCCGGACGTGACGTTCTGCGGCGCGGCCCAGGCGGTGCTGCACGCCGGGCTGCGGCCCGTCCTGGTCGACGTCGATCCGCGCACCGCCATGGTCACCCCGGCCACCGTCGCCCGGGCGGCGCGGGCCTGCGGCTGCCCGCACGCGCTGATGGTCCTCCACTACGCAGGCGCCCCTGCGCCCGTCGCCGAACTCGCGGCGGCCGCGCGGCTGCCCCTGGAGTACGTGGTCGAGGACGCCGCCCACGCCCTCGGCGCCTCGGTGGGCGACCGGCCCGTCGGAAGCCTGTCGAGGGCGACCTGCTTCAGCTTCTACGCCACCAAGAACCTGCCCATCGGCGAGGGCGGCATGGTCACCACCGACGACGCCCTGCTGGCCGCCCGGATCCGCCGCGCGAGGCTCCACGGCATGTCCACGGACGCCTGGCGACGCAACCTGCCCGGCGGCCATTGGCACTACACCGTCGAGGACGCGGGCCTCAAGGCCAACATGACCGACGTGCAGGCCGCGATCGGCCGGGCCCAGCTGAGTCACCTCGACGACTGGCAGCGGCGGCGGCACGCGCTGGCGCAGCGGTACGACACGGCACTCGCGACCGTCCCCGGACTGGAGCCGCCGGACGCCGCCACCGTCGGACGGCACGCACGGCACCTGTACGTCGTACGGGTGCTGGAGGAGTACGGGACCGGCCGGGACGAGCTGATCGATCGGCTGGGGGAGTGCGGCATCGGTACCTCCGTGCACTTCGTCCCCCTGCACCGGATGCCGTACTTCCGGCGGGTCGCGGTCATTCCGCCGGACGGGCTTCCGGGAGCCGACGCGCTCTTCCCCCAACTGCTCTCCCTGCCCCTGCATCCGTGGCTCACCGATCACGCCGTCGACCGGATCTGTGGTGAGCTGGCGCGCCTCGGCGCCGGACGAGGAGAAGCCCACCGGCCGGCCGGACTGCGTACCCTCGTCGTCGGAGCCGGCGAAGCCGGGCAGGCCCTCGCCCGGGACCTGGCCCGGACACCGCAGTTCGGGCTCGACCCCGTCGGCTTCCTCGACGACGATCCGGCCAAACGCCGTACGGCCCTCATCGGGGACCTGCCCGTCCTGGGCGAGCTGGACGACGCCCGGGCGGCTGCGCTCGCCCATCGGATCGAGGTCGTCGTCGTGGCCATCCCCGGTCTGGTCCGGGACCGCTTCCGCCGGGTGGCGCGGGCTGCCGAGGCCACCGGAGCGAGCGTGCGCTATCTGCCGTCGTTCGTCGCGGCACTCCGCCGGGACGTGGTGGGCAGCGACATGAGGGCGCTGGACGTGCATGAACTGATCGGCCGCAGCGAGATGCACGTGGTCAGTCCCGAGGCCCGCTCGACGATCGCCGGACGCCGGGTCCTGGTGACCGGGGCCGGCGGTTCCATCGGCAGCGAACTGTGCCACCAGATCCGTGCCTTCGGCCCCAGCCGGCTCTTCCTCCTCGACCACGACGAGTCGAACCTGCACCGACTGCAACTTGAGCTCTACGGCGACGCCCTGCGCAGCGACGACATCGTCATCTCGGACATCCGGGACCGCCCCCGGATCGACCAGCTCTTCCATGACCTGCGCCCCGAAGTGGTCGTCCACGCGGCCGCGCACAAGCACCTGCCGCTCCTCGAACGGCACCCCTGCGAAGGCGTGAAGTCGAACGTCCGGGGCACCGACAACCTCGTCCGCGCCGCGGTCGCGACCGGCACCGAACGCTTCGTCCTCATCTCCACCGACAAGGCGGCCGACCCGGTGTCGGTGCTCGGCGCGACGAAGCGGCTCGCCGAACTCATCGTGCGTGGCGGCCAGGACGGCGCCCGGCCCGGCACCGTCTTCGCCGCCGTCCGCTTCGGCAACGTCCTCGGCAGCCGTGGTTCGCTGTTGTCGGTCGTCGCGGAACAACTCGGCGCGGGCTCGCCGGTCACGGTGACCCACCCGGACGTGACCCGGTTCTTCATGACCGTCGAAGAGGCCGTCGGGCTGGTCCTGGAGGCCATGCGGATGGCCCGGGGCGGAGAGGTGTTCGTCCTCGACATGAGCGGGCCGGTGCGGATCGTGGACCTGGTCCGCAAGTTCGCCCGCTCCGTGAACGTCCCGGACGTCGACATCCGCTTCACCGGCCTCCGCCCGGGAGAGAAGCTCAACGAGACGCTGTTCGCCGCCCAGGAGCACCACACACGCACCGCCCACCCCCGGATCCTCGCCGCGACACCCACCGCCCACGAGGACCGCCCGTCGGCACTGACACAGCGCCTCTCCGCCCTGTACGCCGCGGCGGAGCGCAACGACGGCGGCGAGGTCCGTCGGATGCTCGCCGGACTCCTCCCCGGCTTCCCGGCCGCGGAGCCGCGACAGCAACCGCTCTCGGTCATGGCCGACCCGTACCCGGACGACTTCTGATGTCCCCGCGCGGTCAGTGGCAGCACTGGGCACCGAGGCCGGACGCAGGGCCGCACCACCGGTTCCTGCGCGGGGCACTGGCGTTCGCCCTCGTCACCGTACTCACCCTGCTGGGACTCGCAGTCGGCGGTGTCTGGTGGGCGACGAACCACTACGGCGACCAGGTCACGAGGATCCACCACGCCTTCCCGCAGGGTCCACGGCCACCCGCGGACGGCAAGGGAACCACCTTCCTCCTCGCCGGAGTCGACAGCCGCTCCACCAAGCCGACCACGGGAACCGAGGCCACGACCCGGCTCTGGACCTACGGCGCGCAGCGCAGCGACACGCTGATGCTGGTGCATCTCGACGCCGACGAGCACACCGCGTACACGATGTCGATCCCCCGGGACAGCTGGGTCCCCATTCCCGGCCACGGCTCCGCGAAGGTCAACGCAGCGTTCTCCTGGGGCGGCCCGCCCCTGCTCATCCGGACCGTGGAACAGCTCACCGGCACCCGCGTCGACCACTTCGGCGTCATCGACTGGCACGGCTTCAAAACCCTCACCGACGCCGTGGGCGGAGTCCCCGTCACCATCCCGGTGAACTCCTACGACCCCGAGCAGCACCACCACTTCACCGCCGGCACCCATCTCATGAACGGCACGGAGGCCCTGGCGTACGTCAGGCAGCGGCACGGTGTTCCCGGCGGCGAACTGGACCGCATCAAGCACCAGCAGCAATTCCTGCACAGCCTGGCCGGCCGGATCCGCGGCCGGGTCGCCCTCACCGACCCGTTCGGCACCGCCCGCATGCTCGACGCGATCACCGGCACCGTGAGCGTCGACGACCGGATGTCCAACGGCGATCTCCGCGACCTCGTCCTGGGCCTGCGTCACCTGAACACCTCACACACGTCGTTCAGCACTGCGCCGATCGTCCGGTCGGAGCTGATCGAGGGGCAGTACGCGCTGATCCTGGACAAGGGGAAGCTGCGGGCACAGTGGCGGGCGGTCGAGACGGAAGACCGGCACGGGTCCGGGACCTGAGGCCTGCGATGCGCCCCGCGAACCGGGCCGGACCGGTCTCAGCCGGGGACGCCGGGCCTGCGCCGCCGGACCGGCCCGAGCGTGCTGCCCTGGTCCCCGAGGTGGGCTTCAGCGCACTGGCGCAGGCGGCTCCGATGCTCGCCAACCTGGTGCTGACGCCCTACCTCATCCGTCACCTGGGCCTGGACCGGTTCGGAGTCTGGTCGTTGATCCTGGTCTTCCTCGCCACGCTGACCGTGCTCGACGGCGGGGTCGGCGCGTCACTGGCCCGCTTCCATGCGCGGCACGCCGCGCACGGCGACCGCGCGGGCACGGGACGGCTGGTGATCGGGTCCCTCACGGTCTTCCTCGGACTGGGCGCGCTGGTCACCGGAGCGTGCCTGCTCCTCACCCCGGCGATCCTCTCCGCCGCTGACGTACCACCCAGGCTGCGCGGCGAGGCGGGACAGTTGCTGACCGCACTCGGGCCGCTGCTGGCCCTAGCCCTGGCCGCCAACTCCGCCACCGCCCTGCTCCAGGCGAACGCCCGGTTCCGTGCCTTGGCCGGTGTCAGCGGCGGCTCGTGCCTGGTCTACGCGGCAGCCGTGACCATGCTGGTCAGGGACGGCCCGGACCTGCCGCTGCTCGCGGTTCTGGCGGCCGGGCGCTATCTGCTCATGACGGTCTGCGGCCTGTGCGTGGGAGCCCGCCACATCCGTATCCGGCGACCGCTGCTGCCCCCACGGGCCGAGCGTCGGGACTTCGGCAGCTATGCCGTGCGCATGCAGTTGTCCGGCTTCACCGTCTTCCTCAACGGTGAGATCGACGCTCTCGTGGTCGCCGCGCTGCTGCCGGTGCGTTACGTCGGCGTCTACGCCGCCGGCTACCAGGCCGCGATGGCTCTGCGCAGCGCGCCGCTGTTCGCGTTCCCGCCGATCCTCACCCGGACGACCCGGGTCTTCTCCGAGGACGGACTCCCGGGCGCGGTACGGGAGTTCCACGTGCTGCAGGCCCGTTGGCTGCCGGCCGTCCTCACCTACGGGGTGGTGACCACCGCTTCCGTGGGCCTCGCCGTCCAGGTGTGGCTCGGTACCGGGCTCGCCCTCAGCGCAGCCGTCGCCACCGTGCTGCTGGCCGGCTATTCGGTGCAGGTGGCGTTCACCGGCGTACGCACCTGTTTCGTGCGCGCGATCGGCCTCCCTGGTTACGAGACGCGCTACTCGTGGTTCTCGACCGTGGTCAACCTCGTCCTCACCGTGCCGCTGACGCTGTTGTTCGGCGTCCTGGGAGTCGTGCTTGCGACGGCCATCGGCCTCATCGCCGGTTCCCTGTACTTCGTCGTCCTGTGCCGGCGGTTCGCGGGACTGCGTGAGCGTCGGTTGCCGAGGCGCTGGCTGCCCGCGACCGCGGTGGCGGCGGCGATCGCCGGCCTGGGCGACCTGTTGATCCTGCGGCTGGGCTGGCACGGGGCACTGCCGCTGCTCTTGGCGGGCCTCCCCGTGCTCGCCGGCCTCGCCGCCGCGGCAGCCCTGTTGCCGCGTGAGTCGATGGAGGAGGAACCCTCATGACCCCCGTCACCGCGTCACGGGCCGGGCGGGTGCTGATCCTGGCCCAGTTGGACGGTTTCGCCAACAGCGTCAGACCTCGGGCCATCGAGCGCTTCCTGCGGGAGCGCGGCCACCAGGTGCAGTTGGTGGACACGAACTGTCTCGCGCGGGCCTCCGGCACACCCGGCACCCTGGGAAGGATGCTGCCGGCCTCGCCGCGACCGGCCCGACTCGCGATGTACGCCAACGACGTGGCGTCCAAAGTCCTGACCCGCCGCGGGTCGTTCGGGCGCCGCCACCTGTCGTACCACGTCCTGAGAGCCGATCACCGACTGCGCCGACGTGTCCTCGCCGGCCTGCTGGATCTCGACGAGTACGACCTCGTCATCTGTGAAACGCCCTACGACGCAGGGGTGCTGACGACAGGTACGTCGGCCGTGACTCTCTACGACTGCCCCACGCCCTGGGCCGACGAGGTGTTCTGCGAGGGACGGCTCACCAGGCGGCAGCACGACCGGTTCCGACGCTGGGAGACCAGGCTCCTGGAGGAGGTGGAACACCTGTCGTACCACTGGGAGACGTATGGGCGGTACGCCGTCTCGCAGTACGGGGTCAGTGGAGCCAACATCCTTCGGCTGAACTGGGGTTGTACACCCGCGGCCGAGCCTGCCCGGTTCGCGGATCCGCCGCGCGTGGTGTATCTCGGCTCACTGTCCGGACAGTTCATCGACCTTCGGCTGCTGGCCCGGCTGGCCGCGCGGTATCCACATCTCGACGTCTACGGGGGGCCGCCGCCGGATCCCTCCCTCGGTCTCCGATACCGGGGCTACGCGTCCTCGGACGTCCTGAAGGAGTACCAGTTCGGCCTGATCACCTGCACCCGGGATCTCATGCGCCAGGAGGGCTTCTCCGCCAAACACCTGCACTACCTCGCACACGGGCTTCCCGTCCTGGTCCCCGCCTGGCGGCGACACCTCGACCTGTTGCGCGGTTCGGTGCCCTACACGGAGGAGAACTTCACCGCCGTCATCGACGAGTTGAGCGACGAGGCCGCATGGCGGTCGGTCAGCGACGTGGCGTACCGGCAGGCGGAGCGGCTGAACTGGAACCGGACCCTGGAGCCGTTGGAGGAACTGCTGGCCGGCTCGACCTCACGTACGCCGCGTACCGCCGGGCGGCGAAGGCGACGCCACGAAGCTCGTTCCAGCGCCCTCGTGCCAGGGCGAACACCGCCCGGCAAGGCAGTTCGACGGCCAGGGTGACACCCACGAGTGCCGGCACCTGCCCCCGCTGCCAGTGCAGACGGGCGAATTCCGTTCTGCCCCGGAGCGAGTGGAACAGGCGCGGGCCGAGAACCTGCCCGGAGCTGACTCCGCCGACGTGCCGGACCCGGGCGTCCGCGAGGTGATAGCTGAGGAATCCGGCCTGCCGGGCCCGATAGGCGAGATCGACCTCCTCGTAGTAGAGGAAGAAGCGCTCGTCGAAGCCGCCCAGTTCCTCGAACAGGGGCCGCCGGACAAGGAAGAACGCACCGATGACCTGGTCCACCGGGCGGCTGTCGTCGACCTCGCGCACGGACATCCACTGGCGCGGCATCAGCCGGGGAAACAACCGGGAGAGACCACATGCCCTGGCCACGACCATCGACAGCCGGGGGAACCGGGCACAGGACTCCTGGAGGGTGCCGTCGTCCTTCACCATCTGGCCGCCGCAGATGCCCACGCTCGCCGTGTGCGGGCAGGCGAGGAATCCGACCGCTCGGTCAAGGGCGTCCGGGTGGAGCCGGGTATCGGGATTGAGGAACAGCACGAAGGGAGCGTTCCCTTCGTGTGCGCCCTGGTTGCAGGCCGCCGCGAATCCGCGGTTGTGCGCGTTGCGGATGGTGCACAGCGGCAGGGCCGGATCGTGGAGACCGTCCGCGGATCCGTCGGCGGAGGCGTTGTCCACCACGATCACGCGGGCGAGCGCGTATGCGGAGCTTCGGGCCGTGGCGATGGAGTCCAGGCATCTGTGCAGGCACCGGCCCGTGTTCCAGTTGACGACGACGATGTCGAGGCGCGGTAGTTCGTTCTGCGGCACGAGCACCAACCTTCTCCGGCGCTGTCAGACGGCACCCCGGCTGCCGACGAGGCTCCGCGGCCGTTCCCCGGACACCACGGGGCCGGCCCTCGGCACCCGCACCGGCGTGATCGTGGCCACGAGGAGGGCGAAGGTCAGCGCATTGCTGATGCCGAACGACCAGGGGCGCTCCAGGACCGAGGTGAGCAGGACCGGCAGCAGCACGCTCGCCGTCACGGGGAGGCCGGGGACGCCGCCTCGGGCCAGGAGATGCACCAGCAGGAGCAGGAAGAGGAGGAGACCGACGAGCCCGCCCGCGTACAGGGTGTCGATCCACTGATTGTGCAGGGACGGTGAGACGGCGGCGGGGATCTCGCCGGCCTGGTACTTGCCGGACCACGTCTTGCCGCCGAATCCGATCAGCGGCGACCGGCTCAGTTCGTCCCGGGCCATGTCCCAGATGGTGGCGCGGTCGCCGAGGGTGTCGGAACCCGGGTGGTGGAACGGCACGAGCAGACCGATCGCCGCCGCGCCACCCAGCACCGGCAGCGCGAACAGGACGCGCCCGGGCGAGGCGACCGGGTCCGGTGCACCGGCCTCGTCCGGGAGCGCCGGGCGCAGGAGCACCAGGAAAGCCAGCACCACCACCGCGCTGACGGCGCCCAGCTTGCTGCCGGTCGCGACGGCCACGAAGGCGACGTAGCACGCCAGCAGGAAGCGCACCCGGCCGCGCAGTCCCAGCCAGACGAAGGGGATGCCGGCGACCAGGAGCAGGCTGAAGATGTTCTCGTTGGTGAACACGCCCGGGTAGAGGATCCCCAGCACACCGCACGGGTTGTCGGTCCGGCATTCACGCAGCACCGTGGCCGGCTGGATGATCGCCTCGGCCCCGCTCAGCACCGTGAACAGCAGGACGACGGCCGCTCCGCCCAGCAGTGCCGAGCGCCCGGGCCGGGCCACGGCCGCCGCCAGGAGGGCTGCGACCAGGACGAGTTGTCGCGGCGCGAAGGGTTGCTGTCCGTGCAGGCCGTCGGAGAAGGCGAGCAGCAGTACGAGGGCCAGGGCGATGAGCGGAGCGGAGTTGACACGTGCTCGCTCGCCGAACAGCCGGTGCACGAAGAACACGGCGAGCGACGCCAGTAGCAGGGCGTTCGATGCCGTCCCGATCTGGTTCACCCACTGGGGGAAACCGATCTCCACTTCGCCCAGCGGGTCGAGCCGTTCGGGCCGGCCCGTGTGGATCACGTAGACGACGGTCGGCAGACTGGCCAGCCCGCCCACCAGAAGGATCATCGTCGAGGTGAGGTCCCAGTCTCCGGAGGCCCGGGCGCGACGCAGTGCGACTCCTGCCGGGACCAGCGACAACAGGGCAAGGATCCCCAGGAGCAGCGCTGTACGTGCCTGATCCTGCGTCATCAGGACCTCACCGCCTATTCGTGGTGCCGACGCGGGACTGTTGCTCCGTCCCGGGCCCTGGCCGGGGCGGGCTCGGGTTCTCCGGTCCGGTCCGGCGGTTCGGGGTGCCGCGGTTCGGGGCTCCGCGGAGGCTGCCAGTCGGCGAGCCCCTCGGCATGCGTCCCGGTGAGTACGGCCCCGAGGACGGGTGCGTGAACCGCCGTGAGGGTGTCGAGGGCACGGACCGCGTCGTCGCGACGGGTCTTTCCGGCCCGTGCCACGAGCAGTACGCCCTGCGTCATGGCAGCGAGTACGGCTCCGTCGGCGAAGGACAGCAGCGGTGGGCTGTCCACCACGACGAGATCCGCGTCCGCCTCCAGGGAGCGCAGCAGCGACGCCATGCCGGGCGAGGACAGGAGCGTGTTGGGATCCGCCGGGGCGGATCCCGCGGGCAGGACCCGGATCAGGCCGTCGCCCCAGCTCTCCAGAGCCGCGTAGAGAGGCGTGTTGCGGGTGAGGGCACCGGTGAGGCCCGGGGTGCCGTGCAGACCGAGTTCCGCGGCGAGGCGGGGGCGGCGCAGATCGGCCTCCAGGAGAATGACGCGGTGCCCGGTGGCCGCGACGGAGGTTGCCAGGTCGATCGCGGTCCGTGTTCGGCCTTCCCCGGGCCGTGCGCTGCTGACGAGCAGTGAGTCCGGGATGCCGTTTCCGGCACTGAAGGTCAGGCGGGTGCGAAGCTGGCTCAGGGCCTCCGTCCGCCTGGTGGTGCCCAAGTGCCGTGCGCTGTCCGCGCGTTGCCGGGCAGGCGGGGGCACGGTGCCCAGCGTGGTGAGGGACAACCAGCCGCTGAGGTCGGCCGCGGTACGGATCGTGGTGTCGAGCGACTGACGCAGTACGGCTCCTGTGGCCCCCACGGCGATCCCCGCGACGAGTCCGATGGCCACGTTCAGCCCGGGACGCGGGCTCGTGGGCGAGGACGGCGGCTGGGATCCGCCGACGACGCTGGCCTTGATCAGCGGCGGGGCGCCGACCGACGACGCCTCGATCGCCGCGAGGTACTTGGTGAACTGGCCGGCGGTCGCGTCGGCGATGGCCTGGGCCCGGTCGGCCGACCCGTCCTTCACCCGGATGTCGACCAGGGTCGTGTCGAGCGGGGCCTGCGCGCTGATCTTCTCCGCGAGCAGCCCGGGGGTGGTGTGGAGGCCGAGTTGGGTGATGACTCCGTCGAGGACCGCGGGGCTGGTCACGATGCGGGTGTACGACTTGACGCGCTGCTGGGTGAACAGGCCGCCCTGGTAGGCGTCGCCGCTGTTCTCGTCACTGGTCGCGATGAACAGTTGGGCGGTCGCCGTGTACGTGCGGGGCATCAGGGCGGTCGCCGCGACCGCGCCCGCCAGACCCAGCAGCACACATGCCATGACGAACCGCCACCGCCGGCGCAGTGCGTCGAGGTAGTCGTGGAGATCCATGGAAGCTCCTCCCCGCGGGCCGTTCCGGCCGCTCTTGACGGGGTCTGACCGAGGTAGCAGGATATGGATTCATCCAGTTTTACGACGTAAACATACGATATCAGCTTACGGCTGGAACGCGGAACCATGGAACGTCGCCCGGACCGCTGTGCGGTCACTCCTTACGGCCGGGGAGCCGGCAGTTCCCGGGTGCGCGTGTTCGAGTGGCTGGACCGCATCGACACGGACTTCACCGTGTCCGGCTATCTGTCGCTGACCGATGCCGCCGCCTCGCGACTCGTACGGCACCCGCTGGCCCTCGCACGGGCGGAACTGAGGCTCGGCGCCATCGCACGCGCCCGGCCCCGGCGCCTGCTGCTGCACCGTGAGGCTTCGCCGCTCAGTCGCGGCTGGTGGGAGCGGCGGCTGCTGACGAGTGCGGAATTCGCCGTGTACGACTTCGACGACGCCCTGCAGTGGGACCTGGGCGAGGGCGGCCTCGCTCGCAGGTTCGCCCCCAAGGCGGCCAAGGCGCGACTGGCCGTCCAGTACGCGGACCGGGTCGTCGCCGGCAACGCCGTACTGGCCGACTGGGCTGCCCAGCACCACCACGACGTCGTGGTGATCCCCAGCTGTGTGGCGGTGGAGGACTACACGCCCAAGACGTCCTACGCGCTGCACGACCCGCCCCGCCTCGGCTGGATGGGATCGCCTCACAACGAGGCGTCCCTGCGGCTGATCGCCGCACCGCTCACGGAGGTTCACCGCCGGACCGGCGCGCGGCTCACACTCGTCGGAACGACCGCACCCTCGCTCGGCGGCCTGGAGTCCTTCGTCGACCGGGTCCCCTGGAATCCGGACACCCAACGGACGGCGCCGGCCGCCATGGACATCGGCCTGATGCCGCTGCCGACGACCGCCTACGGTCTGGGCAAGTGCGGCTACAAACTCCTTCAGTACGCCGCCGCCGGACTGCCCGCCGCGGCCAGCCCCCTCGGCGTGAACGGCGAACTGCTGTCCCGCTTCGGCCTGCCCGCGCCGCGCACCCAGGACGACTGGACCGGCGCGCTCCTCGCACTCCTCGACGCCTCCGCGGCCACCCGGGAACAACTTGGCCGCTCGGCCCGGGAGATCGCCGGCCGCGACTATTCCTACGACACGTGGTTGCCGCGCTGGGCGGCGGCCCTCGAACTCCCGGAGCCGGGAGCACGATCGGCCCCGCGTGGCACTCCGGCCGAACGCCGGCCTGCCGCGGGACCTGACAGGGGCGTCCCATGCACATGATCGATCGCAGCCCCGGACCGGTCCTGCCCACACCGAGCCGCGTCCGGCTCACCCGGGCCCGCCGAGTCCTGGACGTCGTCCTCGCCGCGCCCCTGCTCCTGCTGCTCGCCCCGTTGCTGCTCCTGCTGGCCGTGGTGGTCGCCGTCACCGGCGGGCGTCCCGTCCTGTTCCGGCAGCGACGGATCGGAGAGGGTGGGGCCGAGTTCACGCTCTACAAGTTCCGGACGATGCGCAGGGACAGTACAGGGCCCGGGGTCACCGGCGGCCGCGACGTGAGAGTGACGGGCACAGGTCGTCTGCTGCGTCGACTCGGCCTGGACGAACTTCCGCAGCTGTGGAACGTACTGCGCGGCGACATGACCCTCGCCGGTCCGCGTCCCGAGACCCCACACCTGGCCTGCCGCTACCCGCCGGAACACCTGTGGGTGTTCCGGCACCGTCCGGGTCTCACCGGACCGTGCCAGCTCCGCTCACGTGCCTACGCCGCGCAGCTCGACGGCCGTCCCGACCCCGAGCAGTACTACCTCACCGTGCTCGTACCCCAACGCACAGCGTTGGACGCGGAGTTCCTGCGCCGTGCCACGGTGCCGAACGTCCTGCGCCTCGTCGTCCGGACGATCCTCTACCTGCTGGCCGCCCCATGGGATCGAGGAGGCGGGTCCTGATGCGCGCCGTGGTGACCGGTGCCGCCGGATTCATCGGCTCGCACCTGTGCGAACACCTGGTGGCCTGCGGAGACGAGGTCGTCGGGGTCGACGCGCTGACGGAGTTCTACGCGCCCTCGCGCAAACGCCGGAATCTGTCCCGGCTGCTCGGCGGCGACCGCTTCACCTTTCGCCGGGGCGATCTGCTGGAACTCCCGCTCGAACCGCTTCTCGCGCAGGCGGACACCGTCTACCACCTCGCGGGCCAGCCCGGCGTCCGCGGCTCCTGGGGCGAGGAGTTCGGTGTCTACCTCGAACGCAACGTCCTGGTCACCCAACGCGTACTGGAAGCGGCACGGGACACCGGACTGCGACGCCTGGTCTTCGCGTCCAGCTCGTCGGTCTACGGAGACGCCGAGACATACCCGACACCGGAGACGCTCCGCCCCCGCCCCGTCTCCCCGTACGGCGTCACCAAACTCGCCGCCGAACAGCTCTGTGAGACCTACCGCAGCGTCTTCGGTGTCCCGGCGGTCTCCCTGCGGCTCTTCAGCGTGTACGGCCCCGGACAGCGCCCCGACATGGCGTTCTCAAGACTCGTCGCGGCCGCCTGCACACACCGGCCCTTCCCGCTGTACGGGGACGGCGGACAGAGCCGTGACTTCACCTACGTCGAGGACGTCGTGACGGCCATGCGGGCGGCGGCGTCCTCCTCGTGGTCGGGAGTCGCCAACATCGGCGGAGGGAGCGAGGTGACAATGCGTCAAGTCATCTCGCTGATCGGAGAGTTGACCGGTCCGGTACGGGTCGTGCAGGGGCCCGCCTGCCCGGGCGACGCCCGCCGCACCGCGGCCGACATCACCGTGGCCCGTGACGCCTTCGGCTATCGGCCCGGCACCGGCATCCGTGCGGGACTCGCCGCGATGGTGCGGGCCCAGCGGGCCTCCCGGAGCGACCCGAACGCCCGGCCCGCTGAGCTCCGCCGTAGTACGCGATGATCTCCCCGGCCGTCATCTCCCGCTCGCTCTTGCGCCCCAGGAAGTAGAGGGCGCAGGCATCGTCCTCCGCGAAGTCGGGCGGGACGAGCCGGTCCAGCGCCCGTAGCCAGCACATCAGTCCCCGTACCGCGCGGCCCGCGAGGGCGGAGCGGGTCAGGCCGCGGGTCAAGTGATCGGCACTCCAAAGGAGTTGGGTGCCCGGGCCGGCGACGGGGCCGGCGGCGAGCTGCTCGAAGCGGCGGAAGAGGTGGCGGTGGCCGCTCGCGGTGTACCGGGTGAAGTCGTGGGCGCCGGCGTGCACTTGTTGCAGGAAGGGGGTCTCCGCGTAGACCAGGCCGTCGTCCTTCAGGACCCGGTGGATCTCGGCGACCACCTGGGGCGGATCCAGTACGTGCTCCAGTACCGCCTGCGCCAGCACCGCGTCGACGCTCGCCGTGCGCAGTGGAATCCGGTGGGCGTCCGCGATGAACTGGGTCACCGGGCTCGCGACGATGTCGAAGCCGATGACCTGGACGCGCGGATCGCGGTAGACGGCGCCCACACCGTTGCCGACCGTGGCCCCGCCGACGACCAGCAGTGTCGGCGCCGGGCCCGGGAGGCGTCGTAGCAACAGGTCGATGTTGTGGGCCGCGACCCGGTTGGGTGGTTTCCAGAGGGGCCGGAGAGCGGCCGGCAGGCGGTCGACGAGTCCGGGGGAGGCGCACTCTCCGGTATCCGTTCGGGCGGTCGGGGCCACCGTCTCCTCCCGGTCCACAACGCTGTGCTCGAAGTCGACGAGGACCGGCCATCGGGCGGCCAGCGGGAAGGCCGACGGGGCGTGGCAGGGGCAGTCGGGCGCGGTGCAGCTGAGTCCGCCGGGCTGCGTCGTCACTGTCGATCGACAGCGCGGGCAGACCAACAGCCGCTCGATGTCCGCCAGTTGGGCCAGGGGCATACCGATCCCTCCCGGTTGTTTCCGGAGTGCCTCGTGTGTGGTCCTGGTGCGAATTGACCTCGATCGAGGCTGAGAGGATGATGTATGTATACAACGTAAATATACGGCTTTATTCGGCGTCGGTGGTGATGGATGATGCGGAACGGGATCCTTGTCCCGGGCGCGGGACGGGCCGACGGCGCTGTCGTCCGCTGGCCCGCGCCGCCTCCACGGGTCACGCCGGCGGCGCGTCTGCTGTCGCCGCCGGCGCTGCCCCGCATCAAGGTTCTGCACGTCATCACCCGTTTCACGGCGGGAGCGGGGGCCAACACGTTGCTGTCGGCCGAGGGAATGGACCCCGACCGGTACGAGGTGTGGATCGCCGGAGTGCCGGGCGGTGAACTCTGGGAGCGGGCGCGCGCCGCCGGGGTGCGTACGGTCGAGGTACCGGGGTTCCGGCACACCCTGACTCCCGCGGACCCGCTGGTGCTGTGGCGCCTGGTGCGGCTCGTCCGGCGGGAGCGGTTCACCGTGGTGCACACGCACTCGGCCAAGGGCGGGTTCCTCGGTCGGGTCGCCGCTCGGCTGTGCCGCACGCCCGTGGTGGTGCACACCTTCCACGGCTTCAGCTTCCACCCGTACATGTCGCGCCCCAGGCGGACGGCCTACCGGTGGCTGGAGCGGTCGACGCGCCGCCTCACCCACCGCTTCCTCGCGGTGTCGCCGCGCGTCGCGCAACAGGCCGTCGAGGAGCGGCTGGCCCCACCGGGCCAGGTCGACGTGGTGCCCTCGGCGGTGGACCTGGGGCACCTCCCCGAACGCTTCGATCCCGCCGCCCGCCGCATGCTCGGCGTGCCCCGCGGCACGGCCCTCATCGGTACCGTCGGCCGGATCGACACCCAGAAGGCACCCCTGGACTTCGTCCGCACAGCGGCGGCGATCCACGCCCGTCGTCCGGGCACCGCGTTCGTGATGATCGGTGCCGGGCCGCTGGAGGGCGAAGTGCGCCGGCTCGCCGCGGAGTTGGACGTCCAGGTGATTCTCACCGGGCACCGGCCGGACGCAGCCCGGCTGGTGGCCGGTCTCGACGTCTTCGTGATCACCTCGCTCTACGAAGGACTCGGCCGCGCCCTGACCGAGGCGCTGGCCACTGCCCGCCCGGTCGTCGCCACGGCCGTGAACGGCGTACCGGACCTGGTGGAGCACGGCGCCACCGGTCTGCTGGTCGCACCCGCCGATCCGGACGGCGCGGCACGGGCCGTCGGCTGGCTGCTCGACCATCCGGCTGAGGCCTCCGCCATGGGGCGCCAGGGTTGCCGGCGGGTACGCAGCGCCTTCGCGCCGCAGGCCATGTGTGCCGCGGTCGACGCCTGCTACCGCGGACTGCTGGGCCTTCCCGTCCCAGGACCTGCCGCGGGTCCCGCCCCCTGAACCGCCCACCGGGCTCGCGTTGTCGACGGAGAGCCGAACACGGAGATCCACATGCGCCTGACAGTCATCGGAACGGGTTACGTCGGAGCGGTCCACGCCGCGTGCATGGCGGAGATCGGGCACGAGGTCCTCGGCGTGGACATCGACGCGGAGAGGATCGCCGGGCTCGCCTGTGCCAGGCCGCCGTTCCGGGAGCCCGGGCTGTCCGAGATCCTGAGGACGGCGGTGGACGCGGGCACCCTGCGTTTCACGACCTCACCGGCCGAGGCCGCCCGGTTCGGCGACACACACTTCATCTGCGTCGGCACCCCGCAGGACCCCGACTCGGGCGTTGCCGATCTGAGGTACGTCGACGCTGCTCTGGACGGTCTCCTGCCGCATCTGCGCGGCAGCGGATACCGGCGGGTCCTCGTGGTCGGCAAGTCCACCGTGCCGGTCGGTACGGCGGGTCGGCTGGCCGCGCGCCTGCACATGGCCGCCCAGGACGGCGAAGTCGCGTGGAACCCGGAATTCCTGCGCGAGGGCTGCGCGGTCCGGGACGCCCTGCGGCCGGAACGCATTGTGGTGGGTGTCCGTTCCGACCAGGCAGAGGCCCGGTTGAGGGAGATCTACGCACCTCTGCTGCAGGAGGGCACCCCGTTCATCGTCACCGACCCGGCCACCGCCGAACTGGTCAAGCTGGCATCGAACTCCTTCCTCGCCACCAAGATCTCGTTCATCAACGCCATGGCGGAGATCTGCGACGCGACCGGCGCAGACGTGCTCACCTTGGCCGAGGCCATGGGCCGGGACTCCCGCATCGGACTCCGCTTCCTCGCTCCCGGACTCGGCTACGGAGGCAGCTGCCTGCCCAAGGACGTCCGCGCCTTCGCCGCCCTGGCCGACGAACTCGGCCAGGGCCGGTCGGCAGCCCTCCTCCGACAGGTCGACGAGATCAACACACGACAGCGCACACGCTGCGTGGATCTGGCGCAGCGGCTGGCCGGAGGATCCTTCGCGGACCGGAACATCGCCGTGCTCGGCGCCTCCTTCAAGCCCCACAGCGACGACGTCCGCGACTCGCCGGCGCTCGCGGTCGCGGACGCGGTGCGGCGCCGGGGAGCCCAGGTCCGGGTGCACGACCCCGAGGCGGTCGACAACGCCCGGGCCGCGTACCCGGCGCTTCAGTTCACCCTGGACGTGACCAAGGCGTGCGAGAAGGCGGACGTCGTGCTGCACCTGACGGAATGGCCCCAGTACCAGGAGCTCGACCCCGCCGCTCTCGCCGCCGTGGTCCGCACCCCGGCCATGGTCGACGCGCGCAACACGCTCGACCCGGCAGTCTGGCGTGCGGCGGGATGGACGCTGTGTGCGCCGGGGCGCCCCAGGCTCGGTTGAACGGCGGGAGGAACTCATGATCACCCGTGACTGCCGGTGGGTTCGGTCATGAGTGCGCTCATCGAGGACTACGCCCTCATCAGCGACCTGGAAACCGCCGCGATGGTAGGCAGGAACGGGTCCGTCGACTGGCTGTGTCTGCCCCGCTTCGACTCACCGCCCTGCCTGGCCGCGCTGCTCGGCACGGCGGACAACGGATTCTGGCGGGTCGCGCCCGTCGCGAGCGGCACCTGTGCACGCCGGTCGTACCAGCCGGACACCCTGGTCCTGGAATCGGAGTGGGCGACCGCGACCGGAGCGGTACGGGTCACGGACTTCATGCCGCCGTGCGCCCAACACCCCTGCATCGTACGGCTGGTGGAAGGTCTGGAAGGGTCCGTGCACCTGCGCAGCGAACTGCGGCTGCGCTTCCACCACGGCGGGGTCCTCCCCTGGATCAGGGTGACCGACGACTGCATCGTCGCGGTCGCCGGGCCGGACGCCGTATGGCTGCACGCCGACGGTCCGGTACGGGCGCGGCGCATCGTCGACCGGTCCGCCTCCACGGTGGTGGACTTCACCGTCCCGGCCGGACGACGGCTGGCGCTGACCCTGGTGTGGGCGCCGTCCCATCTGCCCGCGCTGCCCGCGCCGTTGTGCGTGCCCGCCGAGACGATCCTGAAGGAGACCGGCGACTTCTGGTGGCGTTGGAGCGCCCAGTGCCGCTACGAGGGACCGTGGCGGGACGCCGTCGTACGGTCCCTGATCACGCTGAAGGCGCTGACCTACGCGCCCACCGGTGGCATCGTCGCGGCGCCCACCACCTCGCTGCCCGGCTGCATCGGCGGAGAGCGCAACTGGGACCACCGGTACTGCTGGCTGCGCGACTCCACCCTGACCCTGTCCTGTCTGCTGCGCAGCGGCTACCGCGACGAGGCGACCGCCTGGCTGGACTGGCTGGTGCGGGCCGTCGCGGGCGATCCCGCCGACCTGCAGACCGTGTACGGCGTCGGAGGGCAGCGTCTCCTGCCGGAGACCGAGGCACCCTGGCTGCCGGGTTACGAGGGCTCGCGGCCGGTACGGTTCGGGAACGCCGCGGTGGGTCAGTTCCAACTCGACGTGTACGGCGAGGTGCTGGACACCCTGCACCTCTCGCTGCGGGCCGGGATCCCGCTGCCGGCCCATGTGTGGGACCTGGTCGAGGCGCTCATGGGTCACCTGCTCGTGCACTGGCGTGAGCCCGATCAGGGACTGTGGCAGGTCCGGGGCCCGGGGCGGCAGTTCGTCCATTCCAAGGTGATGGCGTGGGTGGCCGCCGACCGCGCGCTGCGGATGGGGGAGCTGCTCGGCCGGAACGGCACCTCGGGCCAGTGGCGTGCCATGCGGGACGAGGTGCACCGGCAGGTGTGCCGCCAGGGCTGGGACGCGGCGCAGGGGTCCTTCGTGCAGTCGTACGACTCGTCGGCCCTCGACGCATCGGCCCTGCTGATTCCCCGGCTGGGTTTCCTCCCGGCCCGTGACGAGCGGGTGCTCGGCACCGTCCGGGCGATGCGCGGACTCACCTGCGGCGGGTTCGTGCGGCGGTACGCACAGGGCGCGGACGGTATGCGCGGCGGCGAGGGAGCGTTCGTCGCGTGCTCCCTCTGGTACGCCGACGCCCTCGCCGCCACCGGGCACCCGCGGCAGGCGCGGGAGGCCTTCGAACGTGTCCTCGCGATCCGCAACGACGTCGGCCTGCTCTCCGAGCAGTGGGACCCGGACGCCGGCCGCCAACTGGGGAACAGCCCCCAGGCGTTCAGCCACATCGCCCTGGTGGAGACGGCGTACGCCCTGTCAGGAGGATCATCCCCGAGTCTCCGTAGTCCGGAAGCGTCGGATCGGAGTCGATCCGGGTCACGGTGAGCTCCTCGGTCAGCGGCGCGAACACCTCCCGGACCGTGTCCGGGTCCACGGGACAGCCCGGCCACCACGAGTCGCAGCCGATGCGGTACGTCGGCATGTTCTCCATGAACGCCGCCACCAGCCGCCCGCCCGGCACGACGGACCGCGCGAAGCGGCCGCAGAACTCCGTGAACTCCGCGAAGTCCTCGCTCGCGCCTTCCGCCACGAAGTGCATCGACGCCAGCTCGTAGCCGCCCGGCTCGACGGCCCGGACATCCGCGTGCACGACTCGCACGCGCGACAGCGCCGTCGACAGGTCCGCCGGAAGGTTCGGGTCGAGCCGCCGGCCCAGCTCGTAGAAGGGCAGCCAGCCGGCGTCGGGGCCGTTGCGGAGCTGCTTCGACAGATAGGCGACGTTCGCCGCGCCCGCCTCCACGGCGTCGATACGGCGGCTCGCCGAGGCGGCCAGCATCAGCGGGTACAGGTTGGGTCCTGCGCCGAACTCCAGGGACCGTGCGATGCTTCCGGGCGGGATGCGGCGGTAGAAGGCACAGTGGTGGGCGATCACCGCCGCGTCGCACGGATGCAACTCACGGTAGTTCTCGGCGAGATAGTCCTCGACGGGCCAACTGTCCCAGTCCACGTCGTCGTTGTGGATCGGCGGGGGACCGGGCTCCCCGGGGCTGGGCATCCCGGGCTCAGCTCCTGCGCCGCAGGGCGAAGCGCCGAGAGGCCCCGGTCAGGGCGTCGTTGAGGCGGTCGATGTCCTCGTCGGAGTTGAGCGCCGTGATCTGCACACGGAAGCCGACGCGGTCGCGCGGCACCAGCGGGTAGGCGGCGAGGGTGACATAGATACCCCGGTCCCACAGGAATCCGGCGACCGCCTCCAGGTCGGACGCGTCGACGAGCGGGATCTCCACGATCGGCAGCCGATGGCCGGTGGGCGTGTCCAGGCCGAGGGCGTCGACGTGGTCGAGGACCCGCACCGACTTGCGGTGCAGATCGGCGCGGATCGCGTCCCCCCGCCGGTCGTTGACCTCTAGTCCGGCGAGCGCCGTCGCCAGGGAGGCCGTCGGCGAGGGGCCCGAGTACAGGTAGGGTGCCGCCGCGACCTTCAGGTGGTCTTTCAGCCCGGAGGGCAGCGCGAGGAAGGCCAACAGGGACGAGTACGCCTTGGAGAAGCCGCCGACGAGCACGATCCCGTCGTACGACTCGCCCGTGTGCCGCACCACGCTGTTGCCCCGGGACCCGTACGGGCACAGCTCGTCCGCCGCCCGCTCCCCGATGACGCCGAAGCCGTGCGTGTCGTCGACGTACAGCGTCGCGCCCCGCTCCCGGCAGAGGCCGGCCAGCACGGGAAGATCGGGGATGCCGCCGGTCATGCTGTCGACGCCGTCCAGACACACCAGCCGGGGCGCGCCGGACGGTACGGCCCGCAGCAGGGCGTCGAGTTCGTCGGGCCGGTCGGCGCGGAACCGCCGCAGGGTCGCGCCCTGGCCGCGCGCCGACACACAGCCGTCGTACACCGTGCGGTGCGCCCTGGCCTCGACGAAGACGTGCCCCTGGTCGGCGAGGACGGGGATCACCGAGGCGTGGATCAGGGTGGCGGTCGGCAGCAGCAGCGTGTCCGGCGCGCCGAGCAGGGCGGTGAGCCGCTCCTCGATCGCGGGATACAGCTGGGGACTGCCCAGCAGCCGCGACCAGCTGGGGTGCGTGCCCCACTGCCGCACGGCCGGTTCGATCGCGTCCATGATCTCGGGGTCCCAGTCGAAGCCCAGGTAGTTGCAGGAGGCGAAGTCGATCAGCCAGTGGTCCCCGCTGCGGATGTGCCGGCCGCGCACCTCGTCCAGGACCGCGTCGCACATGGGGCTGGTCCGGCGCAGCTGTTCGAGCTCGGCCCAGCGTGGATCACGGCGGACTTCCCGGAGTCCAGCTGCGGTTTCTCGCATGGCGGTTGCTCCTTCTCAGCGGCCGTGGTGCCGCTGGTCGTGCCGCCGCAGGACCTGTTCGCCCTGCTCCACCGTCATCGGCCGCGCGAACAGATACCCCTGCCCGAACCGGCAGCCGATACCGGCCAGAAGCTCCCGCTGCGCCGGCTCCTCGATGCCCTCGGCGATCACCTGAAGTCCGAGCGTGTCGGCGATGTGGACGATTCCCTCGACGAGCGCCACCTGCCTGGGATCCTGCGGGATGTCGTCGATGAACGTCTTGTCGATCTTGAGTACGTCGATGGGGAATTCCCGGAGATAGCGTAGCGAGGAGTACCCGGTCCCGAAATCGTCCACCGCGATCCGCACGCCCAGCCCCTTCAACTCCCGGGTGAGCGCGTCGATATGGTCGTCCCGCTGCATCAGCACCGACTCGGTGAGCTCCAACTGCAGCGACCCCGGGACCAGCCCCGGGGTGTCGAGGGCCCGGCGCACCTCGTCCAGAAACCCCGTGTCCCGCCACTGCCGTGCGGACACGTTGACACTGATGTACGGCGGTGCCGCACACCGGCTGCCGTGCTGCAGCCGCGCCATGTCGGACGTGGCGTTCCGCAGCACCCAGGCGCCCAGCGGTGTGATCTGCCCGGTCTCCTCGGCGAGCGGGATGAACTGGCAGGGCGGCACCAGACCCCGCCGGGGGTGCGGCCAGCGGGCCAGCGCCTCGAAGCCGACCACCTCGTCCGCGGTGATGTCCACAACGGGCTGGTAGCGCAGCGCGAACTCCTCCCTGGCGATCGCGGTGTCCAGCCGCGCCTGCAGATCGTGCCGCGCCGCCATCCGCTCGCGCAGCTGGGGCTGGAAGCGACGCCACTGGCGCTTTCCGGCGGCCTTGGCCGCGTACAGCGCCAGATCGGCATGGGCCAGCAGATCCTCGGCGTCGGTGCTGTCCATCGCCGTGGCCACGCCCACGCTGGCGGAGACGCTCACCGAGTCGTCGGCCAGCTGGAAGGGCCGGTTGAGAGTCTGGATCACCTGGGCGGCCAGCAACTCGGCGTCCAGGGGCTGCCTGGCGTCCTCCATCAGCACCGCGAACTCGTCACCACCGAGCCGCGCCGCGGTGTCCGTGCGGCGCAGCGTCTCCGACAGACGCGCACCGACCGCGCGAAGGAGCCGGTCGCCGACCGAGTGGCCCAGCGTGTCGTTGACGATCTTGAAGTCGTCCAGATCGACGAAGAGCAGGCAGGTGAGTGCCGGCTCCCGTCGACCGCGCAGCAGTGCGCGCTCGGTGCGCTCCAGGAGCAGCGTCCGGTTGGGCAGTCCGGTCAGCGAGTCGTGGAAGGCCCGCTGGGTCAGCTCGTGCTCCAGCTGCCGCTGTTCGGTCACGTCCCGGAGGGTCACCACCAGCCCGCCCACGGTCTTGTCCTGCCGCAGGTCGCGGCAGCGCACCTCCACCTCGATACGAGCGCTGTCCCGCAGCACCCACCAGTGGTCGTGGGCCTCCTCCCGCCGGTCCTCGCACAGGTCCTTGAGCGTCCGGTCCGCCCGCTCGCGGTCCCGTGGATCCAGCAGGTCCCGCAGTGCCGTACCGCTGAGCCGGGCGCTGCCGAACACGGCCTCGGCGGACGGGCTGGCGTACCGGACGGTCCAGTCGTCGTCGACGATGAGAATGACGTCCGAAGCGTTGCGCACCAGGGTGCGGAAGTACGCCTCGCTCTCCTTGCGGCTGATCTCCTGCCGCAGCGCGATGCGTTCCGTCGCCAGGCCCGCGTGCGAGGCCAGGATCTCCAGCGTGCCGCGCATCTCGCCGAGCCGGCGTTCGGGCCCCGCCGCGAGCAGCACGCCCGGCGGCTCGCCACCGGCCGGCCGGCTGGGCTGGACCATGGGGCACACCAGGGCGGACGGCAGGCCGTCGAGTCCGCGGGCCGTCTCCGGCCCGAGCGCGGCGGTGGGAACCATGAGCGTGCGGTGCAGGGCGAGAGCGGTCCGGCCGGCGCCGTCCCGGCCGAAGGACCGGTCGAGCAGCGCGTAGAGATCCTGGGCGTGTTCCGCCGACAGCACCGTGCTGCTGTGCTCGATCCCCGGTCCGAACAGTGCGCTCACCGCCGAGGCGCAGGTCTGCTCTATCTCCTGCGGCCGTGCCGCCGCCACCAGGGAGGCGGTCGCCGCCCGCAGCGCCAGCTCACGGGTCACCGCCTTGCGATGGGCCACGACCATGCCCGCGAGCCGCAGGATCACCAGCAGGAACAGGAGACACGAGAAGACGGCGAGCACGGTCGCGTCCCGCACATTGCCCGCATGCCCCTCGTAGAGCAGGATCGTGGGCGCGATCAGGGTGGCCCCGGTGAGCAGCAGCAGCCGCCACCGCTGGGGCGGAAGCACGGATTCCGGTGGGGACTCCGGCGCGGTCAGCTCCGCCATGGAGGGATGCAGCGCGGCCAGTCCCCAGGCCGTGTAGAAGACGATCCAGCCGGAGTCCAGCAGCGTGCCGGCCTGCCACAGGTTGTTCAGCTGCAGGATTCCGTACGCGATGTCGAAGCCGAGCAGGGTGAGGGTGCCCAGGACCAGCAACTGCACGGCGCGGTTGCGGCCGGAGACCGGGCTGGGGGTGAGCAGCCTGGCCAGCATGGCCAGCACCAGGACGTCGCCGAGCGGATAGGCGATGCTGATGGCCCGCTGCTGCCAGGTCAGGCCCTCCACCTGGGTCAGCGGCTGCACCAGATACACCCAGACCGGCAGGGCCAGGCCGGCGGTGATGATCAGCGCGTCCAGCAGGCTGGGCAGGTCACGGTCCGCCCAGCGGTACCGGACCAGACCGAAGAGGCCCGCCGCGAAGAGCGGATAGGTGGCGAGGTAGCACGCGTCCGCAGGGGAGGGGAACGGATTTGACGCGTGAAAGTACTCCTCCAGCACGTTGTAGGAGGTGTCGCCCGCGATGAAGGTCAGCAGTCCGCCGGCCAGCGCCCACCAGGGCCAACGGTGCGCGGGCCGGTGGATGCGCGCGCCGGTGAGTACGGCGACGACGCCACTCAGTCCGATCACGGCCCAGAGCGGTGTGCGCGCCTCCGGGATGGACATGTACAGGCCGGTGACGACCAGGACCAGCGTGATGTACACGGCCATCAACCGGTGAGCCAGATGCAAGGGCGAGCGCCTCCCCGAGTCGGAGGTCACCGGGCCGCGAACGACTCGTCAATGATGAGATACAGGTACAAAGCGTAGGCACGGCGAGCGCCGGGCTGCATCTCGTCACCGAGGGACCGTCCGCCCCGCTGTTCCGTGTTCGGCCGCGCGCCTCATGGCTTCGTGTTCGGCCGGCGCGCGGAGTCGGTGTAGCCGTGCGGGTTGAGCCGCTGGAAGCGCCAGGCGTCGCGGCAGATGTCGGTCAGGTCCCGGGTGGGCCGCCAGCCCCAGGCGCGCGCCACCGCGCTCGCGTCGGCCACGAGCTCGGGCACGTCGCCCGGGCGGCGCGGCACGACCTCGTACGGAACGGGACGGCCGCATGCCGCGGAGAACGCGGCGACGACATCGAGGACCGAACTGCCCCGGCCGGCCCCCAGGTTGTACACATGCAGGCCCGGCTCGTCGGCCAGGTGGTCGAGCGCGATGCGGTGGGCCTCGACGGTGTCCATGATGTGCAGGTAGTCGCGGATCCCGGTGCCGTCCCGCGTGGGGTAGTCGGCGCCGAACACGGGGAGCCGTTCCCGTCGGCCGACGGCGACCTGTGCCACGTACGGCAGCAGGTTGCCGGGTGTGCCGCGGGGGTCCTCGCCGAGCAGCCCGCTGGGGTGGGCACCGGCCGGGTTGAAGCAGCGCAGGCACAGCACGGTGTATTCGGGGCACCTGCGGCAGACGTCGGCGAGTATGTGCTCGCAGATCCACTTGGAGGCCGCGTACGGGTTGCCGGGCCGGGCCGGGGTGGCTTCGTCGAGCGGGCCGTTTCCGGCGTCGCCGTAGAGCGCGGCGGTGGAGGAGAACACGAGCTGGTGCACGCCGTGCTCGTGCATGGTCCGCAACAGGGCGGTCGTGCCGCCGACGTTGGTGTCGTAGTACTCGACGGGCCTTCGGGTCGAGGGACCCGCGGCCTTGTACGCGGCGAAGTGCAGGACGGCGTCGACGGGATGGCGGTCGAAGACGGCCGAGAGGGCGGGCCGGTCACGGACGTCCAGTTCGTAGACGGCACCGGCGAAGCGGCCGGCGATCCGTTCGACCCGGGCGAAGGCCTGCGGCGTGCTGCTGGAGTAGTCGTCGACCACGATCAACTCGTAGCCGTGGTCGAGCAGTTCGACACAGGCATGACTCCCGATGAAACCGGCTCCGCCAGTGACGAGGATGGTCGACGGCGGACTCATCAGTCCGGCTCCTCACTGCCAGACATCGTACGTTTACGACGTATACAGTGAACTTTGACCCCTTTCGCGACAGGAGTCAAGCGGCGACAGCCCTCTGGCAACCGGTTTCTGGCGAGACGCGTTACGTTGCCGTGTCCGTGAGCTTGCCCAGTCTTTTCGAAAGTTCGCCCAAGGTCTTGACGCCGTTTCCGAGCCGGAAGAAGCTCTGCCCCAACGCGTGACAACCGGTTTCTATTGGAGGTGGTGCGGTCATGCACCCACGTGCTGGTGCGCCCCTGAGCCGCCGACGATTTCTCGCCCTCTCGGGGGCCGGTGCGGCGGTCGGCACGGTGGCACTCGGCGGCTGCGCCCTCCAGGTGTCGACCGGGGTGAGCGGGGCGGGCGAGACCGTCACGGTGATGGCCAAGGACGGGGACATCACCACCGACCAGGTCACGCAGGCCCACAAGGACATCGGCATCAAGATCCACCTGGTGCGCTACGACCTCACCAAACTGATCGCGATGATGACCACCGGCGCCCCACCGGACCTGGTGCGCGGCGTCGGCGCCGTGGACGCCCCGTACTTCGTGGCCCGGGACGTCGCCGAGAACCTCGACCCGTACTTCGCCGGAAGCAGCGTCCTCAAGGCCGACGACCTCGATCCGGTCAACGACCTGTGGCGCTACGACGGCCACACCCAGGGCAAGGGCCCGCGCTACGGCATGGCGAAGGACTTCTCCCAGGACTCCATGTACTGGTACAACACCGCGCACTTCGACAAGGCGGGCGTCGCCTACCCGCCGGAGACCCAACCGGTCACCTACGAACAGTGGTTGGAGGACGCCAAGCGGCTCACCCAGCGTAAGAACGGGCAGACGACCGTCTTCGGCGGCAGCTACAACGGGCTCAACGCCCCAGGTCTGCTTGCCGGGTTGACGGCCGCCGCCGGTGGCAGCCTGTTCAGCGACGACTTCTCCCGCGTCGACTTCACCGCCCCCGAGGCCCGCAAGGCACTCGCCTGGTACATCGACTACTGCCGGGCCAAGGTCGGCCCGAGCCTGATCCAGCCCGACCCGAACGGCTGGGACGGGCCCACCTATCAGGCCGGCCGGATGGCCATGACGGGCAGCGGCTACTGGCTCGGCGGCATGATCGACACCGACAAGAAGCTGGCACAGGTGTCCCGGCTCGCCCCCGCCCCGGTCTTCGAGGGCGGCCCGCGCCTGAGCCCCTGCCAGGGCGGCACCGGCCTGTGGATGCCGAAGAAGGCCCAGAACAAGGACGCGGCCTGGCGCGTCTTCGAGTGGTTCTTCGGCGAGGCACCGGCCAAGGAGCGCGCGTCGAGCGGCTGGGGCATCCCGAGCCTGAAGTCCCTGCGGCCCCTGATGCCCAGTCAGGAGTCGTACCAGAAACGGGCATTGCGGGTACAGGAGGCCGAGCTGAAGCACTTCTCGGTGACCGCCTTCACGCCGTACGCCTCGGCCGACGCGCTCGCCGCCCTCTTCAACCAGGCCGCCCCCGCCGCCATGTCGGGCGGGATCTCCGTCGACACCCTCGCGGGCCGACTGAACTCGTCCATGAACGAGCAGCTCAAGCGCGGTAAGGAGCAAGTGGGATGACGGTCGATCAGATCACCTCGGTCACGGGCCCGTCGGGCGCGACCACGAGCGGCGAGCGGGCGCGGGCGGTCCGGCAGCCGAGGACCACGGCGACCGGCCGCAGACACCGCGCGTTCTACACGTTCACCTCGCCGTGGATCATCGGCTTCCTGCTGCTGACCGTCCTCCCCATGGCCTACGCGCTGTGGCTGAGCTTCACCACGTTCGACGGCATCTCGCCGCACTGGCGCTACGTCGGCCTCGGCAACTACCGCGAGCTGTTCTCCGACTCGGTGACCTGGGCCGCACTGGGCCGCACGGGCCTGTTCGCGGTGACCTCCGTGCCGCTGTCGATCGCGGCGGGGCTCGGGCTCGCGGTGCTGGTCAACCGGCCGCTCAAGGCACGCGGGCTGTTCCGCACCCTGCTCTATCTGCCCGCTGTGGTACCGCCGGTCGGCGCGGGTATCGCCTTCAAGCAGCTCTTCGACCAGAACTCCGGTGCCGCCAACGGGGTGTTGAACGTCTTCGGCGTCAACGCCCTGGGCTGGCTGGCCGATCCCTACGCCCGCTACGTGCTGCTGATGAGCGTGCTGTGGACCGCCGGAAACGTCATGATCATCTCGCTGGCCGGGCTCCAGGACGTACCCCGCGAACTCCACGAGGCGGCCCGCATCGACGGCGCGAGCGCCTGGCGGACCTTCCGCAGCATCACCGTGCCGCTGCTGTCCCCGGTCCTGCTCTTCCAGACCGTGACCGGCGTGATCGCCTCGGTGCAGACCATCATGCCCCTGCTGCTGGCACCCGACGGCACCACGGGCGGCGTCACCGCGATCCCGCACTCCAACTACCTCTACATGATGCATGTGTTCGCGGAGTACTTCGCGCTCGGCCGCTACGGCTACGCCTCCGCGCTCCTGTGGGTGCTCTTCGTCCTGATCCTCGTCGTGACCGGACTCATCTTCAGGTTCACGTCCGGCGTGGTCTTCTACAACGTCGACCCGGAGGCCAACAAGTGAGCGTCACCAGCCCGTTCGCGAAGCCCCCGGTCCGCCTGCGGGTCAACCGCCTGATCCTCTACACCGTCCTCGTCGCCCTCACGGGCCTGTTCCTCGGCCCCTTCGGCTGGCTCGTCCTCGCCGGACTGAAGACCCCGGCCGAACTCGCCGCCTCACCCGTGCACTGGCTGCCCCAGCACATCCAGTGGCACAACTTCACCGACGCCTACCGGCTCATCGACTTCCTCGGCTACGCCCGCAACTCCCTGATCATCGCGACCATTTACGCCACCCTCGTCACCCTCAGCTCCGCCTGGGTCGGCTTCGGCTTCGCCCGTCTCTCCGCCCCCGGCAAGAAGACGCTCTTCGGCATCCTGCTCGGCTCGATGATGCTGCCCCAGATGATCACCCTGCTGCCGACCTACCTGATCTTCGCCAAGCTCGGCATGGTCGACACCTACTGGCCGTGGGTGCTGTGGGGACTGGCCGCCACGCCGTATCTCGTCTTCCTCTTCCGGCAGTTCTTCGCGGGCCTGCCGAGGGAGTTGGAGGAGGCCGCGATCGTCGACGGCTGCGGCTGGGCCACCATCTTCTGGCGGATCTTCCTGCCGCAGTCCTGGCCGGTCCTCAGTGCGAGCTTCGTGATCGCCTTCACCTGGACCTGGGGTGACTACATAGCCCCCCAACTCCTGCTCTCCACCGACCGAACGACCCTCGCGGTCGCCGTCATGTCCACCTACGTCACCTCGGCCGGCACCCCGGTCGCCGACCTCCAGGCCGCCGCCTCCGTGATGTACGTCGTCCCCATCCTCCTGATCTTCCTCGTCGCCCAGCGCGGGTTCGTCGCCGGGATGTCGACCAGCGGCCTGAAGTAGTCCCTGTTTTCGCCCTGTTGCAAGGAGTAGGTATGAACACGCCCCTGTCCCGCCGTACGGCCCTCCAAGCCGCCGGTGCCACCGCGCTCGCCGCCGGCCTTTCCGGACTGACCGCGACGGCGGCCCACGCCTCCGGCGGCGACAACTCCGGCCCCAAGCTGGTCACTTACCCGCGCCCGGCGACCATGCCGACCAACACCAGCTTCCAGGTGCGGGTCCGCACCGCCCCCGACGGCGTCTGGCAGACCCTCGACATCTACCGGCCGCAGTTCGAGGAGATCAACGCCAACACCGGGTCGGGGAAGGTCTACAACTCCTCGATGGCGTACTTCGACTTCAACGGCTCGGTCGAGATCGAGGTGACCTACCTCAAGGGCGGTACCACCAAGGCCCGGGTGAGACCGGACGCGCTGGGCATCACGCCCGAACTCCTCGGTGACACCCTGCGGTTCACCCTCGACGAGCCGAAGGACGTCGTCGTACAGATCAACGACGAGACATTCGACGCCCTGCACCTGATCACCAACCGCGTCGAGCACCACGTCCCGTCCGCCGACGACCCGAACGTCCTCTACTTCGGCCCCGGCGTCCACACCGTCACCGGCAACGTCCTCACCGTCCCCAGCGGCAAGACCGTCTACCTCGCGGGCGGCGCCGTCCTGACCGCGCAGGTCTACTTCAAGAACGTGGAGAAGTCCCGCCTCATCGGGCGCGGGGTGCTCTACAACAACCCCGGCGGCGCCATCCTCAGCGAGGGCAGCAAGAACATCCGGATCCAGGACGTCATCATCCTCAACCCGGCCGGCTACGCGGGCACCTTCGCCGAGAGCGAGAACGTCCACATCACCAAGGCGCGCGCGTTCAGTTCGAAGGGCAACGGCGACGGCTTCGACGTCTTCTCCTCGACCGGGATCACCTTCGACGGCTGCTTCATGCGCAACTCCGACGACTGCATCGCCATTTACTGCCATCGCTGGGACTACTACGGCGACACGCGTGACATCACCGTCAAGAACTGCACCCTGTGGGCGGACGTCGCCCACCCGATCAACGTCGGCACGCACGGCAACACCGACGCTCCCGAGGTGATCGAGAATCTCGTCATCAAGAACATCGACATCCTGGACCACCGCGAACCCCAGATGAACTACCAGGGCTGCATCGCCCTCAACCCCGGCGACTCCAACCTGATCAAGAACGTGCGCATCGAGGACGTCCGGATCGAGGACTTCCGCTGGGGCCAGGTCATTTACATGAAGGTCATGTTCAACACGAAGTACAACACCTCGGTCGGCCGCGGCATCGAGGACGTGTACGTCAAGAACCTCAGCTACACGGGCACCCGCGCCAACCCGTCCCTCTTCCTCGGCTACGACGCCGAACACGCCATCAACAACGTCACGTTCGAGAACCTGGTGATCAACGGGCTGGTCGTCGCCGACTCGATGAAGAAGCCGAGCTGGTACTACACGACCGACGAGATCCAGTGGTTCTACAACGAGCACGTCACCAACCTGAAGTTCCTCACGACCGCCGAGGCCGAGGCGGCCGCCGCGTCATGACGAAGCGCTCCGCTGGAAGGGCAGGGAGGGGCTGTCGGTCGGCTGCGGCGCCGTCGTGGCTGGGCGCGCTCC
This sequence comes from Streptomyces sp. NPDC050508, assembly GCF_040655155.1. NCBI lineage: Bacteria > Bacillati > Actinomycetota > Actinomycetes > Kitasatosporales > Streptomycetaceae > Streptomyces > Streptomyces sp. NPDC050508. The sequence goes on from NZ_JBFAJJ010000001.1 coordinate 331,681, forward strand.
GCGGCGCAGCCGCTGATGAATACAGCCCCGCGCTCCTTCGGGGCGCTGTTGCCGAGCCGCAGTCGACTACATCGGGTCCGCTCAGCCGCCGGGGCTTCCTCGGCGGTGCCGCGGCCCTGCTCCTGACGTCGGGCGCGAGTGGACTGCTCGTGCCCGGCCGGGCAGCAGCGGCCCCGGGGGACACCGAGGTGACCTTCTCCCACCCCGGCCTGCTGCACACCGCCGATGACCTCGCCCGCATGAAGGCAGCGGTCGCCGCCAAGCAATCCCCGGTATACGACGGCTACTTGGCGCTCGCGGCCCACGCCCGCTCCTCGTCCTCGTACGCCGTCCAGAACACCGGTCAGATCACCACCTGGGGCCGCGGCCCCGCCAACTACCAGAACCAGGCCGTCGCCGACTCGGCCGCCGCCTACCAGAACGCCCTCATCTGGTCCGTCACCGGAGACACCGCACACGCCGACAAGGCCCGCGACATCCTCAACGCCTGGTCCGCCTCGCTCACCGCCATCACCGGAGCCGACGGACCGCTCGGCGCGGGCCTCCAGGCCTTCAAGTTCGCCAACGCCGCCGAACTCCTCCGCCACACCGGCTACGACGGCTGGACCGCCGCCGACATCGCGCGCTGCGAGGAGTCCTTCCTCCGCGTCTGGTACCCGGCCCTGTCCGGTTACATGCTCTACGCCAACGGCAACTGGGACCTGACGTCCCTTCAATCCCTGCTGGCCATAGGCGTGTTCTGCGAGGAACCCACCCTTTTCTACGACGCGCTCCGCTTCGCCGCGGCCGGCGCGGGCAACGGCAGCGTCCTCCACCGCATCGTCACCGACGCCGGCCAGGGCCAGGAGAGCGGCCGGGACCAGGGCCACGAACAGCTCGCGGTCGGCCTGTTGGCGGACGCCGCGCAGGTCGCGTGGAACCAGGGCGTCGACCTCTGGGGCTTCGACGACAACCGCATCCTCGCCAACGTCGAATACGCCGCCCGCTACAACCTCGGCGGCGACGTACCCTTCGTCCCCGGCCTCGACCGCACCGGCAAGTACATCAAGCTGTCCGTCTCAGCCATCTCGCGCGGCACTCTGCCGCCCATCTACGAGATGGCGTACGCGCATTACGCCGGTGTGCGCGGCCTGGACACCCCGTACACGAAGAACGCGGTCTTCCGCGGCACCGGCGGAGCCCGGGTCGTCGAGGGCAGCAACGACGACCTGCCGAGCTGGGGCACCTTCGCCTACGCCGGCGCCACCGCCCCCTCGCCGACCGTGCCGACACCACCGGCCGGAGTCACAGCGGTGGGCAACGACCGTTCCGTCACGGTGACTTGGCTGCCGTCGACCTGGGCCGACTCCTACACGGTCCTACGGGCGACCGACGTGGACGGCCGCTACGAGAAGATCGCCTCCGGCGTCGACCGGCCGACGTACACCGACCGGAACGTGCACTCCGGGCGGACGTACTACTACACGGTGGCTGCCGCCAACAGCCTTGGTAGGAGCGGCAGTTCGGCCTGGGCGGTAGCCTCCGCCGGTCTCCCCGGCCCCTGGTCGACCCGGGACGTGGGTGACGTGAAGATCCCGGGTTCCGCCGCCTTCGACGGCGAGAGCTTCGTCCTGGAGGCGAGCGGCACCGCCGACACCTACCGTCTCGTCAACCTCCCGCTGCGCGGCGACGGCACGGTCACCGCGCGGATCGTGTGGCCGCTCAGTTCGCAGTACTCCAAGATCGGCGTCACCGTCCGGGCTTCCCTCGACGCGGACGCGGCGCACGCCTCGATGCTGATCCAGGGGCTGCCGCTGCACACGTGGAGCGGCGTGTGGACGGTACGCCCGTCGACCGGTGCGGAGATCTCCGCGACCGGCAGCACGCCTGTACCGCCCTCCCAGCAGCAGGCGATCACTGTGAACGCGGCGTTCCCGATCTCCAACCTCGGCACGCTGCCCGAGTCGGCGACACCGCTGGAGGCGCCGTACGTCGAGGGCGCGGGCGACGGCTACCGGCTGCGGGCGCCCTACTGGGTACGCGTGACCCGCATGGGCGCGCGCTGCACCGGCGCCATCTCGCCGGACGGCATCCACTGGACCGAAGTCGGCTCCACCGAGGTGGAGTTGGGCCGCACCGCGTACGCGGGCCTCGCCCTCACCTCCTGCCTCGGCGTCGACCAGGACTACGCCGAGACCGGAACCGGCGCCTTCGACAACGTCAGCGTGACGTCCTCGTCCGGCACGGTCTGGCGTGCGCCTCGCCCCGCGCGCAGCGCCACCGACCTACGGGCCGAAACCGGCACCGACGCCGTCGAGTTGGCCTGGACCGACTCGGACCTCTCCGCCGAGTACACGGTGCTGCGAGCCACGCGCTCCGGCGGACCGTACGAGACCGTCGCCACCCACGTCGGCCCGGTCGGCTTCGGCACCCGCATCCGGTACACCGACGCGACGGGGACGCCGGGAACGACGTACCACTACACAGTCGCGAAGACCAACGCCGGTGGCCGCGGGCCGCGTTCGACGCCGGCGCAGGCTGTGATGCCGACCCCGGCGCAGCCTCAACTCGCCTCAGCCGCCGGCGCGTTCACGAACCGAGGGGCCGTCTTCCGGTATCTGCTGGGAGCCTCGCACGAGCCCGTACGGTTCACCGCCGACGGACTGCCCGCCGGTCTCCGTATCGACCGGCGCACCGGCCTGATCTCCGGAACCCCCATGGAGGCAGGCGAGTTCACGGTCGCGACGACCGCGGCCAACGCCTCCGGGACGGCGACCGGCACCCTCGCCCTCACGGTCGGCACCGCGCCGCCCGCGCCGTGGACGTACGGCGATCTCGGCGACACCGTGCTCGACGACCGTGCCTTCGGGACGCTGGGCGTGGTGGCGATCACCACGCCGGGCAGCACGTCGTACGACGGCGGGACCTTCACCGTGCGGGGAGCGGGCGTCGACCTGAACGCCAACGGCCAGGGAATGACAGGGCAGTTCGTACGGCAACCCGTCAGCGGTGACTGCGAGGTCGTCGCCCGGATCGTCTCCCGGACCGGCGCCACGGCCGACCGGGTGGGGCTGCTCATGGCGAAGTCCCTGTCGCCGTTCGACCAGGCCGCCGGAGCGATCGTCACCGGCGGGACCAGCGCCCAGCTCATGCTCCGCAAGACCGTGGCCGGTGCCTCCGCCTTCACCGGCGGAGCCGCTGTCACCCTCCCCGCCCTGCTGCGGCTGAAGCGCGCCGGGACCGCCTTCAGCGCAGCGCTGTCCACCGATGACGGCGTCACCTGGACCCCCCTCGCCGACGGAGAGATCCCCGGCTTCGGTGACGCCCCCTACTACGTCGGGCTGGTGGTCTGCTCGCGCAGCCAACTGGTCCGCTGTACCACCGAGTTCGACGAGGTGAGCATCACGCCCACCTGATCCGTCATGGATTGGAGATGCACTGCAATGAGCCGCACTTCCCCCCACGAGCACCTCCGCAGAACCGAGTTGAGCCGCCGCGGTCTGTTGAAGACCGCCGGTGGGCTCACCGCAGCCGTCGCCCTCGGCGGCGCCACTGTGGCCACCGCCGCGCACGCGGCCCCGGCCACGTTCACCCATCCCGGCATGCTGCACAACGCCGGAGACATCAACCGTGCCAAGGTCAGGGTCGCGGCGGGAACCGACCCCTGGCTGTCCGGCTGGAACAAGCTGACTGCGAACTCCCACTCCCAGTCCACCTGGACGAACCGGGCAACGGCGACGATCATCCGCGGTGGCGACGGCCAGAACTACAGCCTGCTCTACAACGACATCGCCGCCGCCTACCAGAACGCCCTGCGCTGGAAGGTCGGCGGCACCGAGGCGAACGCCGTGTGCGCCGCGAACATTCTCAACGCCTGGTCGACCACGCTGACTTCGGTCACCGGAAACGCCGACCGATTCCTCGCGGCCGGCCTCTACGGCTGGCAGTTCGCCAACGCCTGCGAACTGATGCGGGACTACAGCGGCTTCAACCTGGCCGCCGCTCAGCAGATGCTGGCGAACGTCTTCTACCCGCTCAACAACAGCTTCCTCACCAACCACAACGACGCCTGCATCACCAACTACTGGGCCAACTGGGACCTCTGCAACATGGCCTCGATCCTGGCCATCGGCATCCTCAACGAGGACTCCGCCAAGTACGACCAGGCCGTCACGTACTTCAAGTCGGGTGCGGGCAACGGCTCGATCGCGCACGCGGTGCCGTACCTGTACACCGACTCCGACGGCTACGCCCTCGGCCAGTGGCAGGAGTCCGGCCGCGACCAGGGCCACACCGTGATGGGCATGGGCCAGATGGGCGCGATCTGCGAGATGGCCTGGAACCAGGGCGACGACCTGTACTCGTACGACAGCCGTCGCTTCATGAAGGCCGCCCAGTACGTCGCGAAGTACAACAGCGGCAGCGACGTGCCCTACACCACCTACACCTGGGGCACCGGGCAGAGCTGTGCCCAGTCGTCCCAGACGGTGATCTCCTCCGCCTCGCGCGGTCAGATCCGCCCGGTGTGGGCGATGCTCCACTTCCACTACAACCGGCGCATCAGCCTCGACGACAAGTACATCTCGGCCATGTACTACAACCTCGTCGCGCCCGAGGGCGGGGGAGGTGACTACGGCTCCGACAGCGGCGGCTACGACCAGCTCGGCTTCGGCACCCTGATGTACGCGAAGTAGCGGCACGGAACGTCCACGGGTCGGGCACCGGTGCCCGACCCGTGGACGCCCTCTTGACCTCGGGTGGCGGTGGATCGACACTTCAGTAGGGAATCCTAGTGAACAGGTAGGGAAACATGGGGCGCCTTGAGCCGGTCACCACCAGTCGCGTGGGCCGTTCGCCTCTTCTGACCTCCCGCCGTCACATCGACCTGCTGCGGGTCTGCAGCGCGCTCAGCCCTCTGCGCTGAGCCCCCGACCACCGCTCGACGACGCTTCCGCCGCGCGTACGTCCACGCGCCCGTACCCGGGGAGTCCCATGTCCAGCACGTCCAGTACGCCTCTCGCCGCCATCCCCTCACCCCGGTCCGCCCCCACGTTCCGGGGCCGGATCGGCAGCGACGCGCGCAGCGGGCACTACGCCGTGCCGCGCCGCTACCGCCTCCATCTGTCCACCGCCTGCGCCGACGGCCTGCGCATCGCCGTCACCCACAGCCTCCTCGGTCTCGACGAGAGCTGTCCGGCCGTGTTCCTGTCCGCCGTGCCCGACTGTCCGAGTGGTGGACACTCCGCGCTGCGCCCGCTCTACGAGGCGAGCGCGCACCGCTACTCCGGACCGGCCGCCGCGCCGGTGCTCAGCGACGACTGGTCCGGCCGGATCGTCAGCACCCACGCCCCCGACATCACGCGCGACCTCGCCCGGCACTTCGGCGAGGGCGGACCCCAGTTGTACCCGTGCGGCGCCGAGTCGGAGATCGAGGCCGTCGAGCGGCTGTGCGCGCAGGGCATCGAGGACGCCGCGCAGCGCGCCGGTGCGGCCGGTGTCGAGCAGGCGGAACGCGACGAAGCGCTCGGCCGGCTGCTGGAGACGCTGGGTTCGCTGGACCGCTGGCTGGACGGCCGCGAGCACATGATTCGCGACGAACTCACCGCCGCCGACGTCGAGTTGTGGGTGTCACTGGTCCAACTCGACACCGTGCACCGCAACCACCTGGACGCCGCCGCCGTGCAGCGCATCGCCGACCACCCCCACCTGTGGGCCTACGCCCGCCGCCTCGCCGCCCACCCGGCCTTCGGCACCCACCTCGACCTCGACGGCATCGCACGCCGTCACCACGCCCACTGCCGGGGCCTGGAGGCCGCCGGCGCCGCTGTCCAGATCCTGGACTGGGCGGCCCACGCGGCGGACGAAACGGGAGCTTGCCGCAGCTGAGCGGGCTGCCGGGCCGTCCAGCTGGTGGACGGTCGTTGACTTTCGAACAAGCACCTGACTTACTACCGCTTCAGTGATCGCGAGGCCCATCAGGGCCGGAACGGCAACGGTGACGGACATGTACGCAGCTTCGAGGACGGCGGCACGCCGCTTCCACGGCTGCGTACTGCCGTACGCGAACCCGCTCGTCGAGAACCGCGCCGTCGATCTCCTGCGCGTCAACAGCGCACTGTGTACCGCACCGGGCTGCGCCCGCTGTCGAGGCTGACGACTTCCTCCAAGAGCTTCTCCAGCTCTTTCTGTTGGTTCTTTCCAGCCCCCGGTCCGTGCGTTCCTCGCCGTGAGCGTCTCCTCCGTCACGCCCAGGTGCCGTGGTCCGGGGTTCCCCCTCCCGCCGGAGCCCTTCATGAGTGAACCCCCTGGCGCCGCCGTGTCCCTCACCGAGGCACCGCAGCCGCCTGCCGACACACTGTCAAAACCCCTCACCGCACAGCGAGTTCAGCTGCTGCGCCGGCCCGGCCGGTGGATCGTCACCCTGGTCGTGCTGGTGCTGGTCGCCCAGTTCGTCCACGGCCTGGCGACCAACCCCTTCTACCAGTGGAGCCGCTTCGGCTACTGGTTCCTGCGCCCGACGATCCTCGACGGACTCGTCATCACCCTCGAAGTGGCCGCACTGAGCGCGGTGTTGGGCCTCCTCGGCGGCATCCTGCTAGCCCTGGCCCGACTCTCCAAGAGCCCCGTGCTGCGCGCGACGAGCTGGACTTACGTGTGGGCACTGCGCTCGATCCCGCTCATCGTGGTCCTGATCTTCCTTTACAACTTCAGCGCCCTCTATCAAACGCTCAGCATCGGCGTCCCCTTCGGCCCCGCCTTCTTCTCCTTCGACGAGTCGAAGCTCGCCACCGACATGGCCGTCGCCGTCATCGGCCTCAGCCTCAACGAAGCGGCCTACGCGGCCGAAGTGGTCCGCGGCGGCATCCTCTCCGTCGACCAGGGCCAGCACGAGGCGGCCTCCGCACTCGGCCTCCCCAAGGGCTACCAGTTCCGCAGAGTCGTCTTCCCGCAGGCGCTGCGCTCCATCACCCCGAACTACGTCAACCAGCTGATCGGCCTGATCAAGAGCACCTCACTGGTCTTCTACGTCTCGCTGCTCGACCTGTTCGGCTCCGCGCAGACGATGGGCTCCACCTACCCCGGCGACATCGTGCCGCTGCTCCTGGTCGTCACCGTCTGGTACCTGATCCTCACCAGCGTCGTGTCCGTCATCCAGTTCTACGTCGAGCGGCACTACGCCCGGGGCGCCACCCGCTCCCTGCCGCCGACCCCGATCCAGAAACTCCGCACCGGTGTCACCGACCTGCGGGCCCGCATCCGCAGGGAGGCCGCCGTATGACCACGAACACCGTCGAACCGCTGGCGGACATCACACCCGCCGCCGTAGGAGTGCACGACGTCCACAAGTGGTACGGCGCCCACCGGGTGTTGGACGGCGTCGACCTGACCGTACGGCCCGGCGAGGTCACCGTGATCCTCGGCCCGTCCGGGTCCGGCAAGTCCACGCTGCTGCGGGTCATCAACCACCTGGAGAAGCCCGAGATCGGCTACGTCAGCGTCAACGGCGAACTGATCGGGGTGAAGCAACAGGGCGGACGGCTCAAGGAGTTGAGCGACCGGGCCATCCTCGCGCAGCGCAGCCGGATCGGGTTCGTCTTCCAGAACTTCAACCTCTTCCCGCACCTGACCGTCCTCGACAACGTCGCCGCGGCACCGGTCGCCACCGGACGGCTCGGCAAGCCCGAAGCCCTCGAACTGGCCCGGGAGTTGCTCGGCCGCGTCGGACTCGCCGAGAAGACCGGCGCCTACCCGAGGCAGCTCTCCGGCGGCCAGCAGCAGCGCGTGGCCATCGCACGCGCCCTCGCCCTGCGCCCCGGCGTCATCCTCTTCGACGAACCGACCTCCGCCCTCGACCCCGAACTCGTCGGCGAAGTCCTCGCCGTCATCAAGGACTTGGCGACCAGCGGCACCACCCTCGTCATCGTCACCCACGAGATCGGCTTTGCCCGCGAGGTCGCCGACCGGGTCGTCTTCATCGACGGCGGAAAGATCGTGGAGCAGGGCCCGCCCCACGAGGTCCTCGACAAGCCACAGCACGAGCGGACCAGGGACTTCCTCAGCAAGGTCCTCTGAGCCGCACCCGCACTTCCCCTTTCAGCAGCCCCGCACTCCCACCTCCACCAGCCCCGAACACCGAGCCTAGGAACAGCCATGTCTACGCCCAGCCTTCGCAGCAGACTCACTCGCGGACTCACCGCGGGAACCGTCCTCGCCTCCCTCGCCGGCGGTCTCGCGGCCTGCGGCGGCGACAGTGACGCGGCCACCACCACCGGCAGCGCCGCCTCCGGCACGGTCACCGTGGGTGCTCTCTCCAACGGCGCCGCCAAGCAGGCCACGCTCAAGGTCGCCGAAGTGAAGTCGATCAGCGCCGAGTTGCCCAAGTCCATAGCAAAGAGCGGCACGTTGGAGATCGGCGTCGGCTTCCTGCCCGCCGGCTCCCCGCCGCTCGGCTACGTCGGCTCGGACCAGAAGACCCTCACCGGTTCCGAGGCCGACATCAGCCGCCTGGTCGCCGCGGTCCTCGGCCTCAAGCCGGAGCTGAAGAACTCCACTTGGGAGAACCTCTTCATCGGCCTGGACAGCGGCAAGGTCCAGGTCGCCTTCTCCAACGTCACCGACACCGAGGAGCGCAAGGCGAAGTACGAGTTCGCCTCCTACCGTGAGGACAACCTCGGCTTCGCGGTGAAGGCGAGCAACACCTGGAACTTCGACGGCAATTACGAGAACCTCGCCGGCAAGACAGTCGCCGTGGGCGCGGGCACCAACCAGGAGCGGATCCTCCTGGAGTGGAAGAAGAAGCTGGCCGCCGAAGGCAAGAAGGCGCTCACCGTCAAGTACTTCCAGGACAACAACAGCACCTACCTCGCGCTGGCCTCCGGGAAGATCGACGCCTACCTCGCCCCGAACCCCTCGGTCGCCTACCAGGTCTCCTCGACCAAGGGCACGGCGAAGGCGATCCGCAGCGGCGGCACGTACTCCGGCGCCGGATCCTCCCTCCAGGGCCTGATCGCGGCCACCGCGAAGAAGGACAGCGGCCTCGCCAAGCCCCTCGCGGACGCCATCAACTACCTGATCAAGAACGGGCAGTACGCCAAGTGGCTCGCCGCCTGGAACCTCTCCGACGAGGCCGTCGCCAAGTCCGAGGTCAACCCGCCCGGACTGCCGCTCAGCGACTCCTGACCCACCCTCTCAGCAAGGGGACCTCGCCGCGTCGCAGCGGGGTCCCCGCCCGTGCGACCAGTACCGGAGCCGTCACCCGATGTCTTCCATCGCCAGTATCGAAACCACCACGTCCACGTCCCACGTTCTGGACAACCCGGCCTGGGCCGCGCTCACCGGCCCGCACGCCCACTTCGCCGAGCGCGTCGGCCGAGCCGCCCGCTACCCCGTCGACGTGGCCGCCTTCAACGCCATCACCGACAATGACGACCCGCGCGCCTGGGCGGACCTGGCCACTCTCGTCGGCCCCGGCGGCACCGCCGCGGTGCGCGGCGTGAGCGAGGTCCCGGACGGCTGGGAGATCGTCCGCTCCGGCCAGGGTGTCCAACTCGTGGACACCGGGCTACGGGCCGAGCCCGACCCCGAGGCCGTACGCCTCGGCCCCGACGACGTACCCGAGATCCTCGACCTGGTCGCCCGCACCGAACCCGGCCCCTACCTGCCGCGCACCGTCGAACTGGGCACCTACCTCGGCATCCGCCACGAGGGCCGGCTCGTCGCCCTGGCCGGCGAACGCCTCCACCCACCCGGCTGGACCGAGATCAGCGCCGTGTGCACCGACCCCGACCACCGCGGCCGGGGCCTGGCCACCCGCCTGGTCCGCGCGGTCGCCGCCGGCATCAAGGAACGCGGCGAGCACCCCTTCCTGCACGCCGCGGCCACCAACACCAACGCGATCCGGCTGTACGAGTCGATCGGCTTCACGCTGCGCGCCCGCACGGTCTTCTCGCTCGTCCGGCGCACCGGCCCGATTGCCGCCGCCGATCAGGAAGAAACGGCATAGCCGTGCCGTTGCCCCCTATGAAGCCGGATTCCGTGGAGGTGGAGCACATGTGTGGCGCATCCATCCTTCCCGTACGCCTCACCACGCGGCAGCACATCGACCTGCTGCGCGTGGCCGGCGCGCTCTGTTGCTCCTGACCCGTTGCCTCAACCGCTGTACCCGCATCTGAACGGGTCGGCGATCTCGTACGGATCTCCAGGAAGGCACCACCGTGTCCCCAACCAGCTCCACCCCCCTCCACCTCGCCGTAGCCCTCGACGGCACCGGCTGGCACCCGGCCTCCTGGCGCGAGCCGGTGGCCCGGCCCCGGGACCTGTTCACCGCCGGCTACTGGGCCGACCTGGTCGCCGAGGCGGAGCGCGGTCTGCTCGACTTCGTGACCTTCGAGGACGGCCTCGGCCTTCAGTCCTCGCACTACGGCGAGCTGGACGGCCGCACCGACCAGGTCCGCGGACGCCTCGACGCCGTACTCATCGCGGCCCGCATCGCACCGCTCACCAGCCACATAGGTCTGGTCCCGACGGTGGTGTCCACGCACACAGAGCCGTTCCACATATCCAAGGCGATCGCCACCCTCGACTACGTGAGCACCGGTCGCGCGGGCCTGCGCGTGCAACTCTCCGCCCGCCCGCACGAGGCCGACCACTTCGGTCGCCGCACCTTCCCGCCGATCAACCTGGAAGAACTCCGGACCCCGGCCGGACAAGAGCGCCTCGCCGAGCACTTCGACGAGGCCGCCGACTACATCGAGGTCGTGCGCCGCCTCTGGGACAGCTGGGAGGACGACGCCGAGATCCGGGACATCGCCACCGGCCGCTTCGTCGACCGCGACAAGCTGCACTACGTCGACTTCGAGGGCCGGCACTTCAGCGTCAAGGGCCCCTCCATCACACCCCGGCCGCCGCAGGGCCAGCCGGTCGTCAGCTCGCTGGCCCACCAGACGATCCCGTACCGGCTGGTGGCCCGTGCCACCGACGTCGGCTACGTCACCCCGCACGACACCGACGACGCGCGGGCGATCGTCGCGGAGATCCGCGCCGAGCAGCAGGCCGCGGGCCGCGCCGACGAACTCCTGCACGTCTTCGGCGACTTGATGGTCTTCCTCGACGACGACGAGGCGACGGCGGTGGCCCGCCGCGAACGCCTCGACGCCCTCGTGGGGCAGCCGTACACCAGCGACGCCCGCATCTTCACCGGTACACCCGCCCAACTCGCCGACCTGCTCCAAGAGTTGCAGTCGGCCGGCCTGACCGGCTTCCGACTGCGGCCCGCCGTCGCCGGACACGACCTCCGGGCGATCACGCAGGGCCTGGTCCCCGAACTCCAGCGCCGGGGCGCCTTCCGCCAGGCCTACGAGGCCGACACCCTGCGCGGACTGCTGGGGCTCGCCCGCCCCGCCAACCGCTACGCCGCTGCCGCAGCCACCGCCTGAGCCGGAGGGACCGTACGACATGAGCAAGCCCCTGAAGCAGATCCACCTGGCCGCCCATTTCCCCGGTGTCAACAACACCACCGTGTGGAGCGACCCCGCGGCCGGCAGCCACATCGAGTTCAGCTCCTTCGTGCACTTCGCACGGACCGCCGAGCGCGCCAAGTTCGACTTCCTGTTCCTCGCCGAAGGGCTGCGACTGCGCGAACAGGGCGGCAAGATCTACGACTTGGACGTCGTCGGCCGCCCCGACGCCTTCACGATCCTCGCCGCGCTCGCCGCCGTCACCGAACACCTCGGCCTCACCGGCACCATCAACTCCACCTTCAACGAGCCCTACGAGGTGGCCCGCCAGTTCGCCAGCCTCGACCACCTCTCCGACGGCCGTGCGGCGTGGAACGTCGTCACCTCCTGGGACGCGTTCACCGGCGAGAACTTCCGCCGCGGCGGTTTCCTGCCGCAGGACGAGCGCTACTCCCGGGCCAAGGAGTTCCTCGCCACCACCAACGAACTCTTCGACTCCTGGCACGGCGACGAGATCGTCGCCGACCAGACCACCGGCACCTTCCTGCGCGACGCCAAGGCCGGTGCCTTCGTCCATCAAGGCCAACACTTCGACATCCACGGCCAGTTCAACGTCCCGCGCTCCCCGCAGGGCCGCCCGGTGATCTTCCAGGCGGGCGACTCCGACGAGGGCCGCGAGTTCGCCGCGTCCAGCGCGGACGCCATCTTCAGCCGGTACAGCACCCTCGACCAGGGCCAGGCCTTCTACACCGACGTCAAGTCCCGCCTTGCCAAGTACGGCCGCAGGTCGGACCAGTTGCTCATCCTCCCGGCCGCGACCTTCGTGCTCGGCGACACCGACGCCGAAGCTGAAGACCTGGCCAAGGAGGTGCGCCGCCAGCAGGTCAGCGGTGCCACGGCCATCAAGCACCTGGAGTTCGTCTGGAACCGGGACCTGTCGTCCTACGACCCGGACGGCCCGCTGCCCGACATCGACCCGGATGTCAGCGACAACCACATCTCCAAGGGTCGGGCCCAAGTCCGCATGTACCGCGACCCGTTGGCCACGGCGCGCGAGTGGCGTGAGCGGGCCGCCGCGAACGGTTGGTCCATCCGCGACCTGGTCATCGAGACCGGCAACCGGCAGGCCTTCATCGGCTCCCCGTCCACGGTCGCGAAGACCATCAACGACTTCGTGCAGGCCGACGCCAGCGACGGCTTCATCCTCGTCCCGCACATCACCCCGACCGGCCTCGACCCCTTCGCCGACAAGGTGGTCCCGCTGCTCCAGGAACAGGGCGTCTTCCGCACCGAGTACGAGGGCCCGACCCTGCGCGACCACCTCGGCCTCGCCCACCCGGACGACGTGCGCGAGGAACGGGCGGCATCGTGAAGTTCCTCGCGATCACCCTCATCGTCCACCGCCCCGACGCGGTCACGGGCGTGCAGAAGTCGACGCACGAGCGCTTCCGTGAAGTACTTGACAACGCCGTGCTGGCCGAGGAGTTGGGCTTCGACGGCTTCGGTGTGGGGGAGCGGCACGAACGCCCTTTCATCTCCTCCTCGCCGACGGTCGTCCTCAGCCACATCGCCGCGCTCACCCGCCGCATCCGCCTCTTCACCGCCGTCACCACCCTGAGCCTGCTGGACCCCGTCCGGGCCTACGAGGACTACGCGACCCTGGACCATCTCTCCGGCGGACGCCTGGACCTGATCATCGGCAAGGGCAACGGCACCGCCCAGCGGGAGCTGTTCCACGTCACGCCCGAGGACCAGTGGGAGCGCAACGCCGAGAGCTACGAGGTGTTCCGCCAGCTGTGGCGCCAGAACAAGGTCACGGCGAGGACCCGCTTTCGTCCGGAGCTGAAGGACGCGGAGGTGTGGCCGCGGCCGTACCAACAACCCATCCGGGTCTGGCACGGCAGCGCGACGAGCAAGGAGAGCGTCGACCTCGCCGCCCGCTACGGCGACCCGCTGTTCTCCGCGAACGTCACCAACCCCATAGAGCCCTATGCCGAGTTGATCCGCTACTACCGGGAACGCTGGGAGCACTACGGCCACGACCCGGCGGACATCGCGGTGGGCGCGGGCACGGCCGGCCTCTACGTTGCTCCCACGACACAAGAGGCACTGGCCGCCTACCGGCCCATCTTCGAGAGCAACCTCGCCTTCCAGAAGCAGGTGGGTCTGCCCGTGGTCTTCGAGACCCTGGAGGACTACGTCGAGCGCAGCTCCGCACTGATCGGCAGCCCGCAGCAGGTCATCGACAAGGTGCACCGCTACCACGAGCAGTTCGGCCACACGGTGCTCCATCTGCACGCGGACGCAAGCGGTTTGACGCACCATCAGCACCGAGCCTCGCTGGAACTCTTCCAGTCGGCGGTGACTCCCGTGCTGCGCAAGGACATCCCGGACCCGCCGTTCGACTGGGGACCAGTCCTGCCCGAGCCCGTCTCCGCCGACCACTGAGGGGTGAGCGAGCACATGTCCTCCGGCATCCCCCTAGGTGTCCTCGACCTGGTCCCGATCTCCTCCGGCTCCACCGCGCCCGAGGCCCTCCGCAACTCCATCGAACTCGCGTGCAGGGCCGAGGAGTTCGGGTACACCCGCTACTGGTTCGCCGAGCACCACCTCAACCCGGGCGTCGCGGGCACGTCCCCCGCGGTGGTCCTGGCGCTGACGGCTTCCGCCACCTCCACGATCCGGCTCGGCTCCGGCGCCGTACAACTCGGCCACCGCACCGCGCTGTCCACGGTCGAGGAGTTCGGCCTGATCGACGCACTCCATCCCGGCCGCTTCGACCTGGGCATGGGCCGCTCGGGAGGCCGGCCGACAGCACCCCTGCCGACGGCGACGCCGATCGTCGACGGCCGCGCCCCCAACGGCCTGCGCATCCCGCCCCGTTTCTCCTTCGAGCGTCTCCTCGGCTCACCCAGAATCGCCCTCCAGCGCAAGCTGCTCCTGCTGCCCGAAGCCAAGTCCCAGGACTACGGCCAGCAGATCGACGACGTCCTCGCCCTGCTGGCCGGCACCTACCGTTCCCCGGACGGCGTCGAGGCGCACGTGGTACCGGGCGAGGGCGCCGATGTCGAGGTGTGGATCCTCGGCAGCAGCGGTGGCCAGAGCGCCGAGGTCGCGGGCCGCAACGGCCTCCGCTTCGCGGCGAACTACCACGTCAGCCCGGCCACCGTCCTTGAGGCGGCGGACGGTTACCGGGCCGCGTTCCAGCCCTCCGACGTCCTCGACAAGCCGTATGTGAGCGTCTCCGCCGACGTCGTCGTCGCCGAGGACGGTGCCACGGCACGCGAACTCGCCACCGGCTACGGCCTGTGGGTGCGCTCCATCCGTACGGCGGAGGGCGCCATCCAGTTCCCCACCCCCGACGAGGCGCGCGCCCACATCTGGACCGACGCGGACCGCGAGCTGGTCCAGGGCCGCGTCGACACCCAGTTCGTCGGCTCGCCCGGCCGAGTCGCCGACCAGCTGGAACAGCTTCAAGAGGCCACCGGCGCCGACGAGTTGCTCATCACGACCATCACCCACGACCACACGGACCGGGTGCGGTCGTACGAGTTGCTCGCACAGGAATGGCGCCGCCGGGGTCACTCCTCCCAGTCGAGCTGATGCTCCGGAGTCCCCACCGACCGCCCGTACGCGACCGCTTCGGCGCGGCCGGCTTTGTCGCCGCGCCGATAGCGGAACACTTGGCCCGCGAAGACGACGACCCGCTCATCGTCGACGCTGAAGTCGGCGTACCAGCCGTTGGACCGCTCCAAGGCGTCGGCGAGCGCCTCCGCGATCGAACCTGCGGCACCGTCGTCGTCGGTCTCCCACTCGACGAACGTCCAGGCATCGGGCTGCCCGGCCGTCGCACTCGCCGAGTTGTCGACCCGCTCGACCTTCCGGATGCGCAGTCCGTGCGGTGCGAACACGGCACCGGCGCGCAGGCTTTCACCGAGAACGTAACCCGTGATCATGACCCGTCTCCTTCTCGACTCCGTACGGCTCTCTGCCATGATCGATGCCATGGCCGTCCGTATCGAACCCGCCGATGTCACCGACCTCCACCAGGTCCTGGAGGACCACGCACGCTACTGGGGAGAGCGTGACCTGCGCGCGCTCCATCTCACCGCGCTGGTGCAGGAGTTCGGGTCCACCTGTCTGGTCGCGCGCGCGGACGACGGTATCCGCGGATATCTCTTCGGGTTCGTCACGCCCGATCACACCGGATACGTGCACCTGGTGGCGACCCGGGACGACGCACGCGGCACCGGCCTCGGCCGCAGCCTGTACACGGCCTTCATCGAGGCCGCAGGACGGCAAGGCGCGGTGCGCCTCAAGGCGATCACCTCGGTCACCAACGAGGGTTCGATCGCCTTCCATCGCACGCTCGGCTTCGACGCGCGCGTCGTGGAGGACTACGACGGTCCGGGCCGACCCCGTGTCGTCTTCACCCGTGAACTGCTGCCCCGCTAGCGCCGAACAGGTCCAACAGGCGCCGTCCGCTCTCCCCGGCGAACCACTCCGCATGCCCCACGTAATACTCGTATGCCAGCCGGGCGTTCTCGGGCGATCGCGTCACACCGTGGAAGTAGCCCAGCTCGGAGAGCGCGAACTCGGCGTGGACCAGGGGGAGTAGCGCTGGGAGCGCCTTCGACTCGGTGGGGCTGAGCGGGCGTACGGACTGATAGCCGTCCAGAAGTGCGACGGCGTCTGCGTCTCGGACCGGGAAGCCGGGCTGGAGCCACTGGACCGTGTTGCGTTCGATGGCCGTGGCCAGGTCGTGCACGGCCGTCGTGCGGTCGCTCATGCCGAAGTCCAGGGCGGTCGCGACCGAACCGTCCATGTTCCAGAGGAGGTTCGAGGCATGCCAGTCGTTGTGCGTCCACAGCGGATCGAGGCCCGGGAGGTGCGGAGCAAGGTTCTCGTACAGGGGGAGCAGGGCGCGCTGCGTGTCCTCCCGCCACGGGAAGTCCGCCAGCCCCTCTGCCAGTTCGGGCCGCTCGGCCACGTACCGCTCCAACTCCGCCTGCGGATCGTCCGAGGCGAACACCGTGAACGACGCGACCAGCGGCTGCACTTGGCGGCGCGGTGCGTCGAAGCCCTCCGCCGCCAGGTGCAGGCGGGCCAGCGCCTCGCCGGCCGCCCTCGCGTGGGCGGAGGAGCGGAACGGGGACCAGGACAGGGCGTCGCGGTAGAGGTCCGTGCCGGCTCCGGCCGAGTGCACCTCGTACGTCCACTCGCCGCGCGTCGCCGCGTCCAACACCTCGACGACCGGGGCGCCGCGCAGCCGCAGGTGTCGTAGGAAGGTGTGTTCCTCGGCCAGGCCCTCTGGCGTGCGGACGGAGATGTGGTGGCGTTTCACGAAGAGGCGGCGGTTGGACCGTTCCACGACGGCCGCCGCGGACAAGGGGCGGGGACTGCGCCAGATCACCCGGGCCGGGCCCACGATGTCCGTCACCTCGGCGTCCGTCAGCGCTGGCCAGTCCGGTTCGACCGGGTCGGTGCCCAGGCCGTGGGCGAGATGTGAACTCACGCCGTCTTCACCGCCGTTGTGCCCCGCAGGGCATCCAGGACGCGGCGCTCGGTGGTCGTGAACTCGGGGGACGTGAAGTCGTCGGCGCCGCGTGGGCGGGCCAGCGGCACCTCGACGCGGTCGACGACCGTGGCCGGGCGGGGGGACAGGACGTGCACGGTGTCCGCGAGCAGGACCGCTTCGCGGATGTCGTGGGTGACCAGGAGCACGGTCCAGCGGTGGCGTTGCCACATGTCGGCCAGCCACAGCTGCATCTCGGTCCGGGTGAGGGAGTCGAGCGCGCCGAACGGTTCGTCGAGCAGGAGGACCGGTCGTTCAAGAACTACCGTACGGAGCAGGGCCGCTCGTTGCCGCATACCGCCGCTGAGCTGGGACGGGTACGCCTTCTGGAAGCCGTCGAGGCCGAAGTCCACGAACAGCGCGTCGGCTCGTCGTCGTGCCTCTTTCTTCTTAACTCCCTGCGCCTCAAGGCCCAGTGCCGTGTTGTCGAGCACGGTCCGCCACGGGAAGAGGAGATCCTTCTGCGGCATGTACGCGACCTTGCCCGACTCCACCCCGGCTGGTTCGCCCTGCACCAGGACCCGGCCGGTCGTGGGACGGTCCAGCCCGGAGACCAGGTTGAAGAGGGTGCTCTTGCCGCTGCCGCTCGGGCCGATGACGGCGGCGAACTCGCCGGGCTCCACGGCGAGTTGGAGGTCCCGTAGAACCTCCAACTGCCCGAAGGACTTGCCGACGCCCTCGATACGCAGACTGCTCATGACGACGTGTCCTCCTTCAACGCCCGCTCCCACGGGAGTACCAGCCGTTCCAGCAGATAGGTCGCCCCGAACAGGGCGATGCTCAGCGCGGCCGTCACCGCGACCGCTGCGAACACCAAGTCGGTGCGGAACGCGCTCTTCTGCGCCTGCATATAGATCCCGAGGCCCGCCTCCGCGCCCGCGTACTCGGCGAAGACGGCGCCGACGACGGCGTAGGTGATGCTCACGCGCAGTCCGGCGAAGAAGTACGGCATCGCACTCGGCACCCGCACCAGCCGGAACGTCCGCCAGCGGCCCGCGCCCAGGGAGCGCAGCAGCCGCATCGCCTCGCGGTCGGTCGCCGCGAAGCCGGCGGCGAGGTTGGCGGCGAGCGGGAAGAACGTCGTCAGGGTCACCACCAGCATCTTCGGCAGCAGCCCGAAGCCGAACCAGATGATCAACAGCGGTGCCACGGCGACGATCGGGATGGTCTGCGAGGCGACGAGCAGCGGGTACAGGCCGCGGCGGGCCGCCGAGGAGAAGTCGAGGAGGACGGCGACGAGCCAGGCCGCCGCGAACGACAACGCGAAGCCGAGCAGCGTCTCCTGGAGGGTGGGGAGCGTCTGGTCCCACAGGTCCTGGCGGTTCAGCCAGCCCTGCTCCACGACCCGGGCGGGGGAGGGGAGCGTCGTGGGATCGACGCCGGCCGCGGTGACGTACAGCTGCCAGCCGCCGAGGAGCACGGTCAGGACGAGGAGCGGCGGCCACAACGACCGCAGGAGCGGCCTCACTTGGCGTCCGGGAGATAGGCGTTGGTGAAGAAGGTCGACGCCTTCGGGCTCGACGTCAGCTTCTTGCCGTTGGCGTCTACCAGCAGGCCCGCCTTGTACTCGAAGTCCGCGAAGGCCTGCCAGCGCTCCGCGCTCTGCGTGCCGATCGAGCCGTCCGTGCCCTTGTAGTACTCCTTGGCGAGCAGCGCCTCGCTCTCCTTCACCAGCTTGGTGTTGGTGAGCACGCTCTTGTTCGCCGAGATCAGCAAGTCGGCGGCCTGGGACGGGTGTTCGGCCGCGTACTGGTAGCCCTTGTCGACCGCGGCCAGGAACTTCTTCGCGAGCTCCGGGTTCTTCTTCAGGAACTGGTCCGAGGACGCGACGAGCGTCGAGTAGATCGCGGGGAAGCCGTAGTCGGACAGCTGGAAGTTCTTCAGCGGCTTGCCGCTGAGCTTCGCCTCCAGGCCCTCCCAGGTCGGCATCGGCATCGCGAAGTCCGCCTTGCCCGCGTAAAGCGCCGCGTACGCCGAGGTGTTGAGGGTGACCTGCTTGAAGTCGCCCTTGCCGCCCGCGCTCTGGATCACCTTCTGCAGCAGCGGCTTCTCGTACGGGGCGCCGAAACCGGCGTACGTCTTCCCGTCCAGGTCCTTGGGCGAGGTGATGTCGGACCGGTCGGCCCGCACCGCGATCGTCACGTCCGTCTTCTGTGTCACCGCGTAGACGGAGGTGATGTCCTGGCCCGCCGCACGGGCGGTGGTGATGCCCTCCTGGTACGAAATGCCGAAGTCCGCCTTGTGGTTGGCGATCAGGGTCTCGGGCGCGGTCGAGCCGTACGGCACGATCTTCACGTCGATCCCGGCGGCCTTGAACCAGCCCTTGGCCTGGGCGACGTAGATGCCGGTGTGGTTGGTGTTGGGCGTCCAGTCCAGGGCGAGGGTGACGGTCGTGGTGCCGTCCTTCGTGGCGGCCGTGGAGTCGGCGGAGCAGCCGGTGACGGCGAGAAGGGCGGTCGCGGCTATGGCGGACAGGGCGGTACGGCGATGCATGTCGGGTCCTTCGAAGGGTGGGAGAGCGGGCGGGTCGGTCCGGTCACGGCCGACACAGCGCGCTGCCCACCCTCATGAAGTCGACGGCGAGACGCCGGGTCAGCGTCCGCGCCTGGCAGGCCAGGGCTCTCATGTGGCCACGTCCAGCAGGCCGTTGGTGAAGGACTTCGCCCAGTCCCGGTCGTCCGGAATGGCGCCGTTCTCGGCGAGCCAGTGCGCGTACGGGCCCATCCGGCCCTCGTCGATCACACCCCAACGGCCGTCCGTGTCCGTCCAGGTGGGCGCGATCAGTGCGAGAGAACGGGCGATCAGCGGGCGCGGGAAGTACGGGATGACGTGCTCCAGCAACTCCAGCGTGGCGTCGGGTTCCTGGGCCGCTGCCGCGTAGCCGCGGGCTGTGACGGCGAGGAAGTCCCGTACCAGGGAGGGGCGTTGGTCGAGGAGCGTCTCGTTCGTGCCGAGCAGGTAGCTGTGGTAGCGCGGGGCGCCGATCTCGTCGACCGGCCAGGTCAGTCGCTGCTCCTCGGGCAGATCGCCGCGCAGGGCGTCCCAGGACCAGTAGTTGCCGAAGGTGGCGTCCGCCTCGCCCGCCGCGATGTCGTCCACGGTCAGCTCACGGCTCCCCGCGTCCACGCCGATCACGGCGTCCGGGTCGCCGCCGTCGGCCGCCACCAGGTGACGCACCATGGCCCGGCCGCGCGGGGTCGGGTTGTAGGCAATACGGCGGCCGGCCAGGTCTCGGGGGCGGGTGATGCCGGTCGACGTGGTGGTCTGGATCGCCTCCAGACCCCGGTGATTGATCGCGGACACGGCGATCAGCGGCTGGCCGTGCTCGGCGCGCCGGGCCAGCAGCCGGTTCGGCGGGAAGATCCCGAAGTCCACCTCGCCCCGCGCCAGGTACTCCAGCGTGTCCCCGCGTCCCGGATCCTGGACCACCAGCTCGACATCCAGACCGGCCTCGGCGTACCAGCGGCGGGCGCGGGCGACGTACAGACCGGCAGAATTCGGCCAGGGGTGGAAATAGTCAAGCATGACCCGTATGTGCGGCATGGTGGTACTCCGGGAGGTGCGCAGGCGTGACGGCGCCTGAAGGGAGGAGAAGGAGGAGGGGTGCGCGGGGGCGGTGGATCAGCGCGTGCGACAACAACAGGAGCGGCGCGCCGGGGTGTTGACCACCGGGTGCTGGGGCTCGACTGCTGCAGACACGTGAACTCCTACGCGGGCGCTGAGGCGCGAGTGGTGCGGTCGGCGTCCCCATGGGGGCCGGACTCTCGACGAGCCGGTCCCAGACGCCCTCTCAGCCCAACCGGGTAGGGGCTCCCGCGTAGATGGCCGAACGATAACCGCACCACCCGGATTCTGTGCAAGCGTGGACCGGAGTGTGAGACGGCGGCGCCCGAGGGGTGAGACGCCCAGCTCACGGGCGTACGATCGGCCGCCATGACCACCTCCCTGCTGCCCGGCCCGCTGGTCGACGACACCTGGCTCGCCGCGCATCTCGACGATCCCCGGCTGGTCGTCCTCGACGCCACCGCGCTGCTGCCCTCACCCCGCGAGGACGGCGACTACCGCTCCGTGAGCGGGCGCGGGACATGGGCCGAACGGCACGTCCCCGGATCGCGACACGCCGACCTGACCGGCGACTTCTCCGACCACGACGCGCCCTACCACTTCGCCGTGCCGTCCCCCGAGGCCCTCGCCGCCGCACTGGCCCGGCTGGGCGTGGGGGAGGGCGCCGAGGTCGTCGCCTACGACAGCGGGGGCGGCATCTGGGCGGCCCGCCTGTGGTGGATGCTCCGGGCGATCGGCGTACCGGCGGCGGTACTGGACGGCGGCCTGGAGGGATGGGTGGCGGCGGGTCGTCCGCTGGCCTCCGGGGAGGACACCGACCCGGTTATGGCCGTCCGTCCCGCGACACCCGTCGTACGTCCGGATCTGTGGGCCGGCATCGAGGACGTGGCCGCCATCAGCCGCGGCGAGCGCCCCGGCACCCTGGTGTGCGCCCTTCCCACCGGCGGCTACGACGGCTCGGCCCCGACGCGCTACAGCCGTCGCGGCCACATCCCCGCCAGCCGAAGCCTTCCGGGCCGGGGTCTCCTCGACGACTCCGGACACGTGCTGCCCGCCGAGGAACTCGCGGCGCGGGTCGGCGGGGTCCTCGACGCCGACGACTCACCGGTCGTCCTGTACTGCGGCGGCGGCATCTCGGCCGCGGGCGCCGCACTCGCGCTCACACTGCTCGGCCGTACGGACGTGTCGGTCTACGACGGTTCGCTGGAGGAGTGGTCCAAGGACCCTGCGCGGCCACTGGAGTTGGGGGGCTAGAGCACAAGGACCCTGCTGGGCCGACGAGTTGAAGAGCCAGCCTCAAGGGCCTTGCGTGCCCTGCGTTTTGGCCGGCTCAACCCCGGGCGCGACGGCGTGGCCGAGGTTCGTATCCCTCCCCCGAAGGCTACGAACCTCGGCCGCTTCCCCCGGCGCCGGACAGTGGTCCGTCCGTCCGCATGCGGCTGTACCCATGCTGTTACCAGCACATCACCGCGGTGTCCCCCGAACCCCACGTGGAGTACAGGCGCACACGGACGAAGTAGCGGCGGCCCTTGACGAGCCGAACCTTGAATGTGGCGTTGTGCGGCGTGCCCCCGTCGTCCTGCCCGGCGAGGAAGCGCGGTTCGCCGTCCCGTTCCTCGAAGACCACGAGAACCGTGTCGCTGTCCCCGAAGGCGCCGACGGCGTACTCGCGCGTCTGCGTCGGCTCGACCGCGAAGTCGGCCTGCTCGCCCGGCCCCAGGCGCAGTGGCGCCGACCGGAAGGGCACCAGCTCGGCCGGCCGGGGAGGGCCGACGGGCGGGTACCAGCGCAGGACGAACTCCTTGTCGGAGGGGGAGAGACTGCCGTGCGGGTGCAGACCCGTGCGGTACTCCTCCGGCTCCAGGACGAGCCCCGACGTGAACGGGTACTCCATGATCGACTGCGGGTCCCAGACGGAGCCGTTTACCTCGTCCGGGTCGAGCTTGCGCAGGATGTTGAAGCGCGTCCGGTCCCGGCTCCAGAAGTTCGGCGGGCCCGCCAACTCGGCGTAGACGGCCTCGTCGTCCCAGTGGATACCGGCGAACGGGCTCTGGTGCTCGTGCAGCATGCCCAGGGCGTGCCCGATCTCGTGCAGGACCGTGCCGCGCTGTCCCGGTGCGGTCAGGTCCCAGCCGAAGTTCATGGTGCGGTCGCCCAGACCGACCGTGAGCGCGTCGCGGCCCACCGCCGACCAGGAGCCGTCACCGGGCTGGAACCCGATGCGCAGCTCAGCCTCCGAACGGTCCCCGACCTCGGTGAAGTCGACACCGATCCCGAGGTCCTGCCACTCACGGAAGCACTCGCGTACGACGTCCTGCTGCTCCTTGGCACCGGCCCACGGCACCCGGCGCATCTCGCCGGTCCCGGGAACCGGGATGACGGACGTGTCGGTGGCGGCCGCGTTGTCGGCGTCGAAGAAGTAGTAATGCAGGACCGTGCCGTTGACCCACTTCCGGCTTCCGCCGACGAGCGCACTGCGTCGCTCGGCGGCCAGTCCCGGTCCGAACTCCGGGGCCGACTGCTGCGCGAGGGAGCAGTAGCGAGTGGTCATGCGACCAGAGTGCCGCTGACCGTTCCCGAGCGCCTGAGTCGGGGGCTACTCAAGTCACCCTGTATCAGGCGTGAGTAGCCCGAGTCGTATCTGCGTGATGACTTTCGAACAGGACGCGAAGACCCTTGAACTGCCCTGGCCGTTCACCGGCCGGGAGGACGAACTCGAACTGATCCGCCGGTCCTTGACGGCAGGCCGGCACGGCATCGTGGTCACCGGCCCGGCCGGCCGGGGCAAGACCCGGCTGGTCACCGAGGCAGTCCGGGGCGGCGACTGCGCCAGGGTCACCGGGACGCCCGAGACCCGCCTGCTGCCCTTCGCCGCGTTCGCCCACCTGCTGCCCGAGAGCGTCTCCCTGCACCGCGCGGTCCAACTCCTGTCCGGTGTAAGGCTGTTGCTGGTGGACGACGCCCACCTGCTCGACGACTCCTCGGCCGCCCTCGTCCACCAACTCGCCGTCCACGGCCGAACCCGCCTGGTGGTCGTGGTGGCCGACGGCGACTCCGTGCCCGGCGCGGTGTCGCGCCTGTGGACGGGCGAACTGCTGCCACGCCTCGCGCTGGAGCCGCTGCCCCGCGAGGAGACGGCCCAGCTCCTGGCGGCGGGTGCCGGCGGCCCGTTGGAACCCCTCACCGCGAAGCGCCTGTACCACCTCTGCCAAGGGGACCTACGCCTCCTGCGCGACCTGTTCGGCGCGGTGCGCGAACGCGGGCTGCTGACCCGGGCGACGGATTCCGACGAGTGGGCCTGGCGCGGCCCGGTACCGGTCACCGCGACCGTCCGCGAACGCACCGCCCAAGTCCTCGCCCGCACCGGCCTCGACGAGCGCGAGAGCCTCGAACGCCTGGCCTTCGCCGAGCCGTTGGCGTCGTCCATGGACGACTTCGACCTCGACATCCTCGAACGCCTTGAGTCCGAAGCGCTGATCCACATCGACGACCAGGGCGCCGTCCGCCTCACCCACCCCCTGCACGGCCCCGCGCTGCGCGCCGCGGCCGGCCGGCTCCGGTCCCGGCGGCTGGCCCGCACGCCGGACCAGTGCGCCCCGGCCCTGGCGGCGGAGCGGGCCGCGCTCACGGACCGCATCGACCGGACCGACGTACGACCGCTGCCGACGCCGGTGGGGGAGTGGCTGGTGGCGGAGGGCGCACCGGTCCCGGCCGGGTACGCCGCCGTACGCGCACGGTTCGCGAGGCTGCGGGGCGAGCTGCGCGAGGCGGCGGCCTGGGCGCGGGAAGGTCTGCGGGAGGCCTCGGGCAGTCGCGCCTGCGCGGCCGAACTCGCTTTGGCCGCCGCCCAGTCGGGAGACGTACCGGCCACCGACGACGCCCTCGCCCACCGCCCCGTCTCCGGCGACGCGGGCAGCTGGCTGGCGACGGCCCGGGGCGATGTGGAGACGGCACGCGAAACGGTGGCTGAGGCGCTGGCGCCGAGCAGGCGGAGAGACGGCGAGGAGATCAGCGGTTTCGCCGTCGAGGACGGCAGGCCCGCCGCGTACGCCCTATACGACGCCGTACGCCTCGGCGCTCCCGAACGCGTCGCCGGCCGACTCGCCAGGCTGCCCGGCGACGGACCGGCCGTCCTCGCCCGGCACGCGGAGGCGTTGGTCGACGGGGACGGGCCCGCGCTGGACCGGGTGGCGGGGGAGCTGGAGCAGCGCGGCTTCCTGCTGTTCGCGGCCGAGGCGCACGCCCAGGCGGTACACGCCCACCGCGACCCCCGCGCCGCCCGCATGTCCCGCACCCGAGCGGTAGCCCTGGCCCGCCGCTGCCAGGGCGCCCGCACCCCCGCCCTCTCCGGCCTGGTGCTGGGCGAACTCACCGCCCGCCAGCGCCAGATCGTCACCCTCGCCGCCGCGGGCCTCAGCAACCGCCAGATCGCCGAGCGCCTCACCCTCTCCATCCGCACCGTCGGCAACCACCTCTACAGCGCCTACGCCCGCCTCGGCGCGAGCGACCGCGGCGCACTCCCGTGGCTGGTGGAACTGCCGACGGCGCAGTCGGCGTGAGGGCGTGAGGGTGATCTGCCGGGCTGAGCACGACCTGTGACCTCGCCGGCTCAGGCCGGGCTCGGCCGGTCGACTGCGGCCGGGTCTCTTCGGCACGTGTGTGGGGCGGTTACCCGGCGGTACTTCACCCTCTGGCGGGTTAGGGCCAGGACCTGTGGAGCTCGGCCGGTCACCCGGGCTCGGCCGATCACCCACCCCCGGGTTCCGCCGACCACCTCGCTACATACCTCCGCCGCCCCCCATCACCTTGTCCGACCGATCAGGCCGCCCCGAACGCCGTGAACGCCCACCCCGTTGCCTGATGTACCGCGTCCCCCGGGAGCGCGGCCCGGGCGTCGCGTAGGGCCTCTGCCAGGGACAGGCCCGCGCTGAGGCCCTTGTGCAGGGTGAGCATCAGGGGGACCACGGCGGCGTCGTTGACGGGGGCGCTGCTCGCGACCACGCCCGCCGTGCCCAGCGGGAGCAACGCCGTGACCAGGCCGAGGAGTTCGTCCGCGCCTACCGAGGCGAGGCGGGCCGTGTCGCAGCTGGAGAGGATGATGCGGTACGGGCTGCGGGCGAGGCGTTCGAAGTCGTGGACGATGAGCGGACCGTCGGCCATGCGGAGCGCCGAGAACAGGGGGCTGTCCGCGCGGAACGTGCCGTGGGCCGCGATGTGGGCCAGGGTCGCGCCATCCAACTCGGCCAGCACCCTGGGGACTTCGGCCTCGTCGTGTTCCAGGACCGTGCGCCTGCCGTACTGGTCGGCGAGGTCCGGGACTTCGGCGCCGCCGGTCGCGAGGCCGGGGCCGCGCACCAGGACGTTCCGGCCGCCGGGCGGCGGTTCGGTGTCCAGGGCGCGCAGCCAACTGCCCGCCGACGGCGACACACTGAGCACCCGTTCGCGCAGCGAGGGCAGCAACGCCCAGGGGACACGGTGGAGTCGGCCCGGCGGGACCACCACCACCGGGCCGGAGCCCAGGTGCCCGGCCGCCCCGCCGAGGAGGAGTTCCTCCAGCCGTCGGCCCGCCGCCTCCACCACCGGGAGCCTCGCTTCCGCTCCGGGATGCGCCAGGCGCCGTAGACCCGCCTGTACGTGTTCCGCCTCGGCCATCGCCTCCGCGAGGAGGCCCGCCTCGAAGCGCCGTACCCGGCCCTCCCCGCAGAGCAGGGCGTGCACGCGGCCGTCGACCACGGCGAGTTCGACCAGGCGTCCTTCACCGAGGCGTGCCAGCAGGCGAGTCGGGTCGAAGCGGGCGCCCTCGCCGGGTGCGTCGCCGCGCATGTGGAGGGTCCGGGAGCGGATCTCCCGTTCCAGGCGCCGCTGTTCGCGTTCCAGGGCCGGTACCGGATGGCCCTCCATACGGGCCTCGTCCGCGCGGGCGGCGATCTCGCGGAAGGCCGTCAAGTCGCTGAGCAGGACCGGGTCGGCGGGTGGCCGGGTGGGAGGAGTGGAGAGGGCGGTAGCCCGCCAGCGTTCGCTCCACACCAGCAGGCGTCGCGGCCCGCCGGAGGCGAGGCTCGCCCGCTGGGCGAGGGCGGCCAGTTCCGCGCCCTGTGCCGTCGCCCGCGCCCTCAACTCCGAGGCGCCCAGGGTCGTACGGTGGTCGTCGAGGACGTCGAGCCCGCGTCGGCACGCCTCCAGTACCCCGCGACCGGAGCCGGCTGCCTGGGCGCGCAGCGCCTGTGCCGCCCAGCCGGTCATCCGGGCCAGCGGCGGGCCGCCGCGTCTGCTGCGCGCGGCCACCGCCAAGTGCCGTTCCGCGTCCGCCGTCCAGCCGACCGCCAGCGCGATCCGGCCCGCCAGCAGCGAGGCCTCCGGGGCGGACGGTGAGCCGAAGGCGGCCAGCCGGTCGGCCACCGCGGCGGCGTCCGCCACCAGCCGCCCCGATGCTCGTCCGGCCGCCAACCGGGCCTCGATCAGCACGAGTTGGGCATGGGTCTCCCACCAGGTGCGCCGCTGAGCGGCGAACAGCCGTACCGCCACGGCCGCGCGCGCGATGGCCGTGTGCGGATCGTCCGCGAGCCGCGCGGCCCGGGCGGCGACCAGGAGCAGTTCCGCCTTGCGGGTGGACTGGCCGCCGATGCCGTCCAGTTGCCCGATCGCCGAGTCCGCCTGAGCCAGCGCCTCCGCGGCCAGCCCCGCGCTCATCAGGACGTCGCAGCGGCGGATCGTCAGCATGAACGTCGGGGTGGTCAGCTTGGCGTACATCTCCTCGGCCTCGTCGAGCAGTTGGAGCGCCACCGGGATGTCGCCCGACCGGAACGCGGCCAGGCCCCGGCTCTCCACCGCGTCGGCCTTGTCGTGCTCCTGGCCTGTCGTCTCCCACATCCGCTCGGCCGCCGTGAAGTCGGCGTCGGCCCGGTCCACCGCACCGAGCGCCAGGTGCACGGTCGCGCGCAGGGTCAGCGCCCGCGCCGTCCAGATCACGTCGTCCGCCTGCCGCAGCACGGGCAGCGCCCGCCGTACGTCGTCCAGCGCCTCGCGGTGATGGCCCAGCACCCACCAGACATACGCCCGCAGGTACAGGACCCGCGCCCGGGCCCGTCCGCTGCCGCGGGCGATGCCCCGCTCGAAGGCCTCCAGGCCCTGCCGGGTGCGGCCCGCGTGCACCAGGGCCACGCCGAGCGTGCCGAGGACGTCCGCCTCCCGGTCCGCCGACTCCGCGCGGGCCGCCAGGTCACGGGCGCGCCGCAGATGGTGCAGGGCGAGCCGTAGATCGCCGAAGTCCCGCTGCCAGATGCCGATCACATGATGGGCCACGGAGGCCTCGAACGGCGTCGGATCGGCGTCGAGTACCGCCCGCGCACCGGCCAACGCCTCGCTCGGAGCCGCGAACACCATCGGCAGCAGTTCGAGAACCGAGTCGCTTCCCGCTGTCACTCCTCGGATAGTAGTGGTCCCAGGTGCAGACCACACAGGTTTGGAGCTGTATCAAGCAGCGGCCCCGCGGCTCTGACTGACGACCGCCGCCTCAGTGGGAGGACACCGCCATGGCACCACAGCGATTCCACGAGCAGTTCGACCAGATCCAACGCTCGATGCCCGACGTCCCCCTGGCGATGGGGCCGGACGACTCCGCCGAGTTCTTCTACGAGAAGGGCGTCGTGCTCGCCCGCGACGGCGAGGAGGCCCGCCTCGTCGAGGACACCGTACGTACACACTTCACCGCGACCACCGGCCTCACCGCCGACTCCGTCCGCCGGGCCGGACCCGAGACCAACCGGTCCGGCATCTCCCGCATCCAGGTCGGCGACCCGGGCCAGGGCGACCGGCGCGGCGACCACGCCGTCGCCAACGCGCTGCGCGCCCTCCGTGAACCGGAGGGCCGCGCGGGACGCCGACTTGTCAGCCGCAACCACGTGGTGTCGATCGCCGTGAACGCCTGTCCCGGCGACGAGCCCGTGCCCGCCCCGCTCACCGAGGGCGCCAACCCGGCGCCCGCGGAGGCCGGTTACGACGCGGACACCGCCGTGGGCGTCCTCGTCATCGACACCGGCCTCATGCACGACTACCGGTCCTACCCGCTGCTGGCACACGTCCAGGGCGATGCCCAGATCAGGGAGACCGACGACGCGGGAGTGCTCCGGCAGTACGTCGGCCACGGCACGTTCATCGCCGGGCTCGTCGCGGCCGTCTCGCCCAACACCGAGGTCACCGTCCGCAACACCCTCAACGACGCGGGCGCCATCCTCGAATCCGACTTCGGCGAGGCGCTGTTCGCCGCCGTCGACCGGAACGGCTGGCCCGACGTCATCAGCCTCTCCGCAGGCACCTCCAACGGCCGCACCGACGGACTCCTCGGCGTCGAGGCCTTCATGCAGGAACTCCGGGGGCAGCGAACCCTGTTGGTGGCGGCGGCCGGCAACAACGCCAGCGCCACGCCCTTCTGGCCCGCCGCCTACGCCGACCTGCCCGACTACCAGGACGTCGTCCTCTCGGTCGGCGCGCTGCGCAGCGACGGCGAGTTCGGCGCCTGCTTCAGCAACCACGGCGCCTGGGTCAAGGCCTACGCCCCCGGCGAGCGCCTCATCGGCCCCCTCACCGGCTTCGACGCACCCGCGCCGTACGCCTACCAGCACACCACGTACGACGCCTGCCGGTTCGGCTTCACCTACTCCTGCACCTGCCAATCCCCGCAGCACACCGGTGTGTTGAGCGAGGAAGGGCAGACGGAACCGGGCACACCGGACCAGGTGACGTTCGCGGGGTTCGCCCACTGGAGCGGAACCTCGTTCGCGACCCCCGTCGCCGTCGGCATGATCGCGTCCTTCATGACGGCCAACAAGGAGACCGACGCGCGTGCGGCCCGTACCCAACTCCTCGCGGGGAACACCGAGTACGCCGAAGTACGCGGGGCGCATGTACCGGCGCTGCGCCCGCCCACCTGGCGCCCGGTCCCCGTCGTACCGCTCTCCCCTCCGGCATGAGGGCCGGAACCGTCCCCTCCACGGCGTACGATGACATGCCGTACACGAGGGGTGGCACCGTGGACCGTGCAGAAGTCGGCGCGCTCGTCCAGTCCGCCGTCGACGGCGACGCGGCGGCATGGAAGGCGATCGTGGAGGGGTTGAGCCCACTGGTCTGGTCAGTGGTGCGCGCCCACCGGCTCTCCGACGCCGACGCCCACGAGGTGTACCAGACCGTGTGGTTCCGCTTCGCCCAGAATCTGCGGCGGATCCGGGAACCCGAGAAGGCCGGCTCCTGGCTGGCCAGCACCGCACGCAACGAGTGCCTGAAGGTGATCAAGGGGCTCAGGCGGCTCATGCCCACGGACGATCCCCAACTCCTGGACCGCATCAGCGAGGAGCGCACGCCCGAGCAGTCACTGATCGACTCGGAGGAGACGGCCTCCGAGGCCGAGCGCATCCGGCGGCTGTGGCAGGAGTTCGAGGAACTGGGCGAGCGCTGCAGGAAGTTACTGCGTGTCCTGATGGCCTCGCCGCCGCCCAGCTATCTGGAAGTGTCCGCCGGCCTGGGGATCGCCGTCGGCAGCATCGGCCCCATGCGCCAGCGCTGTCTGCGCCGCCTGCGGGCCCGACTCGACGCCCGGGGGGCGGTGTGAGCGGCATGCACGACGACGGCTTCGGCGCGTTCGACGCCTTCGGCCAGGAACCCTTCGACGACGAGGAGTTCGACGATCAACTGGGCGAACAGGGCGACGGCACCGGGGAGTTCGACGACGGACTCCTGGAGGAGGAGCTGCGACAGGCGGCCGCCATCCTGGACCCGGTCCCCGCCGAGCTGCGCCAACTCGCCATGGACGCCTACGCGTTGTACGACATGGACGCCCGGCTCGCGGAGCTGACGTTCGACTCCCTGGTCGACGCCATTCCGGTCCGAGGCGTCACGGACGTACCCCGCATGCTGACCTTCACCGCGGGCGCCCTCAGCGTCGACGTGGAGGTGACGAGCGAGGGCCTGATGGGTCAGGTGATGCCGCCACAGCCGGCCGGCATCGAGGTCCTGAACGGCCCGCAGGCACTGCGCCCCGCCACCCTCACGGCCGACGACATGGGCCGATTCACCAGCGACGTACCCCCGGCCGGCCCCTTCGCGCTACGGCTGCGGACCGGCGGGGAGGTGGTCGTCACGGAGTGGCTGCGGGCGTGATCGCCGGTGCGCGAGGACGGGTGCATGATGCCCGCCTCGCGCACCGCGGCACGTACGCGGCGGCCTACCAGGTCACCGGCAGCGTCTGCGGCCCCCGGATCATGGTCTTCCGGCGCCAGACGATCTCCTCGGCGGGTACGGCGAGTTGGAGCCCCGGGAGCCGGTCCAGCAGGGTGTCGACGAGGAGTTCGGTCTGCAGCCGGGCCAGCACGGCGCCGGTGCAGTAGTGCGAGCCGTTGCCGAAGGCCAGGTGGGGGTTGGGATCGCGGTCGACGTCGATGCGGTCCGGGTCCGGGAAGACGGCCGGATCGCGGTTGGCGGCGAGGTAGGAGACGTAGACCGGATCGCCCGCGCTGATGCGCAGGCCGTGCAACTCGACGTCCTCCAGGGCGATCCGGGCCAGTCCGACCGAGGCGCGGTGCGGGATGTGGCGCAGGAGTTCGTCCAACGCGGCTTCCCGGCACTCGGGTTGGCCGCGCAGGCGCTCCAGCAGCTCGGGGCGGGTGAGCATCAGGTACAGCATCTGCCCGCAGTTGTGGGTGACCGCCTCCCCGCCGATCTGCAGCGGACCCGCGAGGCCGCCCGCCTCCGCCTCGCTGATCTCGCCCCGGGCCACGGCGCCGCCGAGCAGGGAGTACACGTCGGTGCCGTCGCTGTCGGCACGAGCCCGGATCGTGTTCGTGATCCACGCGTACATGCCGTTCTTGGCACGGTCGGCGGCCTCGGCGCCGCCGGACGTGGAGATGATCTGCCGCGTCCAGGCGTGCACCTGCTCCCGGTCCTCGTCGGGCACCCCCATGACCTCGCTGACCACGGCGATCGGGAAGGGTTCGAGGACCCGCCCGATCAGGTCCGCGGGCGGCCCGTCCGCCACGACCCCGTCGACCAGCGTGTCGAGCAGTGACTGTGCCCGGGGCCGCAGCCGCTTCATCGCGCCGACCGTGAACGCACCGGCGACCGCCTTGCGCAGCCGGTTGTGGTCCGGCTGGTCGGCGAACGCCAACGACCCCGGACGCGGCTTGAAGTGCGGGGCGAGACGCGTCACTTGACGTGTGGTGACCTCCGCGCGACCGAACCGCGGATCGTTGGTGATCATCTTCACGTCGTCGTAGCGGGTCGCCAGCCACGCCCAGCCCTCGCCGTGCGGCAGCCGGATCCGGTTCAGCGGACCTTCGCGCATGAGCTCCGCGAGGACCGGGTCGAACTCCGTCCCGGTCAGGTCGAGCGGGGGCCAGTCCCGGACGGGGGGCGGGGCCTGGCCGGTCAGCGTGGTGGTCTCCTCGGTCATGCTGTCCACCCTCGTACGCCCCCGACCTCCTGTCCTGCGGGAGTGCTCCAGCCGGAGGGCCGGAGGGCCGGGCGCTATGCGGATACGGCGTTCACCAGCGTCGCCAGCGCGGAGGCGAGCCGGGTGACTCCGGGGCCGTCGGGCGGCCCGCCGGGTTCGGTCATGTACGTGTCCCGGCGGATCTCCACCATCAGGGCGCCGACGGCCGGCTCCTTGCCGTAGAACTCCAGCGGCACGTAGGTACCGATGAACGGGCTGTCGAGCCCGATCTCCCCGCACCCCGCGAACGCGTCCCGTGCCGCCGACAGCAGTGCGGGCGGGGTGTGGAGGGTGTCGGTGCCCAGGCAGACGGCGGGGCGGGGGTCGCTGCCGTGGAGTTCGTAGGGGAGCGGGGCGGTCGGATAGGAGTGCAGGTCGATGACGACGGCCCGGCCCGTCGCGGCCAGCCGGTCGGCGACGGCCTCCGTCATCGCGCGGGCGTACGGGCGGAAGTAGCGGTCGATCAGTGGCTCGGGGTCGTGGTCTGCGGGCCGTAGGTCGGCGAGATGCGTGGTGCGGGTGTAGACCGCGCCCATGCCCACGGCGAGCATTTCCTCCCGCTCGTCCGGGAAGCGTTCCGGGTCGACGACCAGCCGGGACAGGCGGTTCACGAACCGCCACGGGGTGACGGCACACGCGCGTGCCGCTTCATCGGCGATCCGCGCGGTGTGGCTGTCGGTGATGTGGTCCAGTTCGCGCTCCAGCGCCGGGTCGTCCAGCAGGATGTCGGCGCGCTCGTCGGCCGGTATCTCCCGCGCGGAATGCGGCACATGAAGGATCACGGGCGAGTCGGCGGCGCCGGGCAGCAGCTCGAACGACGGCGAGGACGGCGCGGAGGGGGACACGGGCGGCTCCCGGAGGCGTTGTCAGTGGCGTGGTGCAGGATCAAGGTATCCGCAACGACGATCACGGACCGGGGGAGCACCGCCATGCCCGTAAGCAACCAGCAGATCACCGAGCACGCGTTCCTGCGGGCGCTGTACCGGGACGACTACTACCCCGACGACGTGGTGGACCTCGGCAAGGCGATCCTGCTGCGACTGTGCGAGCGCATCGAGACCGAGCACCCCGCCGACCTGCCCGCGCTGTACGCCCTCACCGAGGTCGCCACCGAGGAGTTCAACGCCCTGCAGGACGACTTCGAGGCGGCCGACAGCGACATCGAGACCGTGGCGCGCGAGGAGATAGCCGAGGACTTCTGGTTCGTGGCGAAGACGTACGGGTTCGCGGACGCGGATGTGGAGGAGCTGATTGCCGTTCGGGACTGGTGAGTTGCGCCGCCGGGGCGGGTGAGTTGTGCTCTGCCACGGG